>DATNHT010000033.1:0-7297 GCA_035604815.1 Opitutaceae bacterium
CGCCACGCCGCCGCCCCTCGAGCCGTCGGGCAGCGCGACCGCGAGCCATTCCGAGCGCGTTTGCACCCGCCAGACCGCCCTGCGCCAGTCGTCCCAAAGCGCCAGTCCGAGGTAATGCGGGTCCGTGGCCACCTGCTGCGCGGCGGCCCGCGCCTGCCCTGCCCTCCCAAAGCGCCTCCAGTGCAGCCGCACGGCCTCGCGGTAGGCTTCGCCGGGCGATGCCGTCGCCGAGACCAGCAGGTAGTAGGCGTTCTCGATCGGGGCCTCCGCCGTCCATGACCGGGCCTCGTCCGGGGCGTAAACCGAATGGTACGCGAGGCGGGCGGGCGCAAAGCCCACGCTCAGCACGGGGCCGGCCGGCACGTCCAGGTCCATGGCGTGGTTGCATCGCACCAACATTTGGCGATCCAGCCCTGCCAAATCGGGCACGATGCCAAAGGCGAGCCGGTCCGACTGCA
This sequence comes from Opitutaceae bacterium, assembly GCA_035604815.1. Classification (GTDB taxonomy): domain Bacteria; phylum Verrucomicrobiota; class Verrucomicrobiia; order Opitutales; family Opitutaceae; genus Palsa-1447. The sequence goes on from DATNHT010000033.1 coordinate 459, forward strand.
CGAGGATCAGGGGGGCCTTGTATTGGGCGTCGGGAACGAAACCGCCCACTGAAGGAGCAAAGGACCAGTCTGGCGCCCGCGAGAACCTGAACCGGTCGACGAACGCATGGAGCCGCTCCGGGCGGGCCGGACTGAGCCGCGTTCTCACGTGGACCCACGGCCCGTCGGCGTCGGGGGCCACCCTGCGAAGAACGCGCAGCCCGTCCGTCTCGAGATCCTCGACCAGTTCCGGGCCATCCGCCGCAACCCTCGCGAGCGCCCCCGCCTCGGCGCCGTGGGCGGCCGAGATCACTGCGGTCGGCCCGATCGTGCCGCCTTCCTCGCTCGCGGCGACCTGGATCCATTCCCCATCGCGGAGGGCCGCGTATCGCTCGAAGAGGCGTCCCTCCCGGATCTGGGCCTCCACTCGGACGCGGTCGCCGCTCACGACGACCGGGGCGCCTGGAGCCGCCCGGGCCTCGCTACAGGAGAGGCCCGTCGCGGCGACGGCCGCCAAGGCGAGCCGAAGCCCTTCGAGGCGGCGAGGATACCGGGCTCCCGCCATCCGGACGGCGCCGGGGGTTTCGCCGGCTCCAGGATGTTGCAAGAGTTTGGATCGCATTCGCTGCACGCCGCGGCGGGTGTTTGTTCCGGGGGTCGACGCGCCGGAGCCGGGGACCCCCGTTCACGGCGCCGTTTTGCCCCCCGGGACTCTGGGCGCGATCTTGGCCGTTTCAACGCCGTTGTTCGGGCACCGGTCCCGGCATGTGCTGTCAAACACGGTAACACTATCCAAGACCATGAAACGACACAAACCATTCATCCGGATCTCGGTGGCCTCTACCCTCCTGGCGCTATCCATGGTAACCTCGGGATGTTTCCTGGTCGCCGTCGGCGCGGCCGGCGCCGCCGGCGCGGGCACGGTCGCCTACATTCGCGGCGAGCTCGATGCCTCGCTGGGCAACCGATACGACACCGTCGTCGGCGCCACCGACAACGCCGTCGGTCAGCTCCAGTTCGCAAAGATCAGGGAATCGAAGGACGCCTTCTCCTCGGAGATCGTCGCCCGCACGGCGGAGGACAAGAAGATCGACATCGTTATCGCCAAAGAGGCGGACAACCTGACCAAGGTGAAGATCCGCGTCGGTGTCTTTGGCGACGAGGAGAAATCACGCGCCATCCTTGACAGGGTAAGGGCTAACCTCTGAGGGACGGCCGTCGGGGTTGGCCGGGGCCCCCATTCGGCAGTCCGATCCTTCAACCGGTCATGCCCAAGACGCATGCGCCGGAAATCCCCAGGGCCCCGGCGACTTACTGCTCGCCGGCCAGCAAGGCCTCCATCGTCGCCTCAAGCTGAAAATACCGCTCGAGCACCTCGCTCTCCGCCTGAAGCCAATGCAAGAGGTCCCTGCCGCGGCAGTACCCGGCCCTGCGCCAGAGCATGTCCGCCCGTCTCGCGACCCTAAGCTCCAGCCGCAGGAGGTCGTCTCCTCCGAAGGAAGCCGGCGACCGGTTACCCTTCTTTCGAGGCTTCATGGCTTCGTGTATGTTTACGTCTGACGCGCCGCTACAAAAACGGTTCCAAATTTCTCCCGGCGGACCTATTGAGCCCCCAAACGTGGGCAGGATGGCGGAAAATTCAAACCGCAGGGGTCACAATCCGGAAAATTTCGTCCGGTCGGTTCCGTCGGACCAGGCGCCCAATCCTTCAGCGGGCATCGGTGGCGGCACCGCGTACCCGATGCACCGGGACTGAGCCGGGCGTTGCATCCCGAAGAGGATAGGTGCGAACCGGCGTGCCAGGCCGCTGTCGATCCTATTGCACCGCCCGGCCCTTCAATTCTCGGGCGCGGGGCGGCCCGGAAACACCTCACCGATGCAGGAGCTCAATCTCACTTCGACACTCCCGCGGATAGCCATGGTCTCCACCCACGGCTACGTCGCCGCGAATCCGCCCCTCGGGGCAGCCGACACGGGCGGGCAGGTGGTCTACGTGCTCGAGCTGTCAAAGAAGCTGGCGCAGCTCGGCTACGAGGTCGACATCTGGACCCGCCGCTTCGAGGACCAGCCGGCAATCGACGTTGTCGGCGAAAGGGTGCGCATCGTCCGCATGCCCTGCGGCGGCAGCAATTTCATCGGCAAGGAGTACCTGTACCACCACCTCGACGAGTGGTCCGAGCACGCGCTGCGCTTCATCAAGCGCCACGGCCTCGCCTACCAGTTTGTCAACAGCCACTATTGGGACGCCGGCTACGCGACCCGGAGATTGGCCGAGGCCACCAATGCGCCTCATGTGCATACGCCCCATTCGCTCGGGCTCTGGAAGAAGCGGCTCATGGAAAAGGACTCGCCCGACGGCGGCGCCGTCCTCGACAAGAAATACAACTTCGCCGAGCGCATCCGCTTCGAGACGCAGCTCTACCAGAGTTGCGCCGCCGTCATCGCCACCACGCCCCAGCAGGTCGACATGATCGTAAACGACTACGGGGGGCCCGCCGATCGCACGCACATGATTCCGCCGGGCTACGACGACAACCGATTCTTCCCCGTGAGCGCCGCGTCCCGAACGGCCATCCGCAAGCGCCTCGGCTTCGAGGGACGCGTGGTCCTCACCGTGGGAAGGCTCGCGCGCAACAAGGGCTACGACCTGCTCATCGAGGCCTTCGCCCTGGTGGCCGCGCGGATACCCGACGCCGTCCTGCACCTGGCCGTGGGCGGCACCGAGCTCGAGGAGAAGGAGCGAGCCCTGCTCGACGAACTCAAGGCCCTTGCGGCAAACCGCAACCTGGAGTCACGGGTGCGCTTCGGCGGGTTCATCGCGGACGCCGACCTCGCCGACCACTACCGCGGTGCCGACGTCTTCGTGCTGAGCAGCCGCTACGAGCCCTTCGGCATGGTGGCGATCGAGGCGATGGCGTGCGGCGCTCCGACCGTGATAACGACCCAGGGGGGCCTCTACCGCGCGATCACATTCGGCCGCCACGCCCTCTATGCCGACGCGCTTGACCGCGACGAACTCGGCATCGCCGTCGTCCAGGTGCTCAAGCACCCCCGCCTCGCGCAGCGCCTCTCGCGCATGGGCGCCCAAAAGGCGCGCAGCCTCTTCACGTGGACCGGAATCGCGCAGCAGCTCGTGAGCCTTGTCGAGGGGCGGGTCGCCGCGTTCGCCTTCACCGAAAACGAGTGGGACGAGCCGTGGAACGATGGCGACTGACTCGAAGGCCGCCGCGCCCCCGACACCCGGTCAGGTCCGCCTCTTTTGCTCTGACGTCGACGGCACGCTGGTCGGCAATCCCGAGGCCTCGCAGCGCTTCAAGGAGGCGTGGGAGAGACTGCCCGTCCGCCGTCGCCCGCTCCTGGCCTACAACAGCGGCCGCCTCATTGACGACCTCCAGCGCTTCTACGCCGAGGAAACCCTGCTGGCGCGGCCCGACTTCGCCATAGGGGGCGTCGGCACCCAGATCTACGACGAGCGCGCCGGGCGCATGCTTGAGGAATACTTCGAACACCTGGCCGCGCGCTGGGACCCCAGGGGCGTGCAGGAGGTAGCTTCAGCCTTTCCCGGGGTCCGGCCGCAGCCGCCGGAGTTCCAGCACACGTACAAGTCGAGCTGGTTTCTGGAAAAGGCGACACCCGAGATTATCCAGGAGCTCAGGCAGCGCCTGGCCGACGCCGGGCTGGAGGCCGAGGTCGTCTACTCCAGCGCGCGCGACCTCGACATCCTCCCTGGAGGAGCGACGAAGGGCGGCGCGCTCAAGTGGCTCTGCGACCGGCTCAAGATCCCGCCCGAAGAGGTGGTGGTCGCCGGGGACACGGGCAATGACAACACGATGTTCCTCCTGCCCGGGGTGCGCAGGATCATCGTCGAGAACGCGCAGCCCGAACTCCTCGAGGCGACGGTCCACATCCCCACCTACACGTCGCGGCTGGTCATGGCGGACGGGGTGCTCGACGGGCTGCGCCACTTCGGCGTCCTTACGCGCCTGCCCACGGCCGGCGACACCGAAATCTCGGGCAACGAGCTCGAGCCGAGCTTCAGGATGCTCTTCACGGGCTCACAGCTTGGCCCGCTCAGCGACGAGGAGAAGGAGCTTCTGCTCCTCGCCTACGAGAAGGCGCTCGTGGCGCTGAGGAAGAACATCACCCCGCTTGGCTTCTCCGCCTGCTCGCTCGCCGACAACTCGGTCACCGGCACGGACGCCAACTACCGCAGCGTCTGGGCGCGGGACGGGGCCCTTACCCTCGCCCAAACCCTCGAGCTCGAGGGTGACGACATCCGCGCCTGCCAGCGCGCCACGCTGGACACGCTCCTGAACACCACGTCGCCCACCGGCCAGCTTCCGTCCAATGTCAGGATCGACGATGGCATGCCCGAGTATTCCGGCGTCGGCAACATAGCCGCCGTTGACAGCGGCCTCTGGGTCATCATCGCGTTCTATGAGTTCATCGAGAAGACGCGCGACCTCGACTACCTGCGCCACCACGCGCCGAACCTGCAGCTCGCGATGAACTGGCTAAGCGCCCACGACAGCAACAACGACGGCCTCCTCGAGATCCCCGAGGCCGGAGACTGGACCGACCTGTTCGGCCGCAGCTACAACGTCCTCTATGACGAGGTGCTGTGGTTCCGCGCCAACGTCTGCTTCGGACGCCTGCTCGAATACCAGGGCGACACGGCGCGCGCCGCCGACTACCTGCGCTGGTCGCAGCGTGTCCAGGGCCGCGTGCTCGACGCATTCTGGCCGACGACCCGCGCTGCCGTGGGCGATCCCCGGCCGCACCGCTTCGCCGACCGCCAGTTCGACCTGGGCGACACGCAATACCTCCTCGCCGAGATCACCCCCTTCTCCTTCAACTGGCGCTGCGACGTGCTCGGCAACCTCCTCGCGTTCCTGGCCAACCTGCTCGACGTCACCCGCGCGCGAACCGCGCTGCGATTCATGTGGGGCGTCGGCGTGAACCATCCCTGGCCCGTCGCAAATCTCTACCCGGTCGTTCAGGCCGGCGACCCCGACTGGCGCCCCTATTACACCGTCAACCTGCTCAACCTGCCCCACCATTACCACAACGGGGGCATCTGGCCCTTCATCGGCGGCCTGTGGGTTCGGTTTCTCCACCGCCTCGGCTTCCACGAGGTCGCCTGCCGTGAGCTTGTCCGCCTTGCGCAGCTCAACCAGCTGGGGCGGGACCAGGAGTGGGAGTTCAACGAATGGGCGCACGGCGTCACGGGCCGGCCCATGGGGAAGGCGTTTCAGGCGTGGTCCGCCGCGTCATTCATACGCGCCTGCCAGGAGGTGGAAGCTGATCCCGCGCACCAGGCCCGCGACCGGGCGGCAGCGGCGCGGTGACCGTTCACCAGGCAAATCTCCCACCCCACTTGACGGCCCAGGGAACGGCCGCGGCCCGCCCGCGCCATTCCCTCACCAGAAGAAATATTTCTCGGTGTTGGCCAGAAACTCCTTGGTCGCCGGGCGAATCAGGACGCGCCACACCGAAGCGTATTCCGACCACGGACCCGGGATCTCGGTGTCGCAGATGATCTCGGACTTGAAGCGCGGTCCGGCGATCTTGCGATGGATCCGCTCCTGGAACATCGCGTGCCCCTCCGAGGAGGAGAAGAACAGGCAGCGGCGCTCAAACAAGTCGGACGCCGTCTTCTCAGCCGCGAGGCCCTGGGAAACGCGCCTTAAGTCGAGCACGTACTCGCTGCGCGCCAGCTCCATGACGGCCCGCTCGGACGCGCCGAAGAAATCCTTCGCCGCTCCGTGCCCATAGGCAAAGCAGCCCGCCCTCACCTCCCGAAACGCGATGACGGTCACGCCGAAGCCGATCGGGCTCGGCAGCACCAGGGCGCTAATGCCGGGCCAATCGGTGCTGCGAACCTCGCCGTCGAGCACGCCCTCCCACCAGGCGATGACGCTGGAGCGCTCCACGGCCTCCAGAAGAGCCCGTTTGCGGGCCTCGGTATGAAACAGACCCGGAAACGCCGCCATCCCGTTGGACGACTCGTCGATGTCGAAACCGTACAGCTCGCGATCGGGCGCCCGCACCTTGACCCGGAAGGCCCAGCGCTCCATTGCCTCGGAAATCGCCATATAGCGCGCAACCATCGGCACGGAGGCGGCCCCCGTGCCGTCGGCGTCGCTGTAGAGGGCGAAATGCCTCTGGTGCGAAACCACGTTCTCGGACAGCCAGGCGTTGGCCTGGTACATGGGACGGCCGTACACCGGAAACTCCCGAAGGGAGACCCGGGCGACAGGTCCCCCTTCGGATACAAGTATATTTCGATACCGGTATCCTGCGACGCTTAACATGACGACGGCGCGTCTCAGCGATAGTCTGCGGCGCAGACCTAAGCCGATTTGGACTCGTGGAAGCAGGGCATCGTGCACATACACGACGCACAGCACGCCTCAGCGGGGTTGTCCTGAATGCTCAAACGTCCGATCGAATGCGTCAACGGGTCAAGCCTCTGGGCCGCCCTCGAGAAGCCTGCTGATAACAGCACGCTTGATGCTACGCCCAATGCCGTCCGATTGAAGGTTTTCATGTCGTACGCAAAAATACTTACGCCATCCTCCAATACCGAATCAATAAATCGCTTATTTTTAAGATTTTGATTACGCATTTTTCAGTAGTCAGGCGCCGCTTCAGGTTGATAGGGAAGGCTATCCCACAAATTCTCCCAATCGTAAATTTCGTGCGAAAATTCAACCCTGCCCTTTGCTTGGCATGGATGGCGTCAGTGTTGGCGCCGGCGGTCCGAGGTGAAGAGGGTCATCCAATCGCGACGGGTTACACGGCCCGGGACACCGGAATCGTCGGATTTAGCTGGGCGACGATTCAGGATGGGCGCGGCA
>DATNHT010000034.1:0-13280 GCA_035604815.1 Opitutaceae bacterium
GTACTGCCACCGAGAGACGATCACGTGGGTGAACGAGAGGAACGCGCGCGTCGTTTCAACCGCCTGACCGTCCGGCGCGTAATCCGCCCCGCTGTAGGCGGCCAGCACGAGCGTGCGGCGCGGATCGATGCCCCAGGTGAGGTCGGCTCCCGCCACGGGCAAATTGCTCCGATTGGAATACCCGCCGGTGTAGCTGACCTCCCCGAAGCCGCCGTACGCCGAGCCGGATATCTTGTCGGTTATTTGGCCCTCGATGCGGGCCGTCACGTAGAACTCGGTGCTTCGGACATTTGATTGGAAGCGCGCGGGATCATTCGGTATGGAGCGCCCGAGGGCCGTGCCGAAATTTAGCGAGAGCTCGGTTCCTGGAGTGCGCTCGTACGCCAGCCCGACGTAGGCCTGGGCGCTGTAGCTGTCGTTGAGTGTCTCCGAGTCGAAGGTGAGGTATTGGAACTGGCCGTCGCCGCGAATCCCCAGCTTCCCCGTGATTGTGACATAGCCTTCGCCGGAAACCGAGAATTGGTCGTTCAGGATGCGCTCGCCCAGGAATTCGTTGGGTTGGGAGCTCCTTTGCCAAGACCCTGACATCTTGTAGATGGGGATGACATTGTTCCCGCTCGGGTACGAATAGACGGTGCTCAGCGACAGGTCGGTCTCGAGCGGCAGGTTGCTGTCGGCAAACTCGGTCTCCGTCACGCCGCCGCTGATCTCGAAGTCCGTATCGGAATTCCTCCGCGTGAGCGTGAGATACGGGTTGGCGACGATCAGGAACGCGGAGGGGCCGCCGTGGACGAGCGTCAGGTTCGAGTCGTAGCCCACCGAGCCGCTCATTGTCCCGACGGCCGCCCAGCCTGGAGACTCCCAGAGGGAACCTGATGCTAAGGGGGATGAGGACATGAGTAAGATGGCGGCAAGCGAGGCGCGAAGCATATCGGCAGGTTGCACCCACGCGCATCAGTGCGCATTCTTCACCCTGAATAGAGTCGCGACGATGCAGTAGAGATCGAGGAGCACGTTCCAGTTCTCGAGGTAGTACAGGTCGGCCTCGATGCGCTTGCCGAGATCGGTGTCGCCTCGCAGCCCGTGGACCTGGGCCCAGCCCGTGAGGCCGGCCCGCACCTCGTGCCGGGCGTTGTAGTTTGGAATCTCATTCTTGAACCTGAGTATCAGCTCGGGCCTCTCGGGACGGGGGCCGACCAGGCTCATGTCGCCCCTGAGCACATTCCAGAACTGCGGGAGCTCATCGATGTTGTAGCTCCGCATGAACGCTCCGATCCTGAGCCGGCGGGGATCGTCCTTCTTGCACCAAACTGCGCCGGAGCCGGATTCGGCATCATTTCGCATGCTGCGGACCTTGTATATGTCGAAGGTGCGCCCCCCCCGGCTGGTGCGGCGCTGGCTGTAGAATATCGGGCCGGGCGATTCCAGATACACCATCAGGGCGAAGGGCGGAACGATCAGCGCGGAGACGCACAGCCCGACCATCGCTCCGACGATATCCGTCACCCGCTTGATCATGCGGTTCAGGGTGCGGTCGAGCGGCAGCTGGCTCACCCCGAGCAGCGGCACGCCGCTTAGAGTCTGAACGTGCAGGCCCGAATTGAGCGCCGGGAAATACTCGGGCACCATCTTGAATCCGATCATCTCGCGCTGGCAGAAGCCGATGAGGCCCTGGATCTCGCGCGCCGGGCAGGAGATATCGGACAGGATGATCGAGTTGGCGTTGCATTCGGCCACGAGCCGCGGGATAGCCGAATAATCGCCCAGGACAGCGAGCTCGGCCGGCGGCTTTAGCGCGAAGTAACCGCCGGGCATGGGGACGCATCCGATGATCTCCTCCAGCTGCGAAATGTCCCGGCGCATGGCCTTGCGAAGGTGGGCCACCTTGCTGTTCCAACCCACCACGATCGCGCGGGCGCTCGCCGTTTCCTTCACGTTGGGCTGGACCAGGAAGATGAATGAAACCAGGCGCCAGAGCGTGGCGAACGCCGCCAAGGCAATCATGCAGTAGATCGCCCCGAGGCGCGGGGCGAAGCTCGTTATCTGAAACAGGCCGATGAAGGCCCAGACCGCCACGGCCCACAGTGCCAGCGAGCGGACAAGGTTCTTCGACCACCTGCGCAGGTTGTAGAGATTGGCGACCTCATAGGTCCGGAACGTCACCATGAGCCATGTGAACAACCCCCCGCCGCACAGGCCCCAGAGCGCAAGCGGGGACCATAGGTCGATCAGGTCAATGGGCGCCAGCACCCAGCCGTTCCGCTGCCAGTCGCGCACGGCGAGGCCCGCGAAGACCGCTAGGCACGAGGCGACCCAGTCCCCGGCGAGAAGCAACGAGCACAGGCCATAGGCCTTTTCCCGCGGAATTGCGTGGGGGGATGCATCCCCGAGCGGCTCCGCAACGGGCCCCCGGCGCCTGGGAGGCGGCAGGGCGCCAGGGAACGGGACTACCGTCGACCGCCCAGGCGGAAATAGGGAAGGTGAAGCATATGTTGCCCTCATGGTGCGCCCCGATTACCGGCGGTTCATCGCCTCCGGTTCCTGCGGGCCGGGCATCCCGTGGGGCAATCGAGCCGTGAGAGACCGGTGCGCGCGTCAGATGGCGCGCGCCGGATGCAGTCGCGGCCACTGCGAAAGTCAGGCGAGAGACCTTCGAGATTACCTCGTGTTTGCAGCCGAATAAATGCCATGGGTGGACGTCTCCGCCGTTAATAAGAACTCGTCGCCGCGTTACGGATCGCCATTGGTCAGTGTTGGGACTTTGACCTGAAGAAGGTCGCGATGATGCAATACAGATCGACCATCACGCTCCAGTTCTCGAGGTAGTACAGGTCGGCTTCGATGCGTTTGCTGAGGTCAATGTCCCGGCGGGAACCGTGGATCTGTGCCCAGCCGGTCAGGCCCGGGCGCACCTCGTGGCGGGCGTTGTAGTTCGGGATCTCGTCCTTGAACCTCTCGATGAGCTCGGGCCGCTCAGGGCACGGGCCGACAAGGCTCATGTCGCCGTTGAGCACGTTCCAGAACTGCGGGAGCTCGTCGATGTCGAACATCTGCATCAGCCTTCCAATCTTGAGCGGCCTTGGGTCCTGCGTCCCGGGGCTGGATTCACCGTTGAGCCCGAAATCATCGGCACCGCACTCGGGCCGGCTGTGCGTGGTCCGAATCTTGTAGATATTGAACGTGCGCCCGCCGCGGCTTGCGCGCCGCTGCCTCTGGAACACCGGGCCGGGGGACTCCAGGTGAACGGCGAGGGCAAAGACCGGCACGAGGAGCGCCGAGACGCAGATTCCGGCGAGCGCCCCAACGATGTCCATCACCCGCTTGATCATCCTGTTCAGCGTGCGGTCGAGCGGCAACTGGCTCACTCCAAGCAGCGGCACGCCGCTCAGCGTCTGAACCTGGAGGCCCGAATTGAGGGCCGGGAAGTACTCGGGTACCATCTGGAAGCCGAGCATCTCGCGCTGGCAGAAGAGGATCAGGTTCTGGATCTCGCCCGCGGAACAGGTCACGTCCGAGAGGATCACCGAGCTCGCGCGGCATTCGGCGACGATCCGCGGGATCTCGTGGTAGTCGCCCAGCACGGCGAGCTCGGCCGGCGGCTTGGACGCGAAATAGCCGTTGGGCATCGGGACGCATCCGATGATCTCGCCCAGCTGGGCGAGATCCCGGCGCATGGCCTTCCGGAGATGGGCCACCTTTTCGTTCCATCCGACCACGATGACCCGGGAGCTTGCCGCCTCCTTGACGCTCGGCTGGATCAAGAAGATGAACGAGCCCAGCCGCCAGAGGGTGACGAAGCAGATCATCGTCACGACGCAGTAGCCGACGCCGAAGCGCGGCGTGTATCCCGTCACGTGAAACAGGCCGATGTAGGCCCAGACCACCACGGACCAGACGATGACGGACCGGACGAGGTTCTTCGTCCACAGCTGCATCCTGTAGAGATTCAGGACCTCGTAGGTCTTGAACATCACCATGAGCCAGATGAACAGGGTGCCGCCGGCCAGGGTCCATGGCACCGCCGAGGACTGGAGGTCGAGCAGGTCGCCCGACGGCAGGACCCAGGCCATCCGCTGCCAGTCGCGCAGCTTGAGGCCCGTGTAGATCGCCGCGCACGCGGCCAGCCAGTCGCCGATGAGGAGCGTGGCGCACAGACCGTAGGCCCGCTCGCGGGGAATTGACTGCGGGGCCGCCGCGGCGGAAGGATCGGGGACGGCTGCGGGCTGCTCCGGCATCGTCTCCGGCGCCGGGAACGAGGCTACCGACGACCTGTTCTCGGCATATTCAGTCGTGGTCGCGGTTGATGGCATTTTTGAACTGGCTCCTGACTACCGAATCCTGATCACGCCGAAGGTCTCGGGGCGGGACCGCCCGCGCGAGAACGCCGGCCGGCGACTGCGAGCGCTCCGTGTGGGGCGCGGGACACTCTTGGGCTCTCCGGTCATGTTGAAAAAACGTGGAATGGATGCTCCCGCTCGATGCAGATAACAAGCCGCTAACGAGCGGCTGAACGCACTTGATGGTTTTTTTACCCCGGCGCGATCGCAGCTGGATTTTTCTGGACCCCACGGCGCCCCATTGTCAGTCGAGGCGGAAAAATGTTCGCGCCGATTTTCGTTTTGTTTGCGGCGGTTTCGCGGCGATTCCTCGCGTTTGGGGCCGCGGCCCTCGGCGCCGCGGCGGCCGAAAATGGATTTCAATGGGGCGTGAACGGCCACCCTGTCACGCAGTTGGGATACTTCGACGTCCCGCTCGCGGAGCAGGTGGACCTGGTCGCCGAGGCGGGAGCCGGGTGGTACCGCGTGGACCTGGGGGCCCGCGATTTTGCGGCCAGCACCGCTCGTTTTGACGAACTTTTGACCGATGCGGAGCGAAGAAATATCCGGCTACTGCCTGTGCTCTCGTTATCGCCGGGCGGCCGCGGCGACGCGGCGACGCCGCAACAAATTCACGCGGCGGCCGTCGCCTTCGGCCGCGCCGTCGCGGGCCGCTACAGGGGCCGGATCACCCACTGGGAACTGGGCAACGAGCTCGATATCCAGGCCCTGATCCGAAAGGGGGACAGGGGCCGCAACGGCGCACTCTGGCGGTGGGGCGATCCTGACGGGAGCCGGCCGGAGGATTACGAGGAGGGCCGGTACGAAAGGGCGAGGGCCGAGATCCTGGGGCTCGGGGAGGGGGTGAGGGCGGCCGACCGCGGGGCCGCGACCGTCGTCGACACCTCGGGCTGGCTCCATTATGGGTTCATCGAGAGGCTCGTGAACGAGGACCATGTCCCCTTCGACGTCCTCGCCTGGCACTGGTATTCGGAAATGGGTGACATTACCCGCGTCCAGGGCAAGCTCGACCTCGTCGCTTACCTGAAGCGCTACGGGAAGCCCCTCTGGCTCACCGAGGTCAGCCGCCGCGGCGGCAGCGCGGGCGCCAGCGGGCGCGATTTCGCGGAGTTCGTGACCCATACCGTCGCGCAGCTGGGCGCAAATCCCGGGATCGGCGGGTTGTTCATCTACGAACTCCTGGACGAGCCCTATTTCGGGGAAGCCGGCGAGTCGCAATACGGGCTCGTGGAGATTGCGCGCGACGGACGCGGCAAATGGGCGGTTACCCAAAGGAAGCAGGCCTTCGACGCGTACAGGTCCGTCATCGCCGCTGGCGGGGCCGGCGCAGGAGCCGCGCGGTGACGGGCGCCGGCGCCGCTCTCAGATGCCGAGCCTCCGGTCCCTGGCAACCGCGACCCAGGCGACCCATGCGATCAGAACGGCCTGGAGGGGGAGGCGGGCCCACAGCATCGCGGGCGAGAGGCTGGACCCCTGCATGTGCCGCACGAGGGCGGCGTTCAGGTTGGCTGGAAAAACGGCGACGAGGAGCGCGACAAGTCCCCATCCCGCCGCGCGCCGCAGGCCCGGCAGGAGGATCCCGACGCCGCCGAGGATTTCGCAGACGCCGGCAATCGCGCTCAGGTTGGCCGGCCACGGCAGCCAGGCAGGCACCACGGAGACGTACATGGACGGCACGCGAAAATGGTTCATTCCGGCCATGACGAAGAACACGGCGAGGATATCGCGCAGGAAGGCCTTGAGCTTCACGCGCCGTTTGACACTTCCCGGGCGGTTTTGTTGGCCTTGAAGTTGCCCGGGTATCTGTAAATAAGGTGTCGGCCCGCGAGAGGCCCGGATCCGGAACCACCCAAGACCCAATCGACATGACACCGCCACAAGCTTTCCCGCGCGCCTGCGCAGCCCTCGCCGCCTGCCTGCTCGCGCTGGCGGGGGCCGCCGCCGCGGATCCAACGCCCGCGCCCGCCGAGAATTACCCGAGGGGCCACTACACGAAGTACGAGTTCCGGATCGCCATGCGGGACGGGACCAGGCTCTTCACGTCTGTCTACGTGCCGAAGGACGCCTCGCAGTCCTGGCCCTTCCTGATCACCCGGACGCCCTACAGCTGCTCCCCATACGGGGTCGACCTATTCCCCGAGAAGCTGGGCCCGTCCGACGAATTCGAAAAGGCCGGGTACATCTTTGTCTTCCAGGATGTGCGCGGCCGCTACATGAGCGAAGGTACATTCCTGGAGATGAACCCGCACGTCGACGTGAAGAATGGCCCGAGGGACGTCGACGACAGCACGGACCTTTACGACACGCTCGAGTACCTGCTCAAGCACGTGCCCAACAACAATGGCAAGGCGGGCATCGTCGGCGTTTCCTATCCGGGCTTCTACGCCGACGCGAGCATGATAGATTCGCATCCCGCGCTTAAGGCCGCGTCGCCGCAGGCCCCGGTGACCGACTTCTTCATGATGGACGACTGGTACCGCGGCGGGGCGTTCATGCTCTCGGCTTGCTTCGGCTTCTACAGCAATTTCAAACCCACGAGCGAGCTGGGGCCCCCGCCGAGGGTGTACGTTCCTTTCGACTTCGGAACGCCGGACCGATACAAGTTCTTCCTTGAAATGGGTCCGCTGTCGAACGCGGACGCGCGCTACCTGAAGGGTTCGAACCCGCTCTGGAGCGACGCGGTGCGCCACGACACCTACGACGCGTTCTGGAAGGCGCGCGCCATCGCTCCCCATCTGAAGAACATCCACTGCGCCGTGCTCACGGTCGGAGGGCTGTTCGACGCCGAGGACATTGCCGGGCCGCTCAGGACCTATCGCGCCGTCAGGGAGAACAACCCGGGCACGCCCAACAAACTCGTCGAGGGCCCTTGGCCCCACGGCGGCTGGGCCCGCACGGATGGCGACCACCTGGGCGACGTGCAGTTCGATGCGAAGACGTCGGAATACTTCCGGACCAAGCTCCAGTTCCCGTTCTTCGAGCATTACCTGAAGGGAAAGGGCGACGACCTGCCGAATGCCACCGTGTTCGAGACGGGAACGAACGTCTGGCGGACCTATGACGCCTGGCCTCCCATCGCCGCAAAGCCGCGCCTGCTCTACCTCCGGGGCGGCGGGAAACTCAGCTTTGATCCCCCCGGGGAAGGCGAGGGGATGGACGAGTACGTGAGCGACCCGGCGCGCCCGGTGCCGTTCACGAGCTACACGGCCGACGCGGTCCCCCAGCGCTACATGGTGGACGACCAGCGCTTCGCCGGTCGCCGGCCCGACGTGCTCGTCTACGAGACGGACCCCCTCGAGGAGGACGTGACGGTCGCGGGGCCTGTCTCTCCCGAGCTGTTTGTCGCAACCAGCGGGACCGACTCGGATTTCGTGGTCAAGCTGATCGACGTCTACCCCAACGACTATCCGAACGTCGAGGTGCCCTCAGGAGGCAAGCGCCTCATCGACCCGCCGCCCGTCCTCATGGGCGGCTACGAGCAGCTCCTGCGCGGCGAGCCGATGCGCGCCAAGTTCCGAAACAGCTGGGAGAAGCCGGAGCCGATGACCCCCGGCGCCGTCGAAAGGCTCTCATTCACGATGCCCGACGTGAACCACACGTTCCGCCGCGGGCACCGGATCATGGTCCAGGTGCAGAGCTCGTGGTTCCCTCTCGTCGACCGCAACCCGCAGACCTTCACGGACATCCCGACGGCGAAGCCGGAGGACTTCAGGAGGGCGACGGAGCAGGTCTACCACTCGAAGGCCTCGCCGTCCGCGGTCGGGGTGCTTGTCCTGCCGCAGCCCTAGCGCACCCGCACGTCAACGACCGCGGACAGCCCGGGCCGGAGGCGGTCGCCCGCCAGCTCGAGGCTCGCCTGGTCGAGCACGACCTTCACCGGCACGCGCTGCACCACCTTGGTGAAGTTGCCGGTCGCGTTGTCGGGGGGCAGGAGCGCGAACTGCGCCCCGCTTGCGGGCGCAACACTGTCGACCGAGCCGTGGAGGTCGCGACCGGGAAGGGCGTCTATCGACACGTCGACGGGCTGGCCCGCGCGCACGTTCGCGAGCTGGGTCTCCTTGAAGTTGGCGACGATCCACGGGCTCGGCTCGACGAGGGCAAAGAGCACCTGCCCGGCCTGCACCCGGTTTCCGACCTCGACGTTCCTGTTGCCCAGCCGGCCGTCGGCCGGCGCGACCAGGGTCGCGTAGGCGAGCTTGCGCCTCGCGTCGTCGACGGCCGCCTTGTAGGCGAGCGACGACGCCTTGGCCGCGAGCGCCTGGGCCTTTGACGCCTCGATGGCCGCCCGGGCCGCGGCCACCGCGGCATCCGCGGCCCGGACGTTCGCCTGCGCCGCCGACAGCGCCGCCTGCGCGCCGTCGGACGCGCTCTCGGCGTTGTCGACGTCCGACTGGGTGACTGCGCCGCCGTCGCGGAATAGCTGGCGGGCGCGGCCGCGGTTGATCCCGGCCAGGTCCAGCTGGACCTTTGCCTGGGTCACCTGAGCGCCGGCCTCGACGGAGCGCGCCCGGGCGCCCGCGAGCTGGGCCTCTGCCTGGATCGACGCGGCGGCCGCTTGCGCCTCCTCGGCCTGCGCCTGGGCGGCGCCGGCCTGGTTCTTCTCCAGCGCGAGCTGGAATTCAAGGGGATCGAGCCTCGCGAGGACGTCCCCGGCCCTGACGGCCTGGTTGTCCCGGACGAGCACGTCCAGCACCGTCCCGTCTATCTGGGCGCTCACCTGGTGGACGTGTCCCGCGACGAAGGCGTCGTCCGTCTCGACGTAGTGGAACATGTCGTAGGCAAAGCGGATGAGCCAGGCGCCGGCGGCCGCGGCCAGGACCGCGATCGCGGCGCGGCCGGCGGGGCCGAGCCGCCTGGGCGGGGGCGACGGCGGAGAGGGTTTGTGGGGAGTGGTCATGGAAGCGGGCGTGTCGGGCGCGGGCACGGCGCGCGGTCAGTGAGCCGCGGCCAGGGCGGCCCTGTTCCTGCCGCGCCCGAGCAGGAGCAGCAGGGGAAGCGAGAGCATGAACGCGATCGCAACGTACCTGAACACGTCCGCGAACGACAGGAGCATCGACTGCGCGTCGATCCCCATGTCCAGCATCTTTAGTGCCCGCGCGTGGATGCCCGCCGGATCCGAGCTCACCCGTGACAGCGCGCCCTCGAGGCCGCCGAGCCGCCGGACCATCCCGGGGTTCCCCTGGCCCTCGTGCACCACCAGGACGGCTCGGTGGACCGCCTCGCGGTAGGCAAGGACGGTGGTGATGGTGGCGATCCCGATGCTGCTGCCGAGCTGGCGGGTGACGTTGTAGAAGCCCGCGCCGGAGGCGACCTTGTCCTTTGGCAGGTCGCCCAGTGTGGCGAGGCTGAGCGGGAGGAACATGCACACGCTGCCCAGCCCCCGCAGGAATAGCGGCCAGAAGAGGCTGCCGGCGCTCGTGTCCGGGTTGATCTGCGCCAGCCAGAGCGCGGCCACGACCGTGATCATCGCCCCGGTCCCGATCAGGAGGCGCGCGTCCACCCGCCCGGCGATCCTTCCCATCATGATCATCGCGAAGGCCGCGGCGACCGCGCTCGGCAGCTGCAGGATCCCGCTCTGCATTGCCGTGAAATGCAGGAACTCCTGAACGAAGACCGGAATGGCGAAGACGATCCCGTAGAGCCCCATGCCGAGGACGAGCGAATAGGCGCTCCCCGCGGACAGCGAGCGGAACTTTAGGGCCCGCAGGTCCACCGCGGGAAAGTCGATCGAGAGCTCGCGCCAGATGAAGAGGCCGATGCCGACCACGCTGCCCACGGCCATCCAGACGATCAGGCGCGAGCCGAACCAGTCGTCCTCCTGGCCCTGCTCGAGCATCGTCTGGAAGCAGCCGAGGCCGATGGCCAGGAGCCCGATACCGGCCCAGTCGACGCGGTCGCGGCTGATCTCCTCGGGCCTGTCGCGCGGGAGGAAGGCGATCGTCATCAGGACGGCGAGGACGCCGAAGGGAAGATTGATGAAGAAGATCCACCGCCAGCCAAGCGTGTCGGTCAGGTAGCCGCCGAGGACGGGGCCGAGCGCCGGACCCGAGATGACGCCGATCCCGAAGATCGCCTGGGCCGCCGCCTGCTCGGCCCGCGAGAAGGTCTCGAAGAGGATCGACTGGGCCTTGGCCAGGAGCCCGCCCCCTGCGAGTCCCTGCAGGACGCGCGCAACGACAAGCATCGGCAGGTTTGCGGCCATCCCGCACATGGCCGATGCCGCCGTGAACCCCACCAGGGAGAAGAGCAGGTACTGCTTCCGGCCGAAGCGGTTGCTGAGCCAGGCGGTGAGCGGGATGATGACCACGTTGGCGCACGCGTAACCGGTCGAGACCCAGCCCGCCTCGGAGAGCGTCGATCCAAGGTTCCCCTGGATGTCGGGCAGCGCGACGTTGACGATGCTCGTGTCGATCACCTCGAGGACCGCCCCCAGGGCGGCCGTGATCGCGATCACCCACTTGAGCACGCCCCGGTCCAGGAGCCTTGCCGCGTACGGCGACAACAGGCTCCGGTCGGAGCCGTAGAGGCCCGTCTGCGCCGCGCTCATCAACCCCGGATGCCGTTCAGGAAGACGTCCACGCACGCCTCCCGGTAGTCCGCCGCGCTGTACTCGAACCTCCCGGGGGACTTGGCCCTGCGCAGCACACTGGAGAAGATTGCGCCCGCGAAGAGGTCGGCGGCGAGGGCGGGATGGAGGGCTGCCTTCGCCTCGCCCGACCGGCGCGCGAGGGCGAGGCGCTCGACGAGCGCGGCGCGCATCGGCCAGAAGATCCCCTTGAGGGCCTGGCGCTGGCACAGGCCGTGGCGGTGGATCTCGCCTATCATCGTGCGGATCAGGGGCAGGTTGGCCGTGAGGAGGGCCTCGTAGCGGCCGGCGAACGAAACCAGGTCGGCGCGCAGGCCGCGCCCGCCGCCCGGCCCTGCCGCGGGCGCGCCCGCGGGCCCGAACGCGCTGCCGACGACAGCCTCAATCAGGTGCTCCTTCGTCCCGAAGTGCCTGAAGAGCGTCACCTCGTTGACGCCCGCCTCGCGCGAGATCGCGCGGGTCGTCGCGCCCTCAAGCCCGTAGCGCGCAAAGATGCGCGCCGCGGCGGACAGCAAGAGCTGCCGTGCCGGGGGGCGGCGTCGGGGGGCATGGGTTCCCGGGTGCATGCAAGTAGTTGCTTGCAATTTTCCACAGCCGGACGACATTATCAAGGTTGATTTTGAAAGCCTCCCCCGCACCGATGAACACGATACCCAGCGCCCGCAGCACGCCCGCCGCCGGCGGGCCGCGGCCATGATGGCCCCCATCATCATCCTGGGCGTGATCACGGTGTTCGTCGTCTGGGACACGTCGGAAGGGAACTAGGCGCCGCCCGGGGCGCGTTTTTCGCGCCGATTTCCCCGCCGGGGCCCAGGCGACCGCCCCCGGCCGGGGCAATTGAGCCTTGCGGGCGCGCTCGCGGCCCAGCAACGTGGCCGCCCTTCATGTGAAAATCGGTTTCCTCGGCGGGAGCTTCGACCCCGTGCATTTCGGCCACCTGCTGGCGGCGCAGGACGCCTACGAGCAGCACGGGCTCGGCCGGCTGGTGATCGTCCCGGCGGCCCAGACGCCCCTCAAGTCCGGCGACCCCTGCTCGTCGGCCGCCGACCGGCTGGCGATGGTGCGCGCCGCGACGGAATGGGACACGCGCTTCGAGGTCTCCGACTTCGAGCTGCGAAAGGGCGGGATAAGCTACACGATCGACTCGGCACGCCACTTCCGGGCGCTCCATCCCAAGGACCAGCTCTACTGGGTGATCGGGGGCGACCAGCTGCCGCTGCTCCACCTGTGGAGGGACATCGGGGAGCTTGCGAGGCTGGTCGAGTTCATCTTTCTCGAGCGGCCCGGATACCCGGTCAAGGCCGCCCCCGACATCCCGGGCTTGAGGCTCCATCGCTGCGACGGGCACCTGCTGGCGATTAGTTCGACGGAGCTTCGCGAGCGGACGCGGCGCGGCCTCTCGCTCGACTACTTTGTCCCCCACAAGGCGATTGTGTACATCCGCAGCCAGGGGCTGTATCGGGACGCGGTATGAAGCCGACCGAAGCGCAGTCGATGGAACTCGTCAGGCTGTGCTGCCGCGCGCTCGACGAGAAGAAGGCCGGCGACCTGCGCGTCCTCGACGTCCGGGCGCTCTCGTCCATCACCGACTACCTCGTCATCGGGACCGCGACCTCGGAGCCCCACGTGCGCGCGCTGCGCGTAGAGCTCGAGAAGGCGCTCGACTCGGTGAAGACGCACATCGTCGGCTTCGAGACGGCCCGCGAGAGCGGCTGGGCCGTGATGGATGCGTTTGACGTCATGGTCCACATATTCACGCCGGAGAAGCGCGACCGCTACCGGCTCGAGGCCCTCTGGAGGGATGCGCGGGACGTCCCGCTCAGGGACCTTCTGGCTGGGCGCAAACGCCCTGCGAAGTTGGCCTTGAAGCCGAAGAGGAAGGCGTCGCCGGGACGGCCGAGGAAGGGCGCCAAGTAGCCTCGCTGGAACAATATAAGGGACTCAGCAGCCAGGTCCGCGGGGGCCTGGACCTTAGATGCGGGAAACTACGTAGCGGTCTCAAGATTCGCAGCTTGAATGCATCTTTCTGCGGCGGTAGCGTAGGGCTGCCCTATTTTTGGGCACGTATATAATAAAACAATAAGAAACATAAAGTTAAGGCAGTCATATGAACGCACGAAACAAGGGTTTCACCTTGGTTGAAATCATGATTGTCGTGGTGATCATCGGCCTCTTGGCGTCGATGGCCATCCCGGCATTTCAGAAGGTCAGAACAAACTCGCAGGACAAGGCTGTCCTGAACAACGCCAGGCAGCTTTCAGCCGCCTCGGATCAATACTACCTCGAGAACGGAATCTCGACGGTGACCCTGTCCGACCTGCTCGGCCCCACGAGCTACATCAAGGCCCTGAACTCGG
>DATNHT010000035.1:0-6933 GCA_035604815.1 Opitutaceae bacterium
ATGATCGCCGCACACTTCCGATGGCGGGGGCCGGTCGGCTTGGGGTTTCCGGGCGTCGTCCACGGTAACACGATCCTCACTTCCGCGAATCTCGACAAGAAGTTCGTCGGGTGCGACGGCGCCAAGCTATTCGGCAAGGAAATCGGGCGGCCCGTGGTCCTGACCAACGACGCCGCGGCCGCCGGCCTGGCCGAGATGACCTTTGGCGCGGGGCGCAACTTTGACGGGAAGGCGCTCCTTCTCACGCTGGGGACCGGCGTCGGATCGGTGCTCTTCTTCCGGGGCGCGCTCTTCCCCTGCGAACTGGGCCACCTGCAGATGGACGGGCGGGATGCCGAGAAGCGCGTGGCCGCGTCGGTCAAGCACCGCAAGAACCTTTCGTGGAAGGAGTGGGGCGGCCGCCTAAACAGCTATATCGGAATCCTCGAGGGGATACTCTGGCCCGAGCTTATCATCATCGGCGGTGGCGTGAGCGCGAAGCACGCGAAGTTCTTCAAGTACGTGAAGACGCACGCCAGGATGGTCCCGGCGGAGTTCCTCAACGAGGCGGGAATCGTCGGCGCCGCGCTGTGGGCCGAGCGGGAGCGCCGCCGCTGACGGCCGGGCGGTTCACAGGATGGGTTCGCAGCGGCCTTGCCGGTCGCTCGCCGGGCGCGGTTCGTCGCCAATTTTCGTCGATTCGTCGCAAAACGGGGGGTATCGGCTTGATCCCACCAACCCACCGGCGGAATGAACCATTCTGAATCCATGAAGAACCGTTGGCTAAGGATCGCCGCGGCATGCGCCGGATGGGCCTTCCTCGGGCTCGTGCTCTCCCTGGAGCTCTACTTCAACATGCGGGCCGAGAAGATGCGGGTCGGATTTCTGGATATCGCGCTCCCGCAGTTCTGCCGCGCCGCGATGTTCGCTGGCCTGACCCCCTTCATCCTGATGCTCCGCGAGAGGGTTCCGCTCAGCGCCGGCCGCTGGGTCGGCGGAATCGCATTTCATATCATGTTCAGCTTTATAGTGATGGCCACCTACTATCTCGGGCGGATCGGGGCCGACTTGTATTTCAACGGTTATGGAAACGAAGGATTCTGGCACGTCGCGTACACGGGCTTCTACGGCCACAACCTGGTGGACATGGCGGGCTACTGGGCCGTGATCGCCTTCGGCTACGGCGTCGAGCTCCAGCGCAGGTACAAGAGCGAGGAGCTGAGGGCGGCCCAGCTCGAATCCCGCCTGATCGAGGCCGAGCTCAAGGCCCTCCGCGAGCAGCTCAAGCCGCATTTCTTCTTCAACACGCTCAACACGGTCGCGGTCCTGGTTCGGGAGGGCAAGAACGAGTTGGCTGTAACTTTGCTCGCGCGCCTGGGTTCTCTCCTGCGGATGTCCCTTGACGGAAACCGCGACAACGAGTCGACCCTGCGAGCTGAAATGGAGTTTCTGGACCGCTACATAGAGATACAGAAGGCGAGGTTCCCCGACCGCCTGACCGTTGAATTCTCTGTCGAGGAGGCGGCGCTCGGCGTGCCCGTCCCGTGGCTGATCCTCCAGCCGATCGTTGAGAATGCGATCCTCCATGGGATCGCTCCCAAGTCCGGCCCAGGGAAGGTGGAAATCGTCGGGCGGGTGGAGGGGAGGGCGTTGCACCTCGAGGTGCGCGACGACGGGCGCGGATTGCGGGACGGTCGCGGGGTTGCCGAGGGCACGGGCCTGAGGAACACCCGCGAGCGCCTGGCCAAGACGTATGGCGACGCGGGCCGGATGGAGCTCCGCGGCCGGCCCACCGGCGGCGTCGTGGTCGAGATAGTTCTCCCATGCCGCTCATGACGCCCCAGCGAAGGGCCGCGCCCCAGGCCCCCATTCGGACGATTATCGCGGACGACGAGCCCACGGCCCGGCGCGGCGTCAGGCTGCTTCTAGAGCGCGACCCGGATATCGAGATCGTGGGGGAGGCCTCGGGCGGTATCGAGGCCGCGGACCTCATAAGGCGCCTGCGGCCGGACCTCGTCTTTCTCGATGTCCAGATGGTGGGGTGCGACGGATTCGAAACGCTGCTGCGGGTGGGGCCCGATGCCCGGCCCGTGGTCGTTTTCGTCACGGCCTACGACGAGTACGCGCTGCGTGCCTTCGAGTTCAACGCGGTGGACTACCTGCTCAAGCCCTACGACGACGCCCGGTTCGCCGCCGCCCTCAACCGGGCGAGGGACCTCGTCGTGCGCAAGCGCAACGACGAGGTGGACACAAGGCTCAACCGGCTGATCGAGCACCTGGAGGGGGAGGGCAGGGAACGGATCCTGCTCAGGTCATCGGGCGAGATCATCTTCCTGAAGACGAGCGAGATAGACTGGATCGAGGCGGAGGGCGACTACGTCAAGTTTCATGCGACGGGTCGCACGCACCTCATGCGGGGCACAATGGCCGCCCTGGAGGCGCGGCTGGACCCGGCCCGCTTCATCCGAATCCACCGGTCGACGATCGTCAACGTGGACCGGCTGAGAAAGCTCAGCCCCTCGTTCGAGGGCGAGTATGCGGTCGTGCTCCACGACGGCACGAAGCTCCGGCTGAGCCGGGGATACCACGACCGCATCAAGGCGCTGCTCGGCCGGGTCGATTAGCCGCGCGGGCGCCGGGGTTCGCCGCATTCGGGCGCCGGATCGTCGCATTTACGGATCTGCCCGCGGATTGGGCGTGTTTACAGGGCCATGCGCGCCCTGGTTCTCCTCGCCCTGCTCCTCGCGTCCGGGGGGGTTGCAGCCGCCGGGATCGGGCCCGTGCCCGACGGGCTCGCGGACGCGCTTGCCGCCCGCGCGATGCTCGGACCGGACATCTGGGCCCGGGTCGTGCGCATCGACAACGGCGGGGCGCGGGGCGCCGATTGGCGCATGGCGTATCCAACAACGGTATACGCGCTCGTGTTCGAGCTCTCGGGCATCCTCTGGTTCTACTGCGACGCGAACGGTACCCAGAGCCTCTCCCTCAAGCTGGGCTCGGTCGAGGCGGACAAGGCCGATCCCGGCCCCCTCTTCCGGGCGATTTACGATCGATTCGGGAAGTGGGCGTGGGTCGACGGGCCGCGGGACTGGCGGAACCCGTCGGCCGGCGGCCCGCCCAACGCCTGTTTCGTCGAGTGCGTGGCGGCGCTGCGCCGGAGGATCGCCTCCGGGGGCGAGGCGGACGCACCCAGGCTCCTCTCCTATTACGTGAACACCCCCACGAGCCGGCTCGGCCACACGGTGCTTCTCTTCGGCGTCGGCGGCAGACTTGCGGCGCTGGACCCCGAAAGCTCGGAGGAGCCGGTCATCCTTCCGGGCTCCCTTGGCGCGGACGCCCGCTCCGTGGCGCGCTACCTGTGGGGCGGCTTCGTCTCGGCGGCGCGCGTGCTCCCAATCGGAGCCGTCGGGCGGATGCAAGCTGCCGGCCGGTGGGCCGCCCTGCCTCCCCCGCCGGCCCGGACCGGATGAGCTTCAGTCCCGTCCATCCTCCGGGAAGGCCGCTCATCAAAGTTTGGTGTAACTTTTGCCCGAGGATGTGTGTTGTGGGGTCATGCCCGCGCTGTGCACGCCTGCAAACGGACCGCTCGACCCCGTTGGAGGGGCCGTTCGCCGCATTGTTGGGGCGTCTCGGCGCAAATCCGTTTCCCTTTTGGTGGACGGCTATTTTGTCTGCTCTTGCTCGTTGTTAGTTGTGTTAGCGTGGGGGGGCCGGTTCCGGTCCCCCCACGCTGTTTTTTTGGGCGGGGAGAGGGGCATGGTTTGAACAATTGACCCGGAACTGATTACCCACGTGAATGCTGCACCCATCATGACCGCCGCCCTCTCCCCCGGAAACGCCCCCGCTGTCGCCGCCACGGCAAAGCCGCGCAGGAAGTCCAAGCTTAAATGGTGGGTAATGGGCGGGACCGTGCTTGTGGCCGCGCTCATTGTCCTCGCGGTCATCAAGAAGCGCAGCGCGAACGTCGGCACCCCGGTCACCACCGAGAAGGCCGTGACGAAGACGATCGTCCAGACCGTGACCGCCACGGGAAAGGTCCAGCCGGAGGTCGAGGTGAAGATAACGCCCGAAGTGTACGGCGAGATCGTCTCCCTGCCCTACCGCGAGGGCGCCGTGGTCAAGAAGGGCGAGGTGATCGTCAAGATCAAGCCCGACTTCTACCAGGCCCAGGTCGACCAGCAGACGGCCGCCGTCGCCGCCGCGCGCTCGGCCGCCGTCAACAGCCTTGTGCAGCTCGAGAAGGCCGATGCCGACCTGAAGAAGTACCAGGACCTCTACGACCGGAAACTGGTCTCCGATTTCGACTACGTCACGTACAAGACCGCCGATGACGGGGCCAGGGCCAACCGCGAGTCGGCGCTCGCCCAGGTCGACGAGGCCGAGGGCCTGCTCAAGCAGGCCAAGGACTCGCTTTCCAAGACCTCGATATACGCGCCGATGGACGGAACCGTGAGCTCGCGCTCCTCCGAGGTCGGCGAGCGCGTCCAGTCATCGTCGGAATTCGCGGGCACCGAGATCATGCGCGTCGCGGACCTGAGCAAAATGGAGGTCCGCGTGAAGGTGAACGAGAACGACATCGTCAACGTCAAGGTCGGGGACCCCGTGAAGATAAGCATCGACGCCTATCCCGACCGCAAGTTCAACGGCACCGTGCGCGAGATCGCGGCGTCCGCCGACAACAACGGCGCCACGGGCAGCGGCGCGTCGGCGCAGGCAGCGGGAACCGTCTCAGACGAGGTCACGAATTTCATCGTCAAGATCCGCGTCGCCGACAAGGACGTGGCGCTGCGGCCGGGGATGAGCGCCACGGCCGACATCGAGACGCAGACGGTCAAGAACGTCGTGGCCGTCCCCATCCAGAGCGTCACCGTGAGGGCGGCGGGAGGCATGACCGCGGAGGAGCTTGAGCAAAAGAAGGCGAAGGAGGTGCACGAGCGCTCCGGCAACGACATCGACGTGGCCGTGGACAAGGTCGATGCGCAGCGCGACCGCGACAAGCTGCTGCGCGTCGTGTTCGTGCGCGACGGCGAGAAGGTGAAGCTTCAGAAGGTCGAGACCGGGATCGCGGACAACACGACCATCGAGGTCAAGTCCGGCCTGAAGTCGGGCGACGAGGTTGTCTCCGGGACCTACGCTGCGATCAGCCGCCTGCTCAAGGACGGCTCAAAGATCCGCATCGAGAAGCCGAAGCCGGAAGCCGCAGAAACCAAGTAGGCCCCGCGCGACATGAGCCCCACGGCACCCGTTGAATCGCGCCAGGTGCGCCCGGTGGGCCCCCTGGTGATCGCCATCGAGGGCGTGACCAAACTGTACCAGATGGGCGAGGAGACGATCCACGCCCTGCGCGGCGTCTCGCTTGAAATCCGGCGCAACGAGTACCTTGCGATCATGGGACCCTCGGGATCCGGCAAGTCGACCCTGATGAACATGCTCGGCTGCCTGGACACGCCCACGGCCGGCAGGTACGAATTCAACGGCCAGGACGTCGCCGGGATGGTTGACGACGAGCTCGCCGAGATCCGCAACAAGGAGATAGGGTTTGTCTTCCAGACGTTCAACCTGCTCCCGCGCTCCGATGCCCTGCGGAACGTCGAGCTGCCGCTCATCTACGGGGGCGTGCCGGCCCATGAGCGCCATGAGAGGGCGCGCCAGACCCTCATCGACGTGGGCCTCGGCAACCGCATCCACCACAAGCCGAACGAGCTCTCCGGCGGACAGCGCCAGCGCGTGGCGGTCGCCCGCGCGCTTGTCAACCGGCCCTCGATCATCCTGGCGGACGAGCCGACGGGCAACCTCGACTCCAAGACCGGAGTCGAGATTCTGGCTCTCTTCGACGACCTCTACGAGAAGGGCAACACGCTGATCGTCGTCACCCATGAGGAGGCTGTCGCCCGCCACGCGCGCCGGATCATCCGCCTGCACGACGGCCTGATCGAGAGCGACGGGCCCGCGTTTTGAATCGGAAGGCCATGACCCGGATCATCTACGAGTTCACCGAGTCGATACGGATCGCGATGGCGCAGATACGGGCGAACAAGATGCGCTCGGCGCTGACGGCGCTCGGCGTGATCATCGGCATTGTCGCCGTCACGCTCATGGGCACGGCGATCTCGGGAATCAACGTCGGCTTCGACCGGAGCCTGGCCATGCTGGGCGAGGACGTGCTGTACGTCAACAAATGGCCCTGGACTCCGGTCGACGACTGGTGGAACTACGCCAACCGCCCGTTCCAGCGGCCCGAGGACGCGGTCAAGCTGAACCGGATAATCGCCGCCTTGCCGGACTCGCAGCTCGAATTCGCCGTCTTCTCCGCCGGGCGAATGGGCTCGATAAAATCCGCCGGCAACAGCGTCAGCGGCGTCTATACCATGGGCACCGGCGCCGCCTACGGGCGCATCCTGGCGGCGGATTTCGCCGAAGGGCGCCTGTTCAACGAGACCGAGGACGAGTCCGGCCGGCAGGTCGTCGTGCTGGGCTACGACGTGGCCCAGGCGCTGTTTCCCGGGCGTTCCGCCCTGGGGGCGACCGTGAGCATACAGGGCCAGCCCTTCCAGGTGGTGGGCGTGCTAGCGCGCCAGGGATCCTTCCTCGGCCTGTTCAGCTTCGACAACCAGATGGTCATGCCTATGGGCGCCTATCGGAAATATTTCGGCATCCGCGACGACAACACCGATATCCGGGTGAAGGTTAAGGACAAGACCCGCCTGGACGAGGCGCGCGAGGAACTGACGGGCCTCATGCGCCGGGTTCGCGGCCAGTATCCGGGCACGCGCGACAGTTTTTCCGTCAACGGGGGGGCCCTGTTCAAGGAGAAGCTCGACCCGATCAAGAGGGGGATAGCCCTCGCCGGACTCTTCGTGACGGGCCTGTCGCTGTTCGTCGGCGCGATAGGGATCATGAACATCACGTTTGTGAGCGTGAGGGAGCGCACGAAGGAGATCGGGACAAGGAAGG
>DATNHT010000036.1:0-2850 GCA_035604815.1 Opitutaceae bacterium
AAAGAGGCTGGCGTGAAGATCCAGCCCGAGCTTAATTACCCGAGCGCGAGCGCCAGGGTCTGTCTGTGTTACTTGATTGGTACTCATGACGCGGACAGCTTGGCGCCTCGCGCCTCGCTTGTCCGCCCCATGTCATCTAGATCTGCAGGAACCGCACGCAGAGCGGCTCCGGAACGGCGATCGTCCCGGTAAGCGTCAACCGCCCGGTCTCGGGATCGATCCGGTACACCGTTGCCGTGTTGGCCTTGAGGTTTGCGCACACCAGCCAACTGCCCGACGGGTCGATGGCGTAGTTGCGCGGGACTTTGATCCCGTCCGTCATGCGCTGCACGAAGGTCAGCCTTCCCGTGGCGGGGTCGAATGCGTGGACCACGATGCTGTCGTCGCCCCGGTTTGAGCCGTACACGAATCTGCCCGACCGGCTCACCACGACCTCGGCCGAGGTGTTGAGCCCCTTGTAGTCCTTCCGCAGGATTGGGACGGTTTCGCAGGGCGTGAGCACGCCCCTCTCGCCGTCCCAATTGAACGCGGTTATCGATCCCTCCATCTCGTTGATGACGAATGCATGCCTGCCGTCGGGGTGGAACGCGAAGTGCCGCGGGCCCGCCCCCGGCGCGACGCGGGCGGACGGGGGATCGTTGGGTGTGAGGGTCCCCGTTGCGGCGTCCAGCCGGTAGACAAAGAGCCTGTCCAGACCCAGGTCCGCGACGATCGCGAACCGGTCCGACGGGTCGACGTTGATCGAGTG
Organism: Opitutaceae bacterium; assembly: GCA_035604815.1. Taxonomy (GTDB): domain Bacteria; phylum Verrucomicrobiota; class Verrucomicrobiia; order Opitutales; family Opitutaceae; genus Palsa-1447. The sequence goes on from DATNHT010000036.1 coordinate 749, forward strand.
GGGATGGGCCGACTCCTGGCGCGAGCGGTCGGGTCCCGAGCCGGAATGCCGGATTATGCAGGAGCGCTCCCCGACCGTTGAGTCGGCCAGTATCGGGAACACCTCCACGTAGGGGCCTCCGTAGTTGGCCGTGAGGACGCATCTGCCCGAGGGGTCCACGCTTATGTGGCAGGACTCGGGGCCGCCGTCGACCCTCTCGCCGGCGCCCGTCAAACCCCCGGACGCGGCATCGACCGCGTACGTTTCAATCGCCTCGACCGGGTCGCCTCCGGTGCCTGGGACCTCGGCAAGCGCGTACAAATGCCTCTTGTCCGGTGCGAAGGCGAAGAACACCGAGTTTGATTTGTCCGCGGCGCGAACGGCGGGTGAAAGTGAGCCCGAGTCCTGGTCGAGCCTCGAGAGGTAGATCCCGCGTCTGGCATCCGTCGCCGACGATCCGAAATACACCCAGCATGAGGCGTTCCCCTCGGTGGCCGCCGCGACGGCCATGAGCGCTCCGAATCCGGCGGCCCTAATGGTGGGGTGCATGGGCAGACTATGGTTGCCTCCGCGCGCCCCTGCAATTGATAATGGCGGATTATGAGGCACCTGGCACGCATCGTAGCGCATCCCTGCCTGCCTGTGCTTGCGGCATGCCTGCTGGTCCTGGCCCCGTCCCGGGCGGCAAGTCCCAGCCCCACGCCGACGCCGATCCCGACCCTCAAGCTGAACGACGGCCGCGTGCTTCACAATGTCGTGGTCAAGTCGAACGAGCCGGACAGCATAGTGGTCCGCGCGAGCGAGGGGCTTCTCAAGGTCGCCAAATCGAACCTTCCCCAGGATCTCGCCGACGCCTTCCCGGCCAAGTCCGACCAGCCTGGCGCCCAGGACATGGTGATGCAGCCCTTCAATCCCAACGCGCCTCAGGCGGCGCCCGGGCAACCGCCCCTAGGCAGGCCCATCCCGAGGCCGACTCCGACTCCCAAGCCGACCCGGGACCCGACGTACAAGGGCTGCACCATCGTGAGTTTCCAGCCGAAGGCGTTCCAGACCTCGCTCGGATGCGCCGAGGTCGTCATCCGCAACGACACGGACACCCCGGTTCTGATCAACCCCGGGGAGATCGTCTGCGTGACGACCACGGGGGGCCGGCGAAACGGCCGGATCTTTGTGACGGACGGGGTCCCCCCCATCATCAAGCGCATAGAGATCGTTCCGGCTCGCGGCGACGTGGACGACATCCTCACGTTCACCAACGACGCCCTGGATATCTCGTACGTGGAGTGGGCAAGGTGAAGTTTTGGTTGATTTCCGGTTGACCGGCCTTTCTATTGCTCCCTTTCAACTACGCCTGCCCCCGGTTCTCGGGGACCCAGGGGGAACGAAGCCATGAAAACACCGCTCATACTCAAAGTCGCCACGCGCGACCAGACGGGCCGCAGCGCCTCCCGCCGCCTGCGCAAGGTCAACCGCATTCCCGCCATCCTCTACGGGAAGCACTCGGACCCGGAGAAGCTCTCCGTCGAGGCCGCCGAGTTCACCCGCCTTCTGAAGCAGGTCGCGGGCCGCGCGCTCCTTGTCGAGCTTGACCGCGAGGGCAAGGCAGAGAAGGCGCTCTCCTTCCTCCAGGAGATCCAGCGCGACCCGATGACGGACCGCTTCCTCCACGTCGACCTCCATGAGGTCAAGCCCGAGGAGAAGTTCGAGATTCGCGTGCCCGTGCGCGTCACCGGCGAGTCCTTTGGGGTCAAGAACCAGAGCGGCGTCCTTGAAATCGCTACCCACGCCCTGCGCGTCCGTTGCCTTGCGAAGGATCTGCCCGAGGCGATCGAGGTGGATGTCACTCCGCTAAACGTCGGCCAGACAATCAAGGTGGGCGAGCTCAAGCCCGTCGCCGGGGTCGTGTTTCTAGACGACAAGGGCCAGCCCGTCGTCGCGTGCGTGGAGCCGGTCGCCGAGATCATCCAGGAGGTGCCGGTCGCCGAAGCCGCAGTCGAGGGCGCCGAGGCGGTGCCCGTTGCCGGGGACGCGGCCGCAGCCGCCGCCGGCGCCGCCCCTGCGGGCGACGCCAAAGCCGCCCCCGCGGGGGATGCGAAGGCCGCGCCCGCCGGGGACAAGAAGGG
>DATNHT010000037.1:0-4919 GCA_035604815.1 Opitutaceae bacterium
ACCGTCTGGATGCGGGCTGTGTTGTCGACATGCGTGACCGCCGGCACGACGGAACGGACGGTCCGTATCCGGCCCAAGCCCGCTGCTGCCTCCGTGTCCGCGGCCGAATGCAGCCGCATTTCCTGGCGGACCAGGGCCACGAGGAGCATGTACGGGCTTTCCTGGCCTGGGTTCAGCTCGAAGTACTCATGGGCGCGGTCGAGCAGCACGATAGGGGCAAACGGCCGGAACGACTCGCGGTGCTTCACCTTGAGGTTCATGAGCCTCTGCATCTCGGGATTTCGGGCGTCACCCAGGATGCTCCGGGCGCCGAGCGCCCTCGGGCCGAACTCCATCCTGCCCTGCATCCAGCCGACGACCTTGCCATCCGCGATGAGCCTGGCGACCTCATTAACGAGGCCGCCGCCGCCGCGGAAGCTCCGGTACACCGCCTTCTTCTCCCGCAGCATCCGCTCGGTCTCCTCGGGCGTGTACGATGGCCCGAGGAGGGAGGCCTGCTGGCTGTCGGGCCTCTGCGGCACCCGCTCGTTCTCCAGGAGCTGGTACCAGACGAACATCGCCGCGCCGAGGGCGCCGCCGGCGTCACCCGAGGCCGGCTGGATCCAGAGCCTCTCGAAGGGCGACTCCCTCAGGAGCCGCCCGTTGCCCACGCAGTTGAGCGCCACCCCGCCCGCGAGGCAGAGGTTCCTGGACCCGGTCAGCCGGTGCAGTTGGGCGGCCATCCGGAGCATGACCTCCTCGGTCACCCTCTGGATCGAGGCGGCCAGGTCGCACTCGCGCTGCGTGATCGGGGACTCGGGCCGGCGGGGCGGGCCCCCGAACAGCCGGTCGAACCTGCGCGAGGTCATGGTCAGCCCCGCGCAGTAGTCGAAATACGATAGGTCCAGGCGGAACGAGCCGTCCTCCTTCAGGTCGACGAGCGTCCCGCGGATCAGGCCCTCGTACCGGGGCTCCCCGAACGGCGCCAGGCCCATGAGCTTGTACTCGCCGCTGTTGACCCTGAACCCGCAGAAGTAGGTGAACGCCGAATAGAGGAGTCCGAGCGAGTGCGGGAACCGCATCTCATGGGTCAGGCAGATCCTGTTGCCCGACCCGTGGCCGAGGGTGGCCGTGGCCCATTCCCCGACGCCGTCAATCGTCAGGATGGCGGCCTCAGCGAAAGGCGAGGGGAAGAAGGCGCTTGCCGCATGGGACTCGTGGTGCTCGGGAAAGATGTACCGCCTGGCGTATCCGTGGTCCAGGCCGCGGCTCATCTCGCCCGGCAGGCGGAGCTTTTCGTGGATCCAGAGCGGCATCGCCATCAGAAACGAGCGGAATCCGGCCGGGGCGACCGCGAGATACGTCTCCAGCAGCCGCTCGAACTTGAGGTACGGCTTCTCGTAGAAGACGACGTGGTCGATGTCGCCGGGCTTCAGCCCGGCCTCCCGCAGGCAGTAGCCTATGGCGTGCAGCGGGAATCGGTGGTCGTGCTTGACCCGCGAGAAGCGCTCCTCCTGCGCCGCGGCGATGATCTGCCCGTCCACGACCAATGCGGCCGCGGAATCATGGTAATAGGCGGACAGGCCCAGGATGGCCTTCATCGGCCCTCGAGCGGCAAACGCATGGGTCCGGGGCCGCCCCGGATTGGCCGGCTGTCCATGGGGGCGACCTTGGCAGCTCCCGGCGGGTCTTTCCACCTTCTTCCGCGGTGACAAAAAAAAGGAGGGCCCGGATGCCGAGGCATCCGGGCCCTAAACCTCTATGGCTTCTGGGCCGGATCGGGCCGGGCGGCCCGGCCAGGACCTAGAAGTTCCAGTGGACTGCCGCGGTGTAATCGCACCCGTCCTTGTACTCGTCCGCGAGCACCGAACCGGCGCCTGAAGTCTTAAAGTACTGGCGGTACGTCTCGTCCAGTATGTTGACCGCGCTCAGAAGAATCGAGAAATTCTTCGTGATTTTGATCGCCGCATTCGCGTTAACCCGGGCGTAGGGCGACGTCCAGATGGCGCTTTGGCCGTTGAACGAGCTGGACAGGTAGTCGTCGCGCCAGCCATACGTCAGGCGGATCGAGCCCCACTTGTTTTCATAGAAGGGGCTGATGTTGAACTGGTCCTTCGAGGCGTACGGCAGCGGCCCGAGCGCGCCCGATGTGTGCTGGATAGTGTAGTTGGCGGAGACTCCGAAGCCGTACGCGAAATACTGCTGGTAGGAGAACGTGGCCCCCTCCGAGGTGGCGGCTCCGCCGTTGGTCGGCCGCGTGATCTCGTAGGTTTGGGTCGGATGGCCGGCTAGCGAGTAGTCCGTCCACTGCTCGGGGTTCGCCGCGTTGACGATGTAGTTCGAGATGTTCTTGTAGAACAGGTCCACGGCGAAGTACGAATTCTTCGCGAAGTAGTTCTCGTAGGCGAAGTCGATATTGGTCGACTGGTCGGGCCTCAGGTTGGCGTTGCCGCCCACGCCGCCGAGGGTCGAGTCGTACAGCTCCACCCAGTCGGCCTCCGCCGAGGTGTTCGGGCGGGCGATGACCTCCGCGACGGCGAGGCGGACAAGCTGGTCCTGGGCCAGGTCGTAGTTGAGGTTAATCGCGGGCAGGATGTTCGAGTACGTGTTTATCGAAGTCTGCAGTGTCGGTGTCGGCGTGCTCAGGTTGTAGCTGGCGCTGGTCGAGGTCGTCTCGACAAATCGGGCGCCGAAATTTCCGTTGAGGGGGCCGTCGCCGAAGCTGCTCTCAACATACGCCGCGTTGATGCGCTCATCTAGCGTGAACGTGGGGGTTGCGGTGAACACGGCGCCGTCCGCGGGCGGCTTGGAGTTGAAGTACTGCAGCAGGGTCTGGCCGTTGCCCTCCGGCAGGTTGCTGACGAAGCTTTCAATCGAGCCGTATGAGTTTAGCAGGACGTGCTGCGACATCGAGGTTGTGATGTCGGGGAGCCCGGACAGGAAGTTTCCCGGGGGGGCCGCGAAGCCTAGGGCGCTGAGGTTCGTCGAGACCGAGCCGGCGTTCGGCACGCTTTCCACCAGGCCGGTTTCACCCGCCTTTTCGTCGCTGAAGCGCAGGCCCGCCTGGACGTTCTTCAGGGCGCCCTTCACGGGGACGACGAGGTCCACCTGAACCCACTTGTCGGTGTCGACCTCGGGGTTGCTGGCGATGTTGCCGTAGAAGTTCCCGGCTCCGTCGGTGGCGAAATCGGCGCCGCTGTTCAGGCCGGACGCTGTCGGGTCGCCGGAGACGCTCGTCACCGCGTACGAGGCCGAGCTCTGGTTCGCGGTGATATTCGCGCTCGCGAACACGAAATTCTCGGCGAAGAACTGGTGCTGGGTGCCGCCCGTTGCCCGGGTGAAGCCCGCGTCCGTCGTGAGGTCGAAGTTGTCGCCCTTGTAGACGCCCTTCAGGTCGTACTGCTGGGTCACGATCTGCGCGGCGCGGTTGAATGCGTCGACGACCAACGGGGCGGTGTTGATCGTGTAGCTGCCGAGCACGCCGTTCGTGACGGTCGCGTTCGTGATGTTCGGCAGGCCGGACCAGTTGTCGCCCGGGTAAATGTACCAGGAGAGATTAACGTTGTCCATGGTCTGCTTCACGTACAGGCCGGTGAACGCGAGGGTAAGCCGATCTGTGGGTTTGAAATCTATCGCGAAATTGCCGCCTTGGTGATGGCGGAGCTGCAGGAACTCCGCGGTATTGACGACCTCGGGGGTGACCCAGGGCCCTGCGGGCTGACCGGGAAGCGGGCCGGCCACGCCGAGGCTCGTGTTGGTGTCCAGGGCGAGGGACTCAACGCCGTCGCGGCGCAAATAATCCCGGTTGTCCTCGCCGCCGATCATGATGCCGAACGTCTTCGCGTCATTGTGCCAGCTAAACATTGCGGTCTCACTTCCCTCGCTCTTTTTTGAACGCTCGTTGTAGTCGTCGCTGATGGTGCCCGTGAAGACGAGGGAAGGCAGCAGCAGGGGATTGCGTGTGTCGACCATGATCGTGGCTCCGAGGCTGCCCTCGAGCAGCTTGGGCTCCCAGGTCTTGTAGACCTCGGCCTGCTGGACTAGGTCGGGGCTGATCAGCAGGTAGTTGAATTGCCGGCTCTGGTTGTCGAGCACGTACCAGTCGGCGGTTGCGACGGGTTCGCCGTTAAGGAGGACGCGGTTCAGGTTCGGGTCCGTGCCCTCAATGCTCACGCGCTCGCCCTCTCCGAATAGGTAGTCGACCGAGACGCCCGGCAGGTGGGAGAGCGACTCCGCAAGGTTGAGGTCCGGGAACTTGCCCACGTCCTCGGCGCTTATGACCTCGACGTTGTCCTCGGATGCCCGCTTGACATTGAGCGACATCGCCAAGCTGGCGGCGTACCCGTTCACGACGAACTCGTTCATGGTGACGGGCTCTTCGCTTACCCCGGCGCCCGGCGCGACCGCGGTGGCGGCGGTTGTCGTGGTCGTCGTGGTCGTCGTGGTTGCCGGCGCCGCCTGCGGATAGGCCGTGGCCGTGATTCCGAGGGCGAGGATCAAACGCGCGGAGTATTTCCGCAGCGCCGTCGAAAGACCGGTATGGCCTCTGGGGGCCAACGGGTCGCGTGTGTCAGGTGTTCTCATGGTTTATTGTGGTTCTTAGAATTTTGAGACAAAACAGGAGTATCGGGCTGCCCGGATGGCGGCCTGGAAAATTTCATTCTGGGGCCCTAACGTGGCGTGCGACCCATCGGGCCGGGGTGCGGGCCCCGGGTCGCCGCGTTATCTCTGGCGGAGGGGTTTAGTGAGGTGGTCCGCAGTCGATGCGGCAGGTTCCCCCGGCGGCGCCGCGGCCCGAACGAGCCCGTACCGGGGCCGTGTTCGTGGAACGCGCGCGCATTGATTGATGGGTGTTCAATTCTGGTAGACGATCCTTGCCGGGGTAAACGTATTCGGCGGTTTGTTTCTGACGCGCCCATGATAACGCTGGCGTCGCCGTT
>DATNHT010000038.1:0-3267 GCA_035604815.1 Opitutaceae bacterium
CGCGTTTGGAGGTGCCTTTAGCCATGCGTCAAGGGTGTCGTCGAGGACGAGCATCTCGTCCTCGGTGCCGACGCTGATCCGCAGGCACGATGCGGTCAAGGCGTCGCTCGGGAAGTGACGCACCAACACCTTGCGCGAGAATAGGAAGTCAAAGGCCGCCTTTGCGACCGCCGGCCCGGTCCGCCCCAGGCTGTCCCGGGGTTCGGTCGAGATGAAGTTTGCCTGCGAGGGAAACGTGAACCATCCCCTTTCGAGGCCCCACCTGCGCAGGTAGAAGTCCCTTGTGCCCTTGATCTTATCCACGATGCCCACGTGGTAGTCAGGATCGCCCAGCGCGGCGAGTGCCGCCGCCTGAGACAGCCGGCTGACATTGTAGCTGTCGCGCACCAGGTCCACGAGGGCGATCACGCCGGGATCGGCGAGAGCGTAACCCACGCGGATTCCGGCGAGCGCGTACGCCTTCGAGAGGGTTCTCACGACCACAAGGTTCGTGTGCCGCGCGAGGAGGCCAACCGCGTTCTCCCGGGCGAACGGGGCATAGGCCTCGTCGACCACGAGGAGCCCTCCGAAGGAATCGAGGATCTTGTCGATGTCGGAACTTGGGAATCCGGCGCCGGTCGGCGCGTTGGGCGAGGTGAGGAAGAATATCCGGGCCCCGGACGCCGCTATCCTCTCGACGGGAAGGCGCATGCTCCGGTCCAGTTCGATGGGGGTTGCGCCTCCGCCCTGGATCCCGATCAGCACCGGGTAGAGCGAATAGCCCGGGAGCGTGAAGCCCCCCGAGGCGGCCGGGCCGCAGAAGCACCGGACGAGGAGGTTAAGGATGTCATCCGAGCCGTTTCCTATGCAGACCTTCTCCTCGACCAGGCCGTGCATCCGTGCGACAGCCGCGCGCAGCGCGGTGCTCGCCGGCTCCGGATAGAGCCTCAGCGCCGCTCCCCCGGCTCCCATCTCGCGCACGACGGCTTCCGCGACCCGCGGACTCGGGGCGTACGGGCACTCGTTCGTGTTCAGCTTGACCCATCCGGGCGCCGAGGGCTGAAGCCCCGGCGTGTAGGCGTGAAGCTTCGCGACATGGGCGAGCGCGAGGCGCCCCGGAGCCGGCCCACTCATGGGAAGGCGGGCCTCGGGGTCCGGATCGCAACCGAGCGCCCGTGGGCATCCAGCCGCTCCATGGAAGAAAAGGCCGCCACGGTCGGCCAGGCGCAGCGGACGCTCCGGGCGTCGTAGGACACGATGCTCGTGCGCCGGAGAAAATCGGCGACCCGGAGACCGCTCGAGAACCGGGCCGCCCCGCCCGTCGGAAGGACGTGGCTCGGCCCCGCCGCGAAGTCGCCCAGCGCGGTGGGGGTCTCGTTGCCGACCATGATCGCTCCCGCAGTCGTCACCGACCTGACGAGGCCCGGGGCCGCGCCCTTGCGGACGAGGAGCTCCAGGTGCTCGGGCGCGACCCTATTGGCCACCTCCGCGGCCTCGCCGAGGCCCGACACCTTGACCGCCAAAAACCCGACGTCCAGGACCCGCCGGATCTTTTCGGATCGCGCGAGCCCCCCGAGCTGCCTCCTTATCTCGGCGGCCACGCCGGCGATGATCTTCTGCGAGGTGGCGACAAGGTATATCCTTTCTCGGCCCGAGCCGTGCTCGGCCTGCGCAAGAAGATCGGCGGCCGCAAAATCCGGACGGGCGCTTTCGTCGGCGATCACCATCAGCTCGCTGGGTCCGGGCAGAAGGTCGATGCCGACCGCCCCAAAGACCAGGCGCTTCGCCTCGCACACGTAGGCGTTGCCCGGCCCGAAGATCTTGTCCACGCCGGGAATGGTCGCCGTGCCGTAGGCCATCGCCCCGATGGCCTGCACGCCGCCGATCCGGTACACCTCCCGGATCCCGACGAGATCGAGGGCCGCCAAGAGGACGGGCGCGACCCGGCCGTCGGCCCCGGAGGGGGTGAACACGGCGATTTCCGGGCAACCCGCGATCCTGGCAAGGGTCGCCGTCATGAGCGCGGTCGACACGAGCGGCGCCTCGCCCCCCGGCACGTAGATCCCGACGCGGCGGATGGGGTCGAATTTCTCGCCCACCTCGGCCCCATGCGCGTTGCGCGCAGTCCAGTTCGCGGGACGCGCCTTCCGGTTGAAATCTTCGACCGCCGCGTGCGCCGAACCGAGGGCCGCGCGCTGCGCGGGTGGCAGCCGCTTCGCAGCCCCCGCGATCTCGCGGATCCCGACCCGGAATTCGCCCGGTTTGAGTCTCGCATTGTCGAACCTGAGCGCGTAATGCGCGACCGCGGCGTCTCCGCGCGCGCGGATGTCCGAAAGGATCGCGGCAACCGAGTCGGACACCTCCCGCGATATGGCGGCGCCGCGGCAGAACACGGCAAGGTCGGAGTCGAATTGCTTCGACGCGGATGAGAGCGTGCGCACGGCCTACTTCACCGGCGGACTGGCCGCGGCCGGGGCGGCCTTCGCCGGGGCGATGCTCGGGACGGCAAACACGTCGGGCCCCAGGGGCTCGTTGAGCCCGATGCTGTCAAAGGTGACGGTCGAGATTAGATCCTTTCCCAGGGCCGACTTCCGGACGCTTACGATCGTCTTGGGAAACCGGACGCCGTCGACGCGAATCTCGCCGCTCTCGCGGATTGTCTCCGGCCCCCTCACGGTGAACACAAGGCGGCCGGTGTCGCGGTCGAAGTAGCGCTCAAAGACAATTCCCGGCCCGTGGACGAAGTCCACGCGCTCGCAGGCGACGCCGTCGATGGTCGCGGGCCCCTTGTCCACGACCGCGCCCTCGCCCTTTAGGCCGCGGAAAAAGTACAGGTTCTCCCACGTGCTCGCCCGGAGCGCCTTTATGTCGTTCGCCGTCAGCCATGTCAGGACGTGCTTCGAGGGATCGGCATTATCCTGCAGGAATTCCCACGCGTCGTAGCCGTCGAGAACCATCGTCTCCGTCCCCTTTCCGCGCACGATCTGACGCTGGCGGAGGGGTTTGACAAAGATCAGGTCGATCGCGCCGCGGTCCGGCCCCTTTTCCGGATGACCGGAGTCCAGCCTTTCAAGACTGCCGACGAAGTGAATCGACGTGATGGCGTCCAGGGTGGAATCCGGGCCCAAGTAGGCCCTGGCCAGTCCGATCACGGCCGGCTCGGCGCGTACCGCAACGGACGCGGCAAGGGCGCAGGCGCAGGCGAGCACACGGGCGGACGACTTCGACATACCCTCGATGACAGCCAAAACTGGCGCAAGGTCGAAGAAAAACTACTCCCACTCGATG
>DATNHT010000039.1:0-4764 GCA_035604815.1 Opitutaceae bacterium
CCCCTTGATGACCTCTTGGAAGTTCGATTATGGGACCCTTGCTGGACGGCCAGTGAATCTCGAAAGCTTCTTTGGCCCCATTCTTCAAAACGATAGAGACGAATCGGCAGGACCGTCTTGTATCCCAGGAAGTCCTTGTCATCCGTGAAAACCTCAAGTTCGTACCGAATTGCGACCGCGCAAATCACGAAATCGGTGAATGATCCCTGGATCCCTTTGGGCCGGCAACGATCATAATACGCGGCAGCCTCCTCGTAATCGCCAGTCCCGACTTCAAGGTCGGGAAACGCACGCATGCGGTCCCTCACAACATCGAATTTCGACCGGTCCCGAATTCCAGACAATATCTTTTGGCGAATCGGGCCAATGATCTCCACCAGCCCTTGATTCACCAACTTCAGCATCTCGTCCCGATATGATCCTGCAATGTCGCCCCCTTTTCTGAGTGCAGGGGGGCCGATGCGGCGTCACGTTTCGAGAAGCAGCAGGCTGAACCAAGGTAACGGCCCCTGATTTCCTAAACTTGCTCAGAAGCCTCGTAGTCGCATGGTTGGTCTCGGAAGTCTCTTCTCGCACGATGCCCCGTCACAAGGACCTACCCTACAGGATCGCCGTTCTCGTCTTCCTGGAGAACACCTCAGGCGAGCACCTGCTGCTACACCGGGCGAAGCCGCCGAACCTCGGCGCGTGGAGCCCGATCGGGGGCAAGCTTGAGATGGCAACGGGGGAGTCGCCCTTCGAATGCGCCGTGAGGGAAACGCGCGAGGAGACCGGTTTTGCGATCGGGATCTCCGACCTGCACCTCTTCGCCATCATTGCCGAGAAGGCCTACGAGGGCGACGCGCACTGGCTCATGTTCTTGTTCCGCTGCATAAGGGCCCTTCCCGGGCTTCCGCCGGACATCTCCGAGGGCCATTTCGGGTTCTTCGCGAGGAAGGCCGTGGACGCCCTGCCTTTACCGGAGACCGATCGGACGGCGCTCTGGCCGGTCTACGACAGGCATCGCGAGCGGTTCGTCGTCCTCAGGGCCGACTGCGAGCCCGGGCGGCCCGTGCGGGTCGTCGTGGAGGAAATCACCCCGGCGCCCCGCTGAGCAAAACCGCGCTTGATTTTGCGGCTGTCCGCCGGAATCTTGTCCCCCCCCAAACCTCCGTGACCAAGAAATCCAGCGCCACCGCCGAAAACCAGGGCGAATCCGGGAGCGGCAAGCCGGATTTTGCGATCGCGCCCGTCAATGCGGCGCTTTCGGCCGAACGAAAGATCCAGCTCTATCGCATGATGGTGCGCATCAGGAGGTTCGAGGAGCGCAGCCTGCGCGCCTACCAGGCGAAGAAGATCGGCGGATTCCTCCACCTTTACATCGGGCAGGAGGCGGTCGCCGTCGGCTGCTGCTCGCTGATGGGCAAGGACGACCATGTCATCACGGCCTACCGCGACCACGGCCACGCCATCGCGGTCGGGATGGAGTTGAATCCGCTCATGGCCGAGCTCTACGGAAAGGCCACCGGATGTTCCAAGGGCAAAGGCGGATCGATGCATTTCTTCGATCCGGCGCGCAATTTCTGGGGCGGCCACGGGGTCGTCGGTGGGCAGGTGCCTCTAGGCACCGGCATCGCGTACGCGCTCAAGTACAGGGGGCTCAAGGGAGCCTGCATGACATTCATGGGAGATGGCGCGGTCAACCAGGGGGCCGTGCACGAGGCTTACAACCTCGCTGCGCTCTGGGAGCTGCCGGTCGTGTTTGTCATCGAGAACAACGGCTATTCCATGGGAACGAGCCAGGCCCGCTCCTCCGCCGGCGAACTCGGGCAGCGCGCCGAGGCCTACGGGATGTCGTGGGGGGTCTGCGACGGCCACGACCTCTACGAGGTGCGCGCGTTCATGAGCGGATTTCTCGACGTGGCGCGGACACGGTCCAAGCCGTCTCTCGTCGAATTGCGCACCTACCGCTACCGGGGCCACTCCGTCGCCGACCCCGACAAGACCTACCGCGCCAAACACGAGATCGAGGAGTATCGCCGGACCAAGGACCCGATCCAGGTCTTCCAGAACGCGCTCGTCGCCGAGAAGCTCCTGGACGAGGTGCTTGCCGAGGGGATCGACGCGGAGGCCCGCGCCGACGCGGATGTTTCCGCCGATTTCGCGGAGGCGAGCCCGTTCCCCGACGTGTCCGACATACAGAAGGATGTGTACTGGGAGGCCGACAACCCGTCGGAGCGCAAGTCGGGCGGCAGGCTTTTCTTCAACTGAGCGATGCCCGTCATCCAATACCGCGAGGCCATCCGGCAGGCCCTGGCCGAGGAAATCGAGCGCGACCCCAACGTCGTCGTCATGGGCGAGGAGGTCGGCCAGTTCAACGGGGCCTACAAGGTCACCGAGGGCCTGCTCGAGAGGTTCGGGCCGAGGCGGATCGTGGACACGCCGATCAGCGAGGCCGGCTTCGTCGGGCTTGGCATCGGGGCGTCCATGCTCGGCGTGCGCCCGGTGATCGAGCTGATGTTCTGGTCGTTCTACTCGGTCTGCTTCGACCAGGTCCTGAACAACGCGGCCAACATCCGCTACATGTCCGGCGGCCAGATCCATTGTCCGATCGTCATCCGTGGACCGGCGAACGGAGGCACGAACGTGGGCGCCACCCATTCCCTCACCCCGGAGAACGTCCTGGCCAACCACCCAGGCGTGAAGGTCGTCGTGCCCTCTACGCCCTACGACGCGAAGGGGCTCCTCAAGTCGGCCATTCGCGACAACGACCCGGTCATGTATCTCGAGAACACGATGCTGTACGGGGACAGGGCCGAGGTTCCCGCCGGGGAGTACCTGGTTCCCCTCGGCAAGGCGGACATCAAACGCGAGGGAACGGACCTCACTATTATCAGCTACGGCAGGGCGCTCATACAGTCGCTCGCGGCGGCCCACCTCCTCCAGCAGGAGCACAACCTCTCGGCGGAAGTCGTGGACCTCCGCTCGATCCGGCCCCTCGACATGGACACCCTGCTCGCCTCCGTTCGCAAGACGCACCGCGTCCTTGTCGTCGAGGAGCAGAAGCCCTTCTGCGGCGTCGGCGCCCAGCTCGCCTTCATGATCCAGAGCGAGGCGTTTGACGAGCTGGATGCGCCGATCGCACGGCTTTCGGCAATAGACGGACCCTCGATCTACAGCCCGCCGGTCGAGAGCGAGCAGCTTCCCAACCCGCAGAGGATAATTAGGGCGGCCGTCGAGCTGCTCGACTAATCTCCGGTCCACACCCATGGCGAACATCATCGAGATGCCCAAGCTGAGCGACACCATGACGGTGGGCACGCTCGTCAGGTGGCTTAAGAAGGAGGGCGACCCGGTGAAATCCGGCGAGATCCTTGCGGAGGTCGAGACCGACAAGGCCACCATGGAGCTCGAGAGCTTCTTCGACGGCGAATTGCTCGCGATATTCGTGCGCGAGGGCACCCAGGTTGCCATAGGGGAGGCCCTCTGCGCCATCGGCAAGCACGGCGAGGAGGTCTCAGCCCCCGCGGCGAAGGCACCGCCCCCGGCGCCAACTGGTCCGGAGGCGCCGCCACCCTCCGCCGCCCCGGCAGCCGCCCCGTCCCCTTCTCCCGCCCCGGCAGCCGCCCCTCGCCCCACTCCGGCACCCGCCACCGTATCGAAGGCGCCCCCCGCGACTGCGCCCCGCGAAACGGCAGCGCGCTTTAAGATTTCCCCCCTTGCCCGCAGGCTTGCCGCCGAAAAGGGAGTGGACCCCGCGCGCATTGCCGGAAGCGGCCCCGGCGGCCGCATTGTGAGGGCCGACGTCGTCGCGGCGGCGGCCTCAGGCGGCAATGGCGCCCCCTCCCCGTCAGCCAGCAGCGCGCCCGCCGCCTCCAGGGGCCCCCTGCAAGACGACAAGGTGGTCCCGGTGTCCAATGTCAGGGGCACCATAGCGAGGCGCCTGCTGGAATCCAAGACCCAGGTCCCGCATTACTACCTGGACATCGAGGTCGACGCGGGTCCGCTCCTGGAGGTGCGCGAGCAGTTGAACGCCGCGCTCGAAAAGGAGGGTGTGAAGCTCTCTGTAAACGACTTTGTCCTCAAGGCGTCGGCCGAGGCGCTGCGCCGGGTGCCCGCCGTTAATTCCTCGTGGGAGGGCAGCGCCATCCGGTACTATTCCGCGGCCCACGTCTCGTTCGCCGTGGCGATCGACGACGGCCTGATCACGCCCGTGGTGCGCGACGCCCACCTGAAGACAATCTTTGCGATTAGCTCCGAGGCAAAGGCGCTCGGCATGAAGGCGAAGGCCAAGAAGCTCGCTCCGGAGGAATTCACGGGCGGCACCTTCTGCGTCACCAACCTCGGGATGATGGGGATCGACCGGTTCTGCGCGATCATCAACCCCCCCAACGCCGCGATCCTCGCGGTGGGAACCATCGTCCGAAAGCCCACGGTGAAGGACGGAATCATTGTCATCGGCCAGAGGATGACGCTCACCCTTTCCGGGGACCACCGCGTTGTCGACGGGGCGGTGGGTGCCGCCTACCTCTCGGCCCTAAGGGACCTGCTCGAGAAGCCCGCTCTCCTGCTAATCTAGCCGTCGGCACGCAGCGCGACCGGCCCGTTCGCGCACCCTTGGGCCGATGCGCCCCAGCGGGCGACGCTAGCCGAACCTTCGCTACTGGAGGGTGTGGGCAGAGATAACTCGTTGATTTGCAAGGTGAGGATCTCGTAGGTCTGCCCTACATTTCGAGGTGGCGTTTTGCGGTGATGCGCGGGGGCGGCTGCGCGGGCAGTTCCCAA
>DATNHT010000040.1:0-7298 GCA_035604815.1 Opitutaceae bacterium
GACATGACCGTTATCTTCAGCGAATGAACCCGAGCGGGGGATGCTACCTGAACGTCCGCTCTAGCCAGTGTGACTAAAACGGAGTCCGCAAATGCGAGGTTGCGAGGGATGAAACGCATGACACCTCGACAAGAATTCACGCCAACCCAGGTGGCAAGTCTCTGAGGGGAGGATCTAAAGAATCACCGGGTAATCGTGCTTGCCATGGACCAACCCTGTATCGAACACAGCATTCGTCTTCAGATTCGTTTTGCAGGGCTCCCATTTTGATACTCCAGCCACGGGGCAGGTAATGAGAAGCGTAAGACGTGAACAATCCTAACGCGGATGCTGGGGCCCATTCCTTACTCGCGGGCGCCCGAGCATTCGCCCTTTTCGTTCGTGTGATCGAGCATGAAGTGGAGAAGCTGGAGTTCTCTCCTGGTGAAATCAGTTCCTGCATGCTCGAAAAAATTCTTCACCCCCAGCAGCGCCTGATCACGTCCTTTGGCGAAGTTGAAGACCCAGTCGGCATCTTTGGTGACGGTGCCCTTTTTTAGGAACCCTACCTTCGCCAGTTTGCGGTGCAGTCCGGCAAATTCCTCATTTGTGAAGACCCTCTCCTCATCCACAGGGTCGGGCACAGACTGAGTCTGAGTGCTTTTGGCCTTGGGCTTGTACTGAACGTTCTCCCTCCCAGCGAAGTGCTCGTCCTGTGTCCAGACCGTTGCCTGATGCCTCTTCGCAATCGCGTAAATGACGGAGTCCGCGAAGGCCAACTTCTCCTCATGGCCGATAGCTGCGGCTTCAATGGCCAGGTCGCTGTCGAAATCGACTATCGTGCCCTGCTGCATGACGGAAGCAGCTTGGAGCGCGTCGTCTTCTCCCCTCTCCCTCAATATTACCTTAAACACTTCGTAGAGGCATACAACCGGAACGATCAGGAGTTCCGTGTCCTCAATCGCCGCCGCGAAGAAATCTGCATTCCCCTCGTCAGCGAAGTAGGCCAACCAAGCTGAAGAATCCACCACGTTCATACACGGTCTGCCTCCCGAGTAAACGCGGTGTCAATGCCGCTGAGGTATCCGCGCAATTTTCTAACATCCCGTATAGGAATGATTTCGATCCTGTTCTTGAAGGAAATTACGTGAGCCTTCTCCCCGGAACGCAGTCCCATCGCCTCACGCACATGTTGGGGAATCACCACTTGGAATTTAGGGGAAATAGTAACAATCTGCATGCGTATGACGATGGATCGATCGATCGACAGTGTCAATGCCATTTACTCGTCCACCATGGCATCGCCGGCTTGGACCTAGCACTTTAGGGCTTCTTACTTCGCGGCTTCTGGAGGATTGAGTGCTAAACACGGCCTCCATTCCGCTGCTAAACATACGGCTCTCAAGACACGCGCTCGTATTGTTCCACGCGTCATGGCTGAGCACCAAGGGAAATCCCAATCTTCAGCTTGACGACACCCACCATGTGATACACTACTGTATCACGATGCAGCCCACAGCTTCAGTCCGTGACCTCCGTAACCATTTTCCTAAAGTGCGGAAGATCCTCGAATCAGAAGGTGAAGTGCTTCTAACTGAAAGTGGAACAGCACGCTACAGACTCACGCCCTATTCATCGCCTAAGACCAAGGTTGCCTCAACCGTCAACTATTGGGCAAGGCTAACGACCTACCAACCGGAACCCATTTCGGCGGAAGCTGCCAAGGCTCTCGACGAGGTAAACCGTGGCAACCGCTAATAGCGTCTACGCCGATCCAAGCGCGCTCCTGAAACTTTACCTTCACGAGCCCGAGTCACAAAGGATGGCCGCATGGCGCGCGAAGGTCCGCGCACCCCTTGCCGTCACCCATCACGGGCGTGTTGAATTGGTAAACGGTATCGCACTGGCCGCACACCGAAAACTGATCAACGAACAAGCTTTCGGCGCAGCTCTCGCAGCTCTCGATGACGATTTTGATCAAGGTCGATATTTCCAGGCTGACCTTTTGTGGCGCGCGACGCTCAAAAGAGCCGCTGAGTTGAGCCGTGAGCACAGCCGAAGCCTGGGCACGAGGTCGCTGGACGTGCTCCACGTCGCTAGCGCCATGGAACTCGGCCTTCGCACTTTCATCACGTTCGATGTTCGCCAGCAGAACCTCGTTAAGGCAGTCGGATTGAAGCTCTTTGTGCCTTTCGGATGAGGTTGCACATCCCATCGACACTCTCTTGACCGTTCGAATCCTGTTTGGTGGAGCAGATCGGGATCAAACCGACGACCTCGTCGTTGCGAACGACGCGCTCTATCAACTGAGCTACTGCCCCGAGGGGAAGGGAAGTTATCTAAAATCCCGCGGCGGCAAGTCCACAACAATCATGGGCACACGGGTCATGCAATGCGGGTGTGATCCGATTCGCCGCCCATTCGCGCGAAAATCAGCTTGCCGGCTCCGGTCGGGAGCAGGCTGATGATCTCGACCCCCACATGCTGCCCGATATGCGGGCGCCCGCCCCCGACGACAACCATCGAGCCGTCGGCAAGATAGCCGATCGCCTGGCCCTCCTCCTTGCCGGGCTTCACAAGCTCGATCTCGAGGCGCTCCCCGATCATCAGCTCAGGCTGGAGGGACTTCGAGAGCTTGTTCAGGTTGAGCCAGGGAACCCCCTGGAACTCGGCCATCTTGGCCAGGTTGTAGTCGGTCGTGAGCAGCTTGGCCCGCATCGACTGGGCCAGGAAGACGAGCTTCGCGTCCACGTCCTCCCTTCTGGCCACCTCGCTCTCGGTGATCCGGATGTCCAGGCTCTTGATGGCGCGCAGGGCGTTCAGCACGTCGAGCCCGCGGCGGCCGCGCGCCTGTCGCATGGGGTCCGTCGAATCCGCGATCGTCTGGAGCTCGTTCAGGACGAAGCGCGGGATGACGAGCGCAGCGCTCAGGAAGCCCGTCTCGCACACCCGGGCGATCCTGCCGTCGATGAGGACGCTCGTGTCGACGACGACTAGCGGAACGTCCACCTCGTGCGGGACGAAACGGACATACGGGATCACGAGGTTGAACTCGTCCTTTCCGCGCAGCGCGATGACGGTGCCCAGGTAGGGGCAAACCAGGAAGAGCGCAAGGCGGGCGAGGAAGATCATCTCGGGGTCGCCCTCCGCAAAGAGCGGGGACGTCCCGACCAGGTTCGCGATGATGGAGCCCACCGCGATCCCGAACGTCAGCGCCGAAAGCCCGCGGAGCGAGAATCCCTTGAGCATCAGGTCGACGAGCACGACGAGGGCGCCTATGCAGAACCCGATCGCCGACGCGGTAACCCGGTAATTGTCCCACTCGCGGACCGTGTAGCAGACCAGCCAGCCCCCCGCCGTGCAAAGGAGCACAAACACAAGCCGGATCGGGAAGAGGGTCCTGTTCATGGCCTTGGCTGGGCGCCCCTTCCGGTGAGCAGCCACACGATGACGGGCGCCGCGATGAACACGGCCATCACGACCAGGATGATCGCGCGTGCGCGGCGCGCGCGCGGGTCAGCCTTTGCTGTCTCGGGGGTCTCGGGATCCATCTAGAAGGAGTGAAGGCAACCTGAGTGCGGGAAAAAACGCAATCCCACGAACGGCTCGACAGCAGGGTGGGATTTTGCGTCCTTGCGGCTATGCTGGAGCAACTCACAGTCCTCGCCCCCGGCCTAATCGGGGGCTCCGTCGCCCGTGCGGCGCGGGCCCGCGGCGTGGCTAGCCGGATCGTCATCTGGGCCAGGCGCCCCGAGACGAGGCTCGCGATGGGCGAGCAGGCCTGGTGCAGCGCCACAAGCGAGACGCCCGAGGAGGCGGTTGAGGGCGCTGACTTCGTGGTGGTCGCCGCGCCGGTGGACCGCATCGTGCCCCTGGTGCGCCAGGTCGCCCCCCGCCTGAGGGCGGGCGCCGTCGTGTGCGACGTCGGCAGCGTCAAGGGCGAGATCTCCAGGCTGGGGCACGAGGCCGTGCACGGAAACGCCAACTTTGTGGGCGCGCACCCCATGGCGGGCTCCGATAAGACGGGCTGGCAGCACGGAAGCGCCGAGCTGTTCGACGGAAGGACGTGCTTTGTGACGCCGGTCGACTCCACCGACCCGGAGGCCGCGGCCAAGGTCGTCGGCTTCTGGAGGGACCTCGGCGCGGATGTGGTCACGATCGACCCCGACGAGCACGACGAGATCGTGGCCCACATAAGCCACCTGCCCCAGCTACTCGCCTCCACGCTGTGTGCCTTTCTCGCCACGCGCGACTCCGCCTGGCGCAACTACGCAGGCGGAGGGCTGAGGGACACGACGCGGATCGCGGCCTCCGACCCGAAGCTGTGGAGGACAATCTTTGAGGGGAACCGGGACGAGATCCTGCGCGCGCTCAGGCAGTTCCAGGATGAACTCGAGGGATTTCAGGCTGCGCTGGCCAACCGCGACTTTGTCGAGGTGGTGGCCCGGCTCGAGCGCGGACGGGCCTACCGCGGCAAGTTCCGTCCGACGCTGTGACCCCGCACCCGCCCGATCCCCTCGCGGTGAGGCCGTTCACCCTGCCGGTCAGCGGCGCCGTGGGCCTTCCGGGCTCCAAGAGCCTCACGAACCGGGCGCTGCTGCTTTCCGCGCTCTGCGAGGGCCCCGTGACACTGACCGGCGCGCTCTTCAGCGAGGACACGGAAACCATGGCGGAGGCCCTTCGCCGGCTCGGCTTCAGCGTGGACGGGGACGAGGCCTCGCGCGAATTCCGGGTCGGGGGCCGAGGCGGCGAGGTCCCGGCGGCAGAGGCCGACCTATTCGCCGGCCTCTCCGGAACTGCGGCGCGGTTCCTGACGGCCCTCTGCGCCTCGTCGGGGCGCGGCGTGTACCGGATCGACGGGGCGGCGCAGATGCGGCAGCGGCCGATGAAGGGCCTGATCGACGCGCTCCGCTCCCAGGGAGCGGACATCCGGTGCCTCGGGGCCGAGGGATACCTCCCGGTGGAGGTCCGCGCCTGCGGGCTGCTCGGAGGGCCCGTCCGGGTCGACGCCCGGGAGAGCAGCCAGATGCTTTCCGCGCTCCTGATGGTGGCCCCGCTCGCCAGGGAGCCTCTCGTTGCGGCGCCGGACGCCGGGGTGCGGATGGCGTTCGTGCGCATGACCCTGCGCCAGATGGCCCAGTTCGGCGTCGGGAACCCGGGGAGCGAGGGCGCGGATGGCGCGATAAGGGTCGACCCGGCCTCCTACCGGTCGCCCACGACGTACGCCGTGGAGCCCGACGCGACGGCCGCGAGCTACTTTGCGGCGCTGCCGCTCGTCGCCGGCGGCTCGCTGCGGATCAATGGGCTCAAGCAGGAGGGCGACAGCCTGCAGGGCGATGTGCGATTCCTCGACATCCTCGCCCGGTGCGGGGCGGCTGTCTCGAGCGGCGGCGGCGGGACCACGGTCTCGCTGGCCGAGGCCCCGCGGCCCCGCGGGATCACGCAGGATTTCTCCGGGTTCTCGGACACGTTCCTCACGCTCGCGGCGGTTGCGCCGCTTCTCGACGGGCCGACGCGCATCCTCGGGATAGGCCACACGCGCCGGCAGGAGACAGACCGCGTGTCCGGCATGGCGGGCGAGCTCAGGCGCCTCGGCCAGGAGGTCGCCGAGACGGAGGACTCGCTGGAGATCCGCCCGGGGCCGCTGCGCCGCGGGTTGACCGTCGGCACCCACGGCGACCACCGGTTTGCAATGAGCTTCGCCGTCCTTGGCTGCCGCGACCTGCGCGGAGACGGCAAGCCCTGGCTGAGCATCGCCGACCCGGCCTGCTGCGCGAAGACCTTCCCGGGATTTTTTGATTTGCTCGACGAGGTCCGGGGAAAAACCTCGGGGAGCTGACCATCCGATGCCCGGCAACCCCTTCATCATCGTCGCGATCGACGGCGGCGCGGCCTCGGGGAAGTCATCCACCTCCCGGATGCTGGGGGAGCGGTTCAACCTGCTCCACTCCGACACCGGCTCCTACTACCGCGCCGTCACGGCGGAGATGCTGCGCCGCGGCGCGTCCCCGGACGACATCGAATCGGTCAAGGCCGCGCTTGCGGACCTGCGCCTGGGAACCCGGATCACGGGCGGCTCGGCCGAGATCGAGATCTCGGGGCGAACGCCGGGCGACGAGATCCGCAGCCGGAGGGTCAACGACGCCGTCTCGCATTTCGCGGCGATCCCCGAGGTCCGGGAGGCCCTCCTCGGCTACCAGCGCGGGCAGGCCGATGCCGCCAGGAAGGGCGGTTTCCGGGGCCTCGTCATGGAGGGCCGGGACATCGGGTCCGTGATCTTCCCCGGCGCAGACTTCCGCTTCTTCCTTTCCGCGGATTCCGCCGAGCGCGAGAGGCGCAGGGAGAAGGAGGGCCGGGAGGACCGGGTGACCGAGCGCGACCGGCTTGATTCGTCAAGGAAGGCGGCGCCACTCGCGCTCCCCGCGGGCGCCATCTCGATCGACACGACCCGGCTGACGATCGCGGAGGTGGCGGACAGGATGGCCGCGGTCATCTCGGCGCGATTCGCGGCATGAGCCCCAAGCACCCCCAGCTCGAAATGGAGCCGGTCTACGGCTTCTTCTACGGGCTCTGCAGGCTCGCCTACCAAATGTTCTTCCGCGGGGACGTCGCCGGGCTCGAGAACCTTCCCGGGACCGGCGGGTACATAGTCGCGGCCAACCACGCGAGCCACCTCGATCCCCCGATCGTCGGCCTGTTCCTCCCGCGCCAGGTCAGTTTCTTCGCCCGGAAGACCCTGTGGAAACCGGGGATCGCCTCCTGGTGGCTCACGGCCGTCGGGACGATTCCGGTCGACCGCGACGGCGGGACGAGCATCGACGCGATCAAGCGGGTCCTCCACACGCTCTCCCGCGACAAGGTCGTGATCGTGTTCCCCGAGGGGACACGCTCGCCCAACGGCGAGCTGCAGACGCCGAGGCCCGGCGTCGGGCTGCTCGCCTGCAGGGCGCATGTGCCCGTCGTGCCCGCGCGCGTGTTCGGGTCGTTCGAAGCCTTCGGAAAGGACGGGAAACTCCGGCTGGGGACCCCGGTCTCGGTGGCCTACGGGCGCCCTCTAACCCCCTCCGAGTACGACCATCCGGACGACGGCAGGGAGCGCTATGCGCGGACCGCCGGGCGCATCATGGCGGCCATCAACCGGATAGAGCCGCCGCCTGTCACGGTCATCTGACCCGCCGCCGAGCCCTAGTCGAGGCCGGCCGCCCTGCGGGCCCGCTTTATCACGACCGCGGCCACGGATCGGGCGCGGGCGGCCCCCTCCTTCAGCACCTGGTCGACGTAGCCGGGATCCGACATGAGCTCGGCGCGGCGCGCGCGCG
>DATNHT010000041.1:0-7871 GCA_035604815.1 Opitutaceae bacterium
ACGATTTGAGTTCATGAAATCGACCCATTTCGCGATTCGCGATGCCTTGTCACGAATTCTATCTAAGCGGCTGTTGCTTAACAGATTATGGACCGATGCATGATGCGCCAAGCGGAGCTCGGCGCTTCCATGATTGAGGAGCAGGCGATGTTCCGCCCGGCTCGTGAACATGCGGTAAGGCTCGTCGGTTCCCTTTGTGACTAGGTCGTCGATGAGGACGCCGATGTAGGATTCATCGCGCCCGAGAACAATCGGATCCGCTCCCCTAGCCTTGTTTGCCGCGTTGATCCCCGCGATGAGACCCTGGCCTGCCGCCTCTTCGTATCCCGACGTGCCGTTGATCTGTCCTGCCAGGAAGAGGTTCCTAATTCGTTTGGACTCGAGCGATGGGAAAAGCTGTGTCGGCGGTGCAAAGTCATACTCGACGGCGTATGCGGGCCTCAGCAAGGCCGCGCTCTCCAGGCCGGGAATGCTGTGGACCATTTCAAGTTGGACGTCGAATGGCAGGGACGTGGATAGGCCGTTCACGTAATACTCGTTGGTCGTCAGGCCCTCTGGCTCTAGAAAAAGCAGATGACTGGGCTTGTCCGCGAATCGAACAAACTTGTCCTCGATGCTCGGACAATACCTGGGGCCGATACCTTGGATCTCGCCGCTGTACATGGCCGACTTGTGGAGATTGGCCCTGACTATCCGAGCTGTCTCCGCGGTCGTATGGGTCATCCAGCACGAGACTTGGTTTGAACCCGGTGCCCAGCCAATCCGGGTCTCTCCAGTTTGTTCCACGTGGAACAAATCCTCGGGATCCCGGGTGTCATGGAATGCGAAAAAGGTCGGTTCCCTGTCGCCCTTCTGCTCGCGCATTCTGCTGAAATCGATGCTGCGGCCCAACACCCTTGGGGGCGTTCCGGTCTTAAGCCTCCTGAGTTCGATACCGATCTCCATGAGGCTAGCAGACAATGTTTTAGAGCTGAAATCCCCAAGGCGGCCGCCTTCATTCTTATTCTGGCCAATATGCATCAGGCCTCGAAGAAATGTACCGGTTGTCACGACGACGCAGCAGCCAGTGAATTCTATGTCCAGATTGGTCCGGCAGCCGACGACCATGCCTCTGTCATAGGTGAGCCCGGTGACAGTCGCCTGGAAGAGGGTAAGGTTGCGCTGGAGCTCAAGCGTGTGCTTGATCCGGAACTGATAGGCCTTCTTGTCGCACTGCGCCCGGGGTGACTGAACAGCCGGACCCTTCGACTCGTTCAGGAGCCTGAATTGGATTCCCGTCACATCGGTGTTGATGGCCATCTCGCCGCCGAGGGCGTCAATCTCGCGGACGATCTGACCCTTGGCCTGGCCGCCGATAGCCGGGTTGCAGCTCATCTGTGCGACGGTATCAATGTTTCCGGTGAGGAGCAGGGTGGAGGCACCCATCCGCGATGCGGCAAGCGCGGCCTCGACGCCGGCATGGCCGGCGCCGCAAACGATCACGTCAAAGCTCTCTTTATTGATATACAACGACTTACAACATATCTCATCTGCCTAGAATCATCAGGGAGTCGAGCCCGATCGAGGAGACCCCGTCATTTCCCAATGCAGAACGATGCGAACAATTGATCGAGCATGCGCTCGTTGTCCACCCTGCCGGAGATCTCGCCGAGCGCGCCCAGAGCCCCGCGAAGATCGCTCGCCAGGAGTTCGGCGGCCCCGCGGTCCGCGACCTTGGCGAGCGCGTCCGCCAGGCAGGCCCGGGCCTCCGCAAGGTAGTGGGCGTGACGGACGTTGATCGCTATTCGCTCCTCTCCGACGGTGGTCTGAAGTCCCTCCGCAAGGCGCTCAATTTCCGCGAGGAGCGGTCCGAATCCGTCGCCAGTCAGCGCGCAGACGGCAACGGCCGGAAGGCCGGGCGGAGGAACGGCCGTCGGCTGATTCCCGCCCCCGAGGAGGTCGGCCTTGTTCAGCACCACCAGCGTATTTGAGCTCGTGATACGCTCGCGCAGGGCGCCGGGCAGGGGGGGGGCGGGGCGGGTCGCGTCGAGGACAAGGAGGAAAAGGTCGGCGCCGCCCGCGGTGTCGAGCGTCTTTCCGACTCCAAGCATCTCGATACCCCTCGCATCGGGATTCAGGCCCGCGGTGTCGACCAGGCGGAGGCCGTGCGCGCCGACATTGACGCGTTCCTCGATGAAGTCACGGGTCGTACCGGGCTCGGGGCTGACGATCGCCCGTTCGCTCCCGAGCATCCGGTTGAGCAGCGAACTCTTTCCCGCGTTGGGCTCGCCCAGGATGACCGTCCTGATCCCCTCGCGGAGCAGGGCGCCCGTGCGCTCCGTCGCGAGGAGGCGCTCGGTCCCCCGAAGGACAGCCGCGACGCGCTCCTCGAGGCGGCTGCGTTCCTCAGGGGGGAGATCCTCGTCCGGAAAATCGATGTACGCCTCGACCGTCGCCAGGGCGCCCAGGATCCCGTCGACCAGCTCCGCCAGGTGCCGACCGAGCGCCCCGCGAAGCACCTGCCGGGCCGCGGCGAGGGAACGCTCGCTGCGCGCGTTTATCAGGTCCATGACCGCCTCCGCCTGGCTCAGGTCCATGCGGCCGTTTAGGAATGCCCGCTGCGTGAATTCCCCGGGGCCCGCGGGCCGGCATCCGCGCGCGAGGAGGTCCGCGAGTATCTTGTGCGCGATGAACGGGCTGCCGTGGCAGGAAATCTCGAGAGCGTCCTCGCCCGTGTAGGAGTTGGGGCCCGCGAAGAACGTCGCGACGACGTCGTCCACGACCGAGCCGCCGCGGTCGATGTAGTCGGCATGGGTCGCGACCCGGGGTGGGGGGGCGGAGCCGAGAATCTCCCCCGCAACCCGGCCGGTGTCCGGCCCGCTGACGCGAATGGTCGCGAGCGCCGCGGTCCCGGCGGGAGTCGCTAGGGCGGCGATCGTGTCCGTGTGGCGCGCCATGGGGCCCAACCAACCCGCGCCGCGCCCCGGACTCAAGCGCGGAGGGGCCGCGGCGTCACTTCTTGGCCCAGTCGCAGCGCCAGATCGTGACGTCGTCGACCGACCCGGCGAGGGCCCATGGGCCCGGCAGGTCCTTCAGCTTGCGCACCTCAAACGGGAAAAGGACGGCGTAGAGGGGTATTCCCGCCGACCGGGCGGCGGCCTGGACCCGGCCGGCGGTAGGCGGATCCATCTGGTCCGCGCGCAGAAGGGTCAGGTCGGTGAAGTAGAACAGCGCCCCGCTGAACTGGACGGCGACGATTGCAGAATTCCGCGGGACGTTGGCGGTGAGCCAATCCGCGACGCGGCCGTATTTCCGCTCGCCCCGGCCGATCGCCCACGCGTCAAGGGGAACGATCTGGCCCGCCTCGACCCCTAGCGCCGCGACGAGCAGGAGGACGGGCAGCGCGCGGGCCCACGTCCCCGGGAAGCGCTCCAGCAGCCTCTCATGGCCCAGCTGCAGCACGATTAGGCCCGCCACGACGAGTGCGGGCGCGGCCGGCAGGAGAAACCTGAGGAACCACCAGTCCTCGTGGGTCCAGCGGTACGGCAGATAGAATCCGATGTACGCCGCGGCCCAGGCGGCCAGGACGGCGGCGACCCGGGGCCGGCTTCGAAAGAAGGCCAGGATGGCCGGCGAAGCGATGACAATCGGGCTAAGCAGGACCGGCAGCCACCGCGCGCAGTATGCGAGCGTGCCCGGGACCAGGCCGGCGTGAAACTCGCTTCCGATGGCGCCGTAGCCGCTTTGGAAATAGCCCCCGTATGCAAAGCGATTGACGGCCATCCACGCCGCGATTCCCGGCGTCGCCCCCAGGGCCGCCAGGGCCAGGCGTCCCGGCGCCATTCCGATCGCAAGGACAACGGGAAGAAGAACCAGGAAATTGCTCGGCCTGACAAGAAAGGCCACCGCAAAGCAGACGCCGGCCGCCAGCGCCCAGCCCGGCCGTCCGCGGCCCTTCCATGCCGAGATCACGGCGGCCGTCGCCCAGACTGTCGCCGGGACGTCGCTCAGTGCCCAGAGGGACGAATAGAGGTAGAGCGGGCTCGCCGCCAGCACCGCTGCCGCGAGGAGCGACCACGGGGCGGGCAGCCCGCAGATCCGCCCCAGCGCAAAGGCCAGCGCGACGCCGGCGAGCGAATGAAGCACCAGCAGGATGTCGCCGGCATGGCGCCATCCCACGACGCGCGCCGTCGGGACCAGCAGCAGCGGAAGGCCGGGCGGGTAGGTAGGCACCATCCGCGCGGACCCGTCCGCGGCGGGTTTGAATCCCAACGGGACATACAGGTAGGGCGGGGCCCGCCCCGCGGGAATTCCCGGAAGGGCCCGCTCGGGCGCGTGGATCTCGAGCCGAGCGAACAGGCGCGCCTCGTTGAAATACCCCGAGGTGTCGGAGCCGCCCGGCACCGCCCCGACCAGGGCGAAGAGGACCGCCCCGTAGGCCAGGAGGCCGGCACCCAATCCGATTCCTGCTCGTGAGGCGTTCGTCGAGGGCATGCGCGTCGGGCTTGCTCCGCCCATCAGCCCCTAGGGGCGCTCGTGGTCAGCTCCGAGATGAATTCCTTCTGGAGGGTCAGGAACAGCGCGGCGATCGGAAGGATGGACAGGAACGTTCCGGCCAGAAACATCCCGTACTCCTCCTGGAACTGCGACACGTACTGGCTCAGGATGATCGGCACCGTGAGCTTGTAGTCGGACTGGATGAAGACCTGGGGCCCGAGGAACGTGTTCCACTGCCCCATGAACACGATGAGGCAGAACGCGGCGGTCATCGGCTGGACGAGCGGCATCACGATCCGCGAATAGATGTGGAACTCGCTGGCGCCGTCCACGCGGGCGGCCTCGATGAGGCTGTTCGGAACGCTCAGCATCGCCTGGCGGAAGAGGAAGATCCCGAACGCGTTGGCGGCGCTCGGCACGAGCAGCGCCGCATAGCTGTCGATCCAGCCTATGTGCACCAGCATGTCATAGGTCGGGGCAAGGAAGAGCATGCTCGGCAGCATCAGCGAGCCGGCCATGAACAGCATGAGGGTGCGCCGTCCCGGGAACCGGAACTTCGCGAGGGCGTAGCCGCCCAGCGAGCAGAAGAACACCTGGATGACGGTGGCCGCGCTCGAGAGGAAGAGCGAGTTGAGCAGGTACTGCCAGAAGACGATTGTGCCCTGGAGCGACGTCCGCGGCTCGAAGAGCTTGCGGAAGTTTCCCAGGTTGATCGTCTCCCGCCAGGCCGAGAGGGGCGGCAGGAAGGTGTACTCCATCAGCGCCCTGCGGTCCTTGAACGCCGCGCAGGTGATCCACGCAAACGGGGCGAGGAAGGCGGCCGCCAGGAAGACGAGCACCATGAGCCTCGCGTACCGGCCGGCGAGCCTCGGCCTGCGCCGGTCGGCGGCATAGAGGATGGCGGCGACGGCCGCGGCGGCGAGGAGGGTGAGGCGCACGGGGTTCATCGGCCGCGGATCAGTCGTTCGAGGCACCCGTCAGCCTGATCTGGATCAGGGACACCGTCAGCATGATGAGCGCGAGGACCCAGCCCACGGCCGAGGCGAGCCCGAGGTCGCCTATGCTGTATGCGGCGTCGTAGAGGTAGCCCACGATGAAAAGGGCCGAGTTGTTGGGTCCGTTTGGAGACGTCGTGCCGCGCATGAGCGCGTACGGGAGCTCAAAGAGCTGGAACGATCCGATCGTGCTTATCAGGAGGACGAAGATGGCGACCGGCCGGATCGCGGGCAGCGTGATGTGCCGGAACACCCGCCAGCGGCCCGCCCCGTCGATTCGCGCCGCCTCGATGAGGTTCTGGTCGACGTTCTGGAGCGCCGCGAGGAAGTAGATCATGTTGAAGCCCGCGTAGAGCCAGAGGTTCGTGATTATGATCGCGGGCATGACGGTCGCGGAATTCTCGAGCCAGCGTGTCTCGAGCCCCCAGCCGACCAGCGCCTGGAGGAAGCGGTTCAGGAGCCCGTAGTCCGGCGCGAGGACCACGGCGAAGATGATTCCGACGAAGATCTGGCCCACGACGCTCGGCGAGAAGAAGAACAGCCGGAACCAGGCCCTCGCCCGCCCGCGCCCGGAATTGAGCACGAGCGCGAGACCGAGCGATGCGGGGAGCATGATCGCGGTCCCGGCGACGGAAAACACGGCCGTGTTGTAAAGCGCGGTCCTGAAATCGGGGTCGCTCAGGATGTACCTGAAGTTTCCCATCCCGACCCAGACCCGGGCGTTCGGGCCCGCCGTCTGGTAGAACGCGAGCTCGATGGCGTGGGCGAACGGATAGGCGAAGAACGCCAGGGTGACCGCGATGTACGGCGCAACGAACAGGTACGGGGCCCAGCGGGGCGTGGGGGAGCGCCGCCTGCGGGGCACCGGGAGGTTGTCGGCCGCTCTCACTGCTCGGTGATCTGGTTGCGGGCGATGACGGCGCGCACGGCGTCCGCCTGCCTCTTCAGCTCCGCCCGGACGAAGTCGAGAAACCCGTCCTCGCCGTGCTGCGAATAATAGGCGGATGCGGCGGCAAACGCGCTGTCCCTCTTGTTTTGTGCCTTCGTGATGAACGGACTCGCGTAGTCGGCAGGCACGTCCCCCGCGAGCCTCGAATAGAGGCGCAGGATCAGCTGGCCCCGGAAATAGGGATCGGGCCGGTCGAAGATGGGCAGGCTCCATGCCGCGCGGACCGGGGGGAGGATATGGAGCTCGGCCGACGCCTTTCCCCCGTCGGTCTGGTCCACGTAGAGGAACTCCATGAGCCGCTCCGCAAGCTCGTGGTTGTGGCCGCCCCTTGTGGCGGCGATTCCGGTCGCCCCCCAGGTGCTCGTCCTGCGCCCCCCAGGGGTCCAGGCGGGAAGCGGCATCAGCTTCATCCTTCCCGCGAGCGAGGGGGCGTATTCCTCGATGGTGCGGGTCCTCCAGTCCGGCGCGAAGTAGAACAGCACGAGCCCGTCCTGCATTCCCTCCCACAGCGTCGGCCCGAATCCCAGGCTGTAGGCGATCCGGTGGGGGCCCCGGAGCTGGCGGACGGCCCAGGCGACCGTGTCCGCCGCGGCGGCGCTGTCGAAGGTGACATTGCCCGCTGCGTCGAAGAGCCCGACGTCGCGCTGGAGGAGCAGGGTCTGGAGCAGGTAGCCCCCGTCGTTCTGGAATTCCAGGGCGTAGCGCGCGGGCCTCCCGTCGTCGCCGTAGCGCACGATCCTCCTCGCCATCGCGACAAAGTCGTCCCACGTCGCGATCTTGGAAACGTCTATCCCGAGCTGGTCCTCGACGATGTCGGCCCGGTAGGCGAGCATCACCGGGTGCACGTCGTGCGGGAGGGCGAAGATGACGCCCTTCCTCTGCCACATGCTGAACCGGGTCGACACCATCTTCTCCTCGAGATTCCTGGACTTGACCCATCGGGTGATGTCGAGGAATCCGATCTCCCGGATGGGTCCGCGCAGGAACAGCGCGGCGTCCTGCGGGATCTCCACAAGGTCCGGCACCGGCGTGCCGGCGGCGAATGCGGCAAGGAGCCGCGTGCGCAGCGCGACCTGCTCGACGACCTGAACGTCCACCTTGACCCCGTACCTCCGCTCGAATTCGGGAAGCTTTGCCAGATAGACGTCCGCGTGCAGCTTCGCATGCGTCATCAGGACCAGGTCCGGCCGCGCCGCCTCGTACCGGCTGTGGGTGACGAAGACGCCGATCCCCGTCACGATGGCGACAAGCAGGATGAAGAAGGGCGCCTTGCCGTAGTTGAGGAGCATCTGGCGGGGGGGCGGGGGCCCCTAGTGTAATGGGGCCTAAATGACTATTCATTACTCTTTGCCTGAGCCTCCCGCGCCCGCTGGATCTTTTCCAGGATCGCGGCGCCCTCGGCCCTCCAACGATAGGGGGTGGGATTGAGGTTATGGTGAGCGAGATGCACG
>DATNHT010000042.1:0-17497 GCA_035604815.1 Opitutaceae bacterium
CTCGACACGACGGACAGCTCGATCATCCGAGTCATCGTCGACGACCCGGACAAGGCTCGGGAGCTGATGGTCGGCAACGACTTCCCCTACGGGGAGTGCAACATCCTGGCGGTCGAGGTCGGCGACGAGTCGGAGTTGAGCGGCGTGCTGGCCGCCCTCCTCGAGGCGGAGATCAACATCCACTACGTGTACAGCTTCATCCGGCGGCCGGCTGAACGCTCGGCCCTCGCAATCAATACCGAGGACCCCGACATCGCGACCCAGGCGCTTGCCAACCGCGGGTTCAAGGTGCTCCAGCAGAGCGACATATCGAGATAGGCGCGCGGGGCGCCCCGCCGGCGCAGGGGCCCCTATTCGGCGATCTGGCCGGGCCCCTCGGCGTCCAGCTGGTAGATCCCCGTCATATACCCACTCTCGAACGTCGGGTTGACCTTGAATGTCCCGCGGAACGAGATGGGCACGTCCTGGGTGATGGGCACGCCCTTCGGGATCCTCACGATCACCCAGTCATTCATGTTGGGCACCGTGCCGTAGCAGCATGCCATCTGGTTGGCCATAAGGAGAAACTCGATCGCCTTGCCGCTTCCGTTCTCGAGCTTGGTGGGGAGCATGAACCCCGTGACAATGGCCTTTTTGCCGTTCCAGGTCTTCACCACGGCCGGGATCTGCTCCTCCCCGGTGGGCGGCGGGGCCTTGGGGTTGGCGACTGGATCGTATTCCGGCGCGATGAATTTGTAGCTCGAAAGCAGGTCGAATCCGAGCTTGAGGTAGCCGCCTTCGACCTCGGGCGCAGGGACCTGGGACGGAGCCGGGCCCCCGTGCGCGGCGAGCGGAATCGTGACCAGCGCTATGAGGAGCAGCTTCATCGCCACGAGCCTACCACAACCGCTGGATTCGTCAAAGGGCCTATTGGAGCCGTCCTGCCCCCGCAGGCGGCGCATGCCTGTCATCCGGGGACATTTCCGGATCCGCGCGACGCGACGCGCGTCGATGCCCGGCGCCCCGCCCGCCTTGGCGCGGGATTGCATCGGCGGGGGAAAATCCCACAATCAAGTTCCTCCCATGCCTAATGCCGCGAACGAGTTGCTGATTCTCGGGCTGCTCATCCTCGCGAACGGGATCCTGACGGCGGCGGAGACCGCCCTCGTGTCCTCGCGCAGGGAAAAGCTCCGGCGCCTGGCGGAGGCCGGCAGAAAGGGCGCCGGGGTCGCGCTGACTATCGCGGAGCATCCAGGCCGGTTCCTCGCGCTCGTCCAGTTCTGGCTGACATTGACCACCGTCATCGCGTCCGTCGTCGTTGTCGCCTCGGCCGCCGACGGGTTCGCCTCCTGGTTCTCGAGGTGGCCCTCGGCGGCCCCTTGGGCGGAGACGGTCGGCATGGTCGTGGCGACGCTCGGCCTGAGCGCGGTCATGCTCATCCTCGGCGAGCTCCTTCCGAAGCAGATCGCCCTCGCGGGTCCCGAGCGCGCGGCTGCGGTCCTCGGGCCCACCATGCGCTCCTTCATGCGCGTCGTCGGCCCGTTCTCGTCCTCGCTCGGCGCCGCAAGCGAGGCGCTCGCCCGCGCGCTGGGTTTCAAGCCGAGGCCGCTCGCCGAGACGGTGGGCGACGACGACGTGCGCGCGCTCGTCGACCGCGGGCTCCATGCCGGCGTGTTCAAGCAGGCGAAGAAGGAGATGGTGGAGGGGGTGCTGTCGCTCGACAACCTCCCGATTACGGCCATCATGACGCCGCGCTCCAAGATCGTCTTCCTCAACATCGACGACAACGAGGAGACGAACTGGCGCAAGATCGTGACGAGCGGGCATTCGTATTTCCCCGTGTACCAGACAAAGCGCGACCAGGTTGTCGGGATGGTCTCCGTGAAGGCGCTCTGGGCGCATTCGGCGATCGGCCTGCCGACGACGCTCAAGAACCTGCTCGTGCCCCCGCTCACTGCCCAGGAGTCGATGACGGCGACCCAGCTGCTCGAGCAGTTCAAGAAGACGGGCCGGCACACGGCCGTGGTCTCGGACGAGTTCGGCGCGATCCAGGGCCTCGTGACCCTGATCGACGTCTTCGAGGCGATCGTCGGCGACCTTCCGGAACCCGGGCGGCGCAACACGGACGGGGCGAAGCGCCGCGAGGACGGCTCGTGGCTCGTTGACGCGGCGATCCCGATCGCCGACTTCAAGTCGATCCTAGGGATCACGACCCCGCTTCCGAACGAGTCGGAGGCCGAATACCGGACGGCCGGCGGATTCGCGGTCACGCAGTTCGGGCGGATCCCCGCCCAGGGCGACCTCTTCGAATGGGGCGGCTGGCGCTTCGAGGTGGCCGAGATGGACCGGCGCCGGGTGGACAAGATGGTCGTGTCGCTCTCCGCTCCCCGCGCGGTCCCGCCGCCCGGGGAATAACCTGTTCGCAAGTACCGGCAACTTGCAGTTGCCTTCCGCAGGCGCGGCGCCGAACGTGGCATCGTGCCATGAGCGACCCATGCAGGACCCGTTCACCGGACTCCCAACCCGAATCCGCGGGCAGCTCCTGCCCGGGGAGCGGGAGCGACTCTGTCTTCAGGACGATCACCGCCGACGACTGGAGGCGCTCGATCGCCTCGGCACGGCAGCAGCCGAATGCGGTCTCCGAGCAGATTCGGACCGCGATCTCGTCCTCCTCGCGGAAGACGAAGTAAGCCTGCTGGAGGGCGCCGGCGCCGAGTGGGCCGCGCTCGGAACGGCCATCCGGGCCCTGCGCGCCAGCCTGCCGCTCCGCTCCCTGGCCGACTTCGGTTTTTCCGAGGCGCAGGACAACCCCCTCGAGGAGGCCAATCCGCGCATGCGCCAGATCGGCGTCGGCGTCGAGGCGTGGGCTTTCGCTTCGGTCGGCGACGGCTCCGTCTACAAGTTCTACCTGCCCCGGGAGGAGAAGCGCATCGGCAGCGAGTTTGGCTTCGAGCGCGGCGACGAGACGCTCCTGCTGGCCGCGGCCCGGCTCGGCAACTATCGCGCCCTGCTCGAGAAGCTCCTGATCATCCACGCCCTGGGCGGCATGGCAACGGAGGTCGTGGCGGTGACGCCCGAGGGCATCCTTGTCGCGAAACAGGCGCTCGGCGAGCCCCTGCCGCAGGGCGACGACATGTCGCGCGACCTGCCGGCGGCCCTGATCGAGATCCCTTCGCGCTTACTGCGGGCCAACCGCGACCATCCCAGGCTGCTCTTCCTCGGCAAAAGGCCGTACCTTGTCGCCGACCTGCACGCGCGCAACTTTGTGCGGGGGGCCGACGGGGCGCTGCGCGTGATCGACCTGGTGGCGGGCGCCTGGCCGGCGGCCGACGCGCTGGCCGATCCGCTGGCCGCACAGTGGCTGGGGCGGGTGCGCGCCGATCCGCGGGTCTGCGCGCTCCCGCCCGCGCCGGACGACGAGCTCTAAGCTGGCCCGGGTCAGCTCTTTTGGTCGGCGATGACTTTGAGGACGTCCTCGGCCTGCTGGGACGTCTTGGCGTGATAGTCCGCCCACACGATCTTGCCGTCCTTTATCAGGAACGCCTCCCTGCTCGCGAACTGTCCGACCAGGGGCACGCTCTTGACCGAGACGCCGAACGCATCGACGACCGCCTTGTCTGGGTCGGCGATAAGCGTGAACGGGAAATGGTACTTCTCCTTGAACGCCTTCTGGGCATCGACCTGGTCCAGGCTGACGCCGATTACGGCGACCCCCTGCTTGGTCAGGCTCTCGTAGGCGTCGCGCAGGGAGCAGCCCTGGGCGGTGCAGCCCGGCGTATCGGCCTTGGGGAAGAAATAGACCAGCGTGTAGGGCTGCTTCGAGTAGACGTCGGCGAGGTTGAGCTTCTGGCCGGTCTCGGTGACGCCGGTGACTTCGGGGGCCTTGTCGCCCACCTTGAGCTCGGCTTTTGCGGAGTTGGACATGGCAAGCGCTGTTGAGAGGACGAGGAGGGGAAGAAACATCGGTTTCATGGGGGCCGGAACGCTGATCATAATGGGCGTCTTTTGCAAGCCGGAGCCGGAGTTTGGAAATCGGCGTCTTTACGGCCCCTTTTCCGGAACTTTTAGCGGTCCGCGGGCGACTAAAAACGTCCCTCGGCAAACGGCCGTTTCCCGGCATTGCCTTTGTCCGCTTTCTCTGTAAGCAGCTTCATTCTTCATGCCATTCCCTTCGTCCCCAAGAGCCTGCATGCGCGGCATCCGATTTTTAGGCTTCGCGCTGCTGGCCGCAGCCGGCGTGGGGCTCAGGGCCCAGACCGCATTCCCAGCGAGCGACGGCTTCGACCCCAACGCGAACAGCATCGTCAATACGCTGGCTGTCCAGCCGGACGGTAAGATACTGATGGGCGGCTACTTCACCCAGCTTCATCCCTTCGGCTACCCGGTCTCTGGAAACGCGTACATCGCGCGGCTAAACCACGACGGATCGGTCGACGCGGGCTTCAGTCCAAACGCGAACGGGGTCGTCCGCACCCTGCTGCTGCAACCCAACGGGCAGATCATCCTGGGCGGCGATTTCACGGCAATCCAGCCCACCGGGGGCGGGGCGGCGGTCCCGCGCGGCTACGTAGCCCGCCTGAATGCTGACGGGAGCCTCGACTCGGTCTTCAGCCCGAATGCCAACGGCGTGGTCTACGCCGTCGCGTACCAGCCGAACGGCCAGATCGTGATCGGCGGGTCGTTCACGTCCGTCCAGCCGGGCGGCGCGGCGGGTCCGACGACGCGCAACCACATCGCGCGGTTCAATGTGGACGGCTCCCTCGACACGAGCTTCGATCCCGACACCGACCGGCCGGTGCTTGCGCTCGCGGTCCAGCCCAATGGCCAGGTCGTCGTCGGCGGCGGGTTCTCGACGCTGCAACCCAACGGAGCGGCCACCGCGACGACGCGCAACTGCGTCGCCCGCCTCAATTCCGACGGCTCGCTGGACACCGGCTTTGATCCCGAGGCGAACGGCAGCGTGGATGCGATCGCCGTCCTTCCGAACGGGCAGGTCATCATCGGCGGCGAATTCGTCCAGCTGCAGCCCAACGGCGCGACCGGCCCCATCCAGGCCGACTTTCTCGCCAGGCTCAACTCCGACGGCACGATTGACCAGGGCTTCATTGTCAATCCGCTCGCAAGCGTCAACGCGGTCGCCGTCCAGGGCGACGGAAGGCTCCTGATTGGCGGGACCTTCCAGTCAATCTACCCCGAGAACAGCCCCGCATCCACGGGGTTCGTCAACGTCGCGCGGATCAACACCGACGGATCCATCGACTTTTCGTTCGACCCGGCCCCCGACCAGGCGGTCAACGCGATCGCGGTTCAACAGGACGGCGGCGTGATCCTCGGCGGGTTCTTCCGTTCGCTCCTGACGCCTGGCGCGAGTGCGCGCACCACCCGCAACTTCATCGCCCGCGTCAGCAGCGACAGCTCGCTGGACGCGACGATGGCGCCCGACGCCTCAGGGACCATCTACGCAGCCGTTCCGCTTTCCAACGGGCAGGTGATCGTCGGGGGGACCTTCCTGAGCATTGGCGGCTCCACCCAGGCCAGCCTCGCCCGGTTGAATGCCGACGGGTCGCTCGACTCGACCTTCCTCCCCACGGTGAACGGCCCGGTGTACACGATTGCGGTGCAGTCGGACGGAAAGTTCATTGTCGGAGGCAACTTCACGACGGTCGACGGGATATCCCGCAACTACATCGCTCGCCTCAACCCCGATGGCACCGTCGACGGCCCCTTCAATCCCAACGCGAACTCGCAGGTGAAGCTGATCGCGCTGCAATCAAACGGCCAGATCCTTATCAGCGGCTATTTCACCACCGTCACTCCAAACGGCACGACGACGGCGATCGAATTAGATGAGTTCGCCCGGCTCAATTCCGACGGCTCTGCCGACCTGACGTTCAATCCCAGCCCCACGGGGGGCTCGATCTTCGCCATCGCCTTCCAGTCGGACGGCAAGATGATTGTCGCCGGCGAATTCACGTCGATCGGGGGACTTTCACGCGGATACGTCGCCCGCCTGCTTTCGACGGGCGTGGTCGACCCGGCGGACTTCGACCCGGAGGCGAATGGGCCGGTGTACGCGCTGGCGATCCAGGGGGACGGAAAGGTCGTGATGGGCGGCGGGTTCACGGCGGTCATCCCACAGACCGGGAAAATAGGGACCGCCCCGACCGCCACTAGTCTCGGGACCAACACCACGATCACGACCCCCTACGGCGCCGTCATAACGGTACCGCAGCCCGGGTTCAACGCCACGGTTCCGATCTACATAAACCACATGGCGCGCTTCAATGCGGACGGCACGCTCGACACGACGTTCTTCCCCGACCCGAGCGCCACCGTTCAGGCGCTCGCGCTCCAGCAGGACGGTTCGATTGTCGTCGGAGGCTTCCTCACCTCTTTTGCGCAGAATGGCAACCCGACGGGGACGATCAGGAACTATGTCGGCCGCGTGGGGGCCGACGGCAGCCTTGACGCGAAATTTGATCCAAACGCAAGCGACGAGCTCAACGTGGTGAGCCTGTTTTCGGACGGGAAGATCCTGGTCGCCGGGGCCTTCACGACGCTGCAGCCAAACGGGGCACCGGCCGCCTCGCAGGAGGAGCATGTCGCGATCCTCAACGCGGACGGATCCATCGACAGCTCGTTCTCGGAGGGCAGGGTCGCGACCGCGAGCGGTCAGGTCAGCGCGGCGGCGCTGCTGCCCAGCGGCCAGATGCTGATCGGCGGGTCGTTCAGCCCGATTGGGGGCGCCGCCGCGGCCAATCTCTGCGTGTTCAACCCCGACGGATCGGCCAGCCCCGGTTTCGATTCAAATTTTGACGGCCCGGTGAACGCGATCTCCGTCCAGCCGAAAGGAGCCTCGACGCCCGCCGCCTCGAGCTATGCGGCGTGGCTCGAGTCGACCGGCGCGGTGCGGTACCTGTTCTCGGCGGCCTCCAACGGCCAGGTTTCCGCGGTCGTGCAGCAATCCGACGGGAAGGTGCTCGTGGGGGGCCTTTTCGCCGCGTTTGCGGGCGTTACGGGATTCGAGAACCTGGTGCGCATCAATACGGACGGGACCGTGGACACCTCGTTCAACCCGGTGCCAGACGGACAAGTGAGCGCGATCGTGATCCAGCCCGACGGGAAGATCCTGATCGGCGGCAACTTCACCGCGATCGTGAGCGCCACGGGCGTCACCACCTCCTACAACTATCTCGCGCGGCTAAATCCCGACGGGACCGTGGACACGACGTTCGATCCGGAGCCCAACCTGCAGGTGGCCTCCCTCGCGCTCCAATCCGACGGCAAGATCATCGTGGGCGGTTATTTCACCGGGGTGGAGAGCAAATCCTCGACGGCAGCGGCGGCGCGCAACTACATCGCGCGGCTCAACTCGGACGGGTCAGTCGACACCGCATTCAATCCGGACCTTAACGGGGTTCCGTTCGCGATTGTGGTGCTCTCAAACGGGCAAATCCTGATTGGCGGGGCGTTTACGAGCATCACGCCGAACGCGACGGGGACCGCCTTAATCCAGAACGGCCTGGCCAGGCTCAATTCCGACGGGACGCTGGACACCACGTTCAATCCCAATCCAAACGGAACCGTGTTTGCGGTCACGGTGCAGCCAAACGGTGAGATCCTTGTCGGCGGCAATTTCACCGCTCTCCTGCCGAATCCCACCTACACCACGGTCAACGGCGTCTCGACCCCAAGCGGGACCACTTACCCGGCGTATTACCTGGCCCGCCTGAATACCAACGGCCTCCCCGACACCTCCTTCAATCCGTACCCTAACTCGTCCGTGACGGCGATCACGCTGCAGGCGAACGGCCAGATGCTCGTCGGGGGGAATTTCAACGGATTTTCCACGAACGGCTCCAACATTTTCACCAATCGCAATAATATCGCGCGTATCAACCCCGATGGGTCGGTCGACCCGACGTTTGACCCCGAACTGAACTCGGCCGCGAACGCGATCGCGGTGCTGTCGGACGGATCTGTGTTCATCGGAGGGTACTTCACCGTGGTCCAGACGGGTTCCGCAATCCTTGTGGGGGGTTCGTTCACCCACGTGGGCGGGTATGCGCAGGCCAACATGGTCAGGTTGAACGCCGACAGCACGGTCGATGGGACGTTCGCCTCCAACCCGGACGGCCCGGTGAATGCGATCGCCGCCCAAGGCACCGGAGGGGCGTTCATAGGGGGGGCGTTCGCCAACGTCGCCGGGCACGCGCGGTCCAATCTCGCGCACCTCAATTCCGACGGATCGCTCGACACCTCGTTCAATACAGGCGCAAACGCGCAGGTCAACGTGGTCGCCCTCGAGCCAAACGGCCAGGTTGTCGTCGGCGGGGCATTCACCTCCATTGGAGGCCAGCCGGTGACCTACCTCGCGCGGCTGGGCGCGTCGGGGTCGCCCGACGCCTCGTTCGCACCCGTGATCAACGGAACCGTCAATGCGGTCGACATCCAGGCCAACGGCCAGATCGTCATCGCTGGGGCCTTCACGAGCGTCGCGGGCCAGCCCGTCGGCGGGATGGCGCGGCTCAACAGCGACGGCTCGCTCGACGCCTCGTTCAACCCGAACGCAAACGGGACGGTGGAGGCGCTGGCGCTGCAGGTTGACGGAACCTTCCTGGCGGGCGGCTCCTTCACCACCATCGGGGGCCAGCCCATCGCCTACGTCGCGCACATCGAGGCCAGCGGCGCGGTCGACACCGCGTTCAATCCCGGCCCCAACGGCCCCGTGTATAGCATCATGGTCCAGCCAGACGGCAAGGTGGTGCTCGGCGGCAGCTTCACGACCGTGGGCGGCCTGACCCGCTATCTGATCGCGCGCCTGTCCACGCGGACGGCGGTGACGCAATCGCTCACGGCAAGCGCCGACGAATCGACCATAACGTGGACGCGCGGCGGCGGTGCGCCCGCGCTCTCGTCCGTGGAGTTTGAGGAAACGGTGGACGGCACGCACTTCGTGTCCGCAGGCCAGGCGACGTCCGTCGACGGATCGACCTGGCAGGTCACGGGCGTTGCGCCGACAAAGTCGACTTCCTTCGTCGTGCTCGCGATCGGCGTCTCTCCGGCGTCGCGGTACAGCTCGTCCGGCCTGATCGAGGCGTCCGAGGCCGTGAACACCCTTGCGATTCCGGTCGTCGACTCCGCGTCGACGGCGACCGGCAACTCCGGGACGCCGTTCAGCTTCACGGTCACGGCCACCCAGCTGCCGACGTCCTTCACCGCCTCCGGCCTTCCGCCGGGGCTCAGCATAAACTCGACCACCGGCGTCATCTCCGGAACGCCGACGGGGGCCGGCACTTACAATGTCACGGTGACGGTCAGCAATTCCAGCGGCGCGTCGTCCTCAAGCCTGACGATTTCGATCGACTCGTCGGGCGGCGCCTCGTTTGCCCCCTCCCCATCCTCGTCCAGCGACCGGCTCCTCAATCTGTCGTGCCGCGCCGAGCTGAGCGGAAGCAACATCCTCATCGCCGGTTTCGTCATCTCGGGCACGGGCCAGAAGACCGTGCTCCTGAGGGCCGTCGGGCCCGGGCTTGCGGCCTTCGGCGTGGCGGGGGTGATGGCGAACCCCGAGCTCGAGCTCTATTCGGGCTCCGGCGCCCTGATCGCGCAGAACAGCGGCTGGGGCGGCGGCGGCAGCCTCGCGGCGACGTTCGCCCAGGTCGGGGCATTCGCGCTTGCGCCGGCAAGCGCCGACGCGGCGGCCGTCGTCAGTCTTTCTCCGGGCCCTTACACCGTCCAGGTGTTCGATCGCTCGGGCGCCGGGGGAGTCGTGCTCACCGAGGTCTATGACGCGAGCCCGTCCCCGCTCACGGCCGCACAGCGCCTGGTGAACATATCGGCCAGGGGCTCCGTGAGCCCCGGGGCCGGCGCCCTGATCGGCGGCTTCGTGGTTTCGGGAAGCTCGACCAAGAGCGTCCTCATCCGCGGCGTGGGGCCGGGCCTGGCGGGCTACGGGGTCGCGGGCTGGCTCGCCGATCCGGTGCTGAGTGTCTACGACGCCGGCGGCAACCTGGTCGCCCGGAATCTCAAGTGGGGCAGCCAGGCGGTTGCGGGCCGCTACCAGGCCAACGTGGGGGCCACGGACATTGGCGCCGCGGAGGCGAGCGTCGGGGCATTCGCGCTCGCTCCTGGCAGCGCCGACACCGCCCTCATAGCCAGCCTGCCGCCGGGAGCGTACACGTTCCAGGTGACCAGCGCGGGCAACTCGACCGGCCAGGCGCTGGGCGAGGTGTACGAGCTGCCGTAATCGCGCGGCGCTCACCAGTCGTCGCTTCGAAAAGGGGCAGCCGGAAGTCCGGCGCCGTTGTAGAGGTTTGCCTCCGGGGCGTTGCGCCAGGCGTAGCGGACCGCGACCGGGTGCCCGACCGCGGGGGAACGGACAATGACCGTATCGCCCTGGATGATGGCGCCAGCCGGATGGAACACCCGGTCTGCGCCCGCAACCTCGAACGACTGGAGCGGCTTGCCGGACGCGGTCAGCCCCTCGCCGGCGAAGGAGAAGCGGACACGCACTGACGAGCCCTCGACGGCCATCTCCCGGTAGACAGGCCCCGAGTAGTCGACGGGAACCGCATAGACCTTCGCCTTGGCGAGGAGGGCGAGCCGGCGGCCCACCTCCTGCATGGACCCGGAGTTCACGTTCCTGGCGTCCGCGGTGTCAACGGCCACCGCCTGTCCCGTCGCCGGGAGGGAAAGGGCCCTGGACTGCGCCTCGCGCAGGCAGGCCCACGGCTCGCCGGGGCCCCCCGCGGGCGAGCCGGCGTTCGCCAGCTGAACCCAGAAGAACGGCAAGTCCCCCTGTCCGAAATGGGCGCGCCACGCGGCAATCATCCTCGGGAAACGCACGGCGTAGTCGGCCGCGCGGCCCACGTCGCTCTCGCCCTGGTACCAGATCGCCCCGCGGATCGCGTCCTGAAGCAGCGGGTGGATCATCCCGTTGAACGCGCAGCCGGGAACCCGCGGGTCGCCAGGGGCCGGGTGCCCGCTCGGGCCCGGCAGGCCGGCGAGCGCCACCGGGCTCATCCAGGATTCGACCGGCGTCCCACCCCAGGTGCTGTTGATGATCCCGAACGGCACATTGAGCCGGGCGAACAGATCGCGCGCGAAGAAATAGCCGACGGCGGTGAACCGTCCCGCCGTCTCGGGGGAGCAGACCTTCCAGGCGCCCTGGAGCGCCTCCATCGGATGCGCCGACGCCTGGGCAACGACCTTGAATTGGCGGATGAGTGGGTAATGGGCCGCCGCAACCTCGGCCGCCGCGTCGTTCACCCGGTTCGGCGGCCCGCGGGCGTCGCCGACCTCGGACTCCATGCTCGACCCGCCCGAGCAGAGCCAGACTTCGCCGACGACGACGTCGCGGGCGACGGCCTTCC
Organism: Opitutaceae bacterium; assembly: GCA_035604815.1. Taxonomy (GTDB): domain Bacteria; phylum Verrucomicrobiota; class Verrucomicrobiia; order Opitutales; family Opitutaceae; genus Palsa-1447. The sequence continues at coordinate 11,355 of DATNHT010000042.1, forward strand.
CGTTGCCGGAAACCGTGAGATCAGCACCCGAGGGATTCGCCGGCATGGGGGCCAGGACCACGATCCAGCGCCCGTCGGGATCCGCCGTCGCACCGACGGTCTGCCCGGAATACGAAACGCCCACGTGCTCGCCCGGGGAGGCGCGGCCCCAGACGGGCGCCGGCTTGTCGCGCTGAAGCACGGCGTGATCCTGAAAGAGCGGGTCGAGGTCCGGGATCGCTAGCGCCGTGTGCGCGACTCCGGCGGATGCGGCCGTGACAACCAGGAGCAGGCGGATGGAATGCATGGGGACTCCCGTAGGAGGCCCAAGCCCCCGGCAGGATCAAGGAGTTTTCGCTGGGGGCGCACGGATACCCGCCAGGAAGGCGTGAAGCTCCGGGGCGAGCTTGGGCCCGAAGCCCGCGACCCCGGCGATTTCGGCAATCGTAGCGCTCCGGAGACGGTCGATGCTCCCAAAGCGCTCAATGAGCGCAGCGCGGCGGACCGGGCCCAGGCCCGCCAGGTCGTCCAGCTGGGACTCGCGGATCCTCTTCGACCGCAGGTCGGCGTTGTACGTGTTCGCAAAGCGGTGCGCCTCGTCCCTGAGCCTCTGCAGAAGCCGCAGGCCGGGATGGTCGCGCGGAATCTCGAGCGCCGGCCGCTCGTCCGGAAACACGATCGTCTCCTCCCTCTTCGCAAGGCCCACAATCGGAGGCGGGTCGAGCTCAAGGGCGGCGAACGCCTTCAGCGCTGCCCCGACCTGCCCCTTGCCCCCGTCGATCACAAGCAGGTCGGGGAACGTCCTGCCCTCCCTGCGGAGCCTCCGGTATCGGCGCCCGACCACCTCCTCCATCGCGCGGTAGTCGTCGTTTCCAATGAATCCCTTTATCCTGAAGCGGCGGTAGTTGTCGCGGTCGGGTCTGCCCTGCGCGAAGCGGACCATGGAGGCGACCACAAATGTTCCCGAAATGTGGGAGATGTCGAAGCACTCGATCGCGTCGGGGGGTGAGCGCAGGGCCAGGGCCTGCTGGAGCGAGGCCAGCGCGGACGCGCTCGCGCTGAGGGCCGTCGGGTCGGTGCGCTCGAAATGGCGCGTCTTCTCGAGGGTCTTTTCGAGCGCAAGGACGACGTCGCGCAGGCCCGCGGCCCTCTCGAACTCCCGTCGTTCCGCCGCCGCGCCCATCTCGGCGCGAAGCGATTCGAGCCACTCGCGCGACTTGCCCTCGAGAAATGCGCACGCTCGATCGACGCGTTCCCGGTAATCCGCCGACGTGACGCTCGCCGGAAACCCGTAGATCTCCCCCCTGACGTCGTCGTACAGCCGCCAGGATCCGTCGGGCAGCTGGCGCGGGGTTCCGTCGGCCAGCAGGATGCCGAACTGGCGCCGCATCTGCGCAAGCGTCTTTCGGAGGGGGCCGCTGTGGGCGAAGGGGCCGAAGTACCGGGAGCGGTCGTCCTTCCTCAGGCGCACGAGCCGAAAGCGGGGCAGCTCCTCGCGCGGATCCATGCGCACGAGAAGGAAGCGCTTGTCGTCAGTGAAGTCCGTGTTGTAGCGCGGCTTCCATTGCTTGATGAGCTTCCCCTCTAGGAGGATCGCCTCGGGCTCCGACTTTACCTCGATCGCGTCAAAATCGGCGATCATCTCGACCAGGGCCCGGACCTTGGGATGCAGCGTGAATGCCCGCGACGGCTGGAAATACGACGACACCCGTTTCTTTAGGGCCTTTGCCTTACCGACATATATGATCCTGCCAATCCGGTCCTTCATGAGGTAGACCCCGGGCCGGTCGGGCAGCCGCCGCACCTTTTCCTTGAGCGTAAGTGGAACTACGCTATCTGAGTCGGCGGCTGGCATTTTCCCGAGATTAGCCTAATTTCACCGTCCGCAAGCATGCTTTCTCGCGAAACCCCAGCATATCGTTTGAAAAAGACTGCGCACCGGCTTCGCTACGAGCTCCTCACCCTTGGGAATGAGCTCCTCCTCGGCCTGACCGCCAACGGGCACCTGGCGTTCATTGGCTCGCAGCTCGGGGCCCGCGGAATCGAACTGCGCAGAAACGTTACGGTGACGGATGATGCCGAGGACATTGCCGAGCAGTTCCGCGAGAGCTGGGCCCGGTCGGATGTCGTGCTGATGACGGGCGGCCTGGGGCCGACCTGCGACGACCGAACCCGCGAGGCGGTCGCCGGCGTCCTTGGCCAGAGCCTCGTGTTCGACCCCAAGATCGAGAGGCACATCCAGGACCGGTTTGCGCTCCTCGGACGCAAGATGACGCCGAACAATCTCAAGCAGGCCTACCGCTTCGATCGCGGCGACGTGCTGGCCAATGCAAACGGAACCGCGCCCGGGCTCTGGGTGGAGCAGGACGGCAAGGTGCTTTGCATGATGCCGGGCCCGCCAAACGAGATGCAGCCGATGTTCACGGAGCAGGTGCTTCCCCGCCTTGCGCGGCTCGGGCTCGTCGGCGACCGCGAGGCCTACGTCCAGATTCGGTCGGCCGGCATCGGCGAGTCGCTGCTCGAGACCCGGCTCCAGCCGGTCTTTGCTCCCCATGGACCGCGCCTCGGCGTCGCGTTCTGCGCGCATTCGGGCCATGTCGATTGCAGGCTGAGCTCGCCGGGCGGCGAACTGAGCCTCGCGGAAGTCGAGGCGATCGCCGCCGAGTGCGCCCATCTCCTTGGGGAGGATTTCGTCGCATTCGGAGGCGACTCGCTCGCCAAGGTCTGCGCCGACCTCCTGCGGTCCCAGGACAAGCTGCTGGCCGTGGCGGAGACCGCCACGGGCGGCCTGCTGGCGAACGCGTTCACGGACATCTGCGGCGCCTCAAAGTTCTTCGCCGGGGGATGCGTGTGCTATTCGAACGACTCCAAGATGCAGCTCCTCGACGTGCCCGAATGCCTCCTGCTCCAGCATGGCTCGGTCAGCGCCGAGGCGGCCGTCGCGATGGCCACCGGCGCCGCCGAGAAGCTGGGGGCGGACTACGCCCTGGCGATCACCGGTTGCGCTGGGCCGTGCGGCGGACCGAACGAGAACCCTGTCGGGACGATCTTCGTCGCCCTCCATGCGCCCCACGGCATCTGGTCCCGCAAGCTCAGCTATCCGGGCCCGCGCACCACGGTGAAGCAGCGCGCGGTTAACGCCGCCCTCGACTGGCTCAGGCGCGAACTCACGCGCGCACAAAGCGGCGCCACCGTGCCGCAGAAGCGCCTGGGCGTCATGCAATAGCGGTCCGGCCGGTCATCAGGCTCCGGAGCGCGGCGAGGTACTTTCCCCGGGTCCTGTCGACCACCTCGCGGGGCAGCCGCGGCGCCGGCGGACGCTGGTTCCAGGAGAGACCCATCAGGTGGTCCCGCACGAACTGCTTGTCGTAGCTCGGCGGGGACCGGCCGGGCTCGTAGCTGTCCCTCGGCCAGTAGCGCGACGAGTCCGGGGTGAGGACCTCGTCTATGAGGACGATCCCGCCCTTGGAATCGGTTCCGAACTCGAATTTCGTGTCCGCCAGTATCATTCCCGCATCCCGGGCCCGGTCGTGTCCGAAGCCGTAAAGCGCAAGGCTTGCGGCCTTCACCTTTGCATAGAGCGCTGGGCCCACCGTCGCGGACGCCCGGGCGTCGTCAATCGGCTCGTCGTGACTGCCCTTCGGGGCCTTGGTCGTCGGCGTGAAGATCGGCTCCGGCAACCGGTCGGCCTGACGGAGGCCCGGCGGAAGCGGAATGGAGCATATGGATCCCGAGCTCGAGTATGATTTCCATCCGCTGCCCGCCAGGTAGCCCCGCACGACGCATTCGATCGGAAGCGGCCGCAGCCTGCGGACAACCATGCTGCGCAGGCGAAGATCACGGCCGGCAATGCCGCGCTGGCTGAATTCGGCCTCCTGGTCCGGCAGGAGGTGGTTGCCGATGATTTCGGAGGTCTTTGCGAACCACCACAGGCTCATCTGCGTCAGGAGGATTCCCTTGCCCGGAATCCCGTCGGGCAGGATGACGTCGAACGCCGACAGCCGGTCGGTGGCGACCAGCAGCAGCGCGTCGCCCAGATCAAAGATCTCGCGCACTTTGCCCGACCCGATTTTTGGGAACGGAACCTCGACAGACGTAACAGCCTGCCCAGGCAGGGCAGCCTCGATTTCCGCAAAAGTCATGCGCCGAGGATTCTCCAACTGCGGCGGGGGTCCAGACGGAAAAATGCTCTTGCTTGAGTGTGCCGCCGGCCTAGCTTGACCAGTTCCGCGCCACGTCCCCATCGTCTAGCCCGGTCAGGACACCACCCTTTCACGGTGAGAACCGGGGTTCGAATCCCCGTGGGGACGCCAGCTATCTCATTCCAAAACAATGAGATGAAAACCTCGATAACCGATTTGGCCGTTGACTGGCCAAATCGGTCATGAAGCACGTCACTCCGTTCGTCATTTCAAAGTTCACGAATCCCTCCGGGGATGTCGTCTATCGCGTCTACGCTCGCATCGAGGGCCAACGATTCCGCAAAAACTTCCCCACACTCGCTGAAGCCGAAGCGGAACGCCAGGTTCAGGAGGTGCAATGGCTTCGCAACACCGGCACGCGCCCGGCGATCACCCGGTTGACCGAAGATCAGCTCCAAGAGGCCGAGGCGCTCTACCTCCGGCTGGCGGGACAGGTTCGGTCGCTCTCGTTCTACATCGAATTCGCGCTCACAAACTATCGTGAGCCGGAAAGGCTAAAGGCGTTGCCCGACGCCGTCGCGGACTACGTCACCGCGAAGGAACACGAATTCGAGCAGGATCACATCTCCGTTCCGCAGATGGATCGGATTCGCTGGGACCTCAAGCGGCTCAGTGAACACTTCGCAGGAAAGTCGGTCGCCGAGCTCACGGTATCAGGCCTGGTGGCTTTTCTGGAGATGGGCAGACCCAGCATGAAGACCTACAACAACCGGCGCGGCATCCTCTCAACGTTCTTCAAGTTCTGCTTTCAACGGGGGTGGATTGGAGGAGAGACGGGTGTCCTGGTGCTCGATGACACCAGCTTGCCCAAGCAAGGCAGGCATTCGGTCGGCGTGGCCCGCCAATATTGCGGAGCGTTGGGCAAGATCGCCAATTGTCAGAGCATCGTGACTTGGCACTGGGCGGCGCCGGGCCTGCACTGGCCGTTGGCGGCGCAGTTGTACCTACCCGCCGTTTGGACTGAGGATGCCGTGCGGATGACCAAGGCCGGGGTGCCGCCCGCGACGCAACACTTCCGGGAAAAGTGGCGCATCGCCCTTGATTTGCTCGATGAAATGAAGCCGCAGTTGCCGGCCTATCAGGCCGTCGTGTTCGACGCTGGCTACGGTGTAGTGTTGCCTTTGCTCGCGGAGTTGGAAAAGCGGGGCGAGCCCTACGTGGCTCAAGTGCCCGGCAATGTCGCCGCCTGGCCGGCCGATGCTGTGGCCTCGGTGGTGCGGGCCGCAGTTGGCCGCCCGCGTCAGCATGCCGTTGTCCGGGATCGGGCTAAGCACCCGCTCTCGATGGTCGAGTGGCGGGAGCGCTTACTCCAAGAATCCTCCCTCTGGGCAAACGTACAGTTGCCTCGGGCCGATGGCGCTAGCGTCCGGGCGGTCGCGGTGCGGGTGCAAGCCTCCCAGCGAGGCAGCCGCTGGCGGCAGCCGGGCGTGACTCGCTGGCTTTTGATCGAGCAACTCGGCGACGACACCTTCAAGTACTATCTGTCCAACCTGCCGGCCAGCACGCTGCTGGCCGAGCTGGTGCGGCTGGCCCATCAGCGTTGGGCAATCGAACAGGGCTACCAGCAATTAAAGGAGGAACTCGGGCTGGATCACTTCGAGGGCCGTTCGTGGCGCGGACTGCACCATCATCTCACGCTGTGTTTCCTGGCCTTCTGCTTCCTGACGCGATTGCGTACGTCAAAAAAAACGCCCCTCGCTGCCTGAGGTCCGCCGCTGGCTCATGGAGGCGCTTGTCCTCTGCATCTGCCCGCGTTGCCGCACCCGCTTCACACGCTCCGGAGTCATCCTCGACACGTCGTAGCTACTTAACGGAGTAGTGCTAGTGTAATGGGGCCTAAATGACTATTCATTACTCTTTGCCTGAGCCTCCCGCGCCCGCTGGATCTTTTCCAGGATCGCGGCGCCCTCGGCCCTCCAACGATAGGGGGTGGGATTGAGGTTATGGTGAGCGAGATGCACG
>DATNHT010000043.1:0-12358 GCA_035604815.1 Opitutaceae bacterium
GGCGACGACGCGCACGCCCTGCATATCGGCAAGCTGCTTGATGTGGTCGGCCCCCTTGTTGTTGAAACCGATAACCGCCACGCGCACCGCGTCGTTGGCGCCGATGGTGCGCGCCCAGGCGGGCGTCGCAGCAGCGCGCGCGATGAGTCCGGTGCCGATGGCGGCGGCTGCGTTTCGAATGAATGCGCGGCGGCTCAATGCGTTCGAAAAAGGGGTATTCTTGTTCATGTGTCTTCAGGAATCGGGCGGTTGGCGGAATCGTTGCTTGGGTTCCCTGGAAAGTCTGCGGTCTACCGGCCTGTGTTCTCAAATCGAATCCCGAGCCGTCGAGAGCACTCTTGGCGGGGAATCGCCTCTCAGCGGAATCCAATTGGATTTAACAGAAGTAACTAGTCAGTTTGCCATTGGGCCGCCCGGCAGCAAGTATTTTTGCGGGCATTCGGGCCCGTGAAAGTGGCGCGGCGCCGTCCGCGATGGGATTGCGTCAATGCGGTCAATCGGCTCGAGCCGGCCGCAACGCGTGCGCGGGTCGGGGTCGGGAAAAACAGCGGCTGACGCGCCGAACACGGAGTCCGCTCGGTTGGCAAGATCGAGGCGGGGCACCGGGGCAAGAAAGATAGTCCGCTCGCCGAGAAAAACCGCCGCTTGGAACGCCCCGTGACATCTCCCGCCTTGAGCGGAGTTTCTGCTATGCGAATTGCGCATTTTGGGTTCGGCCTTGCGGGCGGCAAGCTCACTGTTGGGCAATGAGCCCGCTCCGATTGCCCTTACGAGCCGCGACCATGTTCCTCTCCACGGCGGCCCTCCTTGCCGCCGACGGAGCATCCCCGCCGCCATATCGCGACCCGGCGGCACAGATACAAGCACGTGTCCAGGACCTGCTCGGACGGATGACGCTCGACGAGAAGATAGGCCAGATCACCGGTGCCTGGATCCATTTGGACGACATCGCGAAGAGCGGCATGACCCAAGAGCAATTCTTCAGGAAGGTCATCCCGGACGGCGTCGGCTCGGTTGCCCCGCTGCAGCGGTTGCTGCTCGAACAAGACATCACGTTCCGAAACCAGGTCCAAAAATTCCTGGTCGGCGAAACGCGGCTCGGAATCCCGGCCATGTTTCACGACGAGGGATGCCACGGGCTCGTCAAGCCCGAGGCCTCCAGCTTTCCGAGCCCGATCGGTCTCGCCTGCTCCTGGGACCCGGCGCTCGCGGAGCGGATCTACAATGTGGTCGCTTCGGAGATGCGCAACCGCGGCGCGCAGCTCACGCTGGCCCCCGTCGTCGATGTCGCACGCGACCCGCGCTGGGGCCGGTTCGACGAGACCATGGGCGAGGACCCCTACCTCAATTCGCGCATGGGGGCGGCCATTGTGCGCGGATTCCAGGGATCGGCGGATGGAACGATCGACGGGCAGCACGTGATCTCGACCCTGAAGCACTACTCGGGACACGGCACCCCCGAGGGCGGCCTCAACAAGAGCCCCAGCGTCAGCACCCCCCGCCAGCTGCGCGAGGTGGACCTGCTCCCATTCGCCTATATCATCAAGACCTCCCACGTTGGGGCGGTGATGCCCTCCTACAACGAGATCGACGGCGTGCCCTCGCACGGGAGCCGCTGGCTCCTGCACGACGTCCTGCGGGGCGAATTCGGATTCACCGGCCTCATCGTCTCCGACTACGGCGGGGTGGGTCTCCTTTACAGCGCCCACCACGTCGCGGGCTCGCTGGCACAGGCGGGAGCGCTCGCGCTCAAGGCAGGGGTGCAGCTGGAGCTGCCGGACCCTGAATCGTACCCGGGCCTCCGGGAGGAGCTCAAGAACGGATCCGTCACGATGGCGGAGATCGACGACGCCGTCGGCACAATCCTATCCTTCAAGTTCCGCCTGGGGCTGTTTGAGCAGCCCTATGCGGACCTCGCCAGGGCCAAGGCAGCCGCGGAGCGCCCGGAGACCCGCGCCCTCGCCCTCGAGGCCGCGCGGGAGTCGATCGTCCTCCTCAAGAACGACGGCCTTCTTCCTCTCTCCACCGAACGGTCGAGGACGATCGCGGTCATAGGGCCGAACGCCAACGTCGCCCGGCTCGGAAGCTACTCGGGCACCCCGAGCCATTCGGTCACCCTGCTGGAGGGCATCCGAAACAAGGTCGGATCGAAGGCGAAGGTTCTCTACGCGCAGGGATGCATGCTGGCGAAGAACGACACCGGCAACGCTTTCAACAGCTGGAACAACAATCTTGTCGTCATGTCCACCGCCGAGGATAACAGGCCGTTGATCGAGGAGGCGGCGCGTATCGCGGCGCAGGCCGACGTGGTGGTCCTTGCGGTCGGGGAGTCCGAGGCGCTGTGCCGCGAATCCTGGTTCGATCCGCCCATAAACCACCTTGGAGACGCCGACACGCTGGAGTTGCGCGGTTCGCAGGGCGCCCTCGCCGACGCCGTCCTCGCAACGGGCAAGCCCGTCGTCGTCTACCTGAACAACAGCCGGCCGCTCGCGATCGGACACCTCAAGGAGAGGTCCTCGGCGGTCATCGAGGGCTGGTGCATGGGCGAGGAATCGGGCACGGCCGCGGCCGACATCCTGTTCGGGGACGTCTGCCCCTCCGGAAAGCTCACGGTTTCCTTTCCCGTCTCTGTGGGAGACATCCCGGCCTATTACAGCAAGAAGCCGTTCGCCGGGCAAATCGGGTTTGAATTCGGGCCGCGCGGGCCGCTCTGGAGTTTCGGGGACGGGCTGAGCTACACCACGTTCAAATATGAGAATCCCCGGCTGCAGGACGCGGTGATAGCAACGGACGGCGCCACGGTCGCGTCAGTCGATGTCGTCAACACGGGCAACCGCGAGGGGGACGAGATCGTGCAGCTCTATGTCCATCAGGACGTGAGTTCGGTTACCCGGGCCGTAAAGGAGCTGAAGGGATTCCAGCGGATCCACCTCAAGCCGGGCGAACGCCGGACGGTTTCATTCCCAGTCGCGCCGGATGCTCTGGCCCTTTGGGACCTCGACATGAAATTCCGGGTTGAGCCCGGCACGTTCAAACTGACCCTCGGCCCGTCGTCGTCGGAAGGCGAGACCGTCAACCTCACGGTCCGCGGGTAAACAGGCCTGAGCAGCTGGGCCCACTCCCGGCTCGCGCCGCCAGAAGCCATCGTCCAGTGGAACGGTGGATGCGCCGGGGTGTTACCGGCACCGCAGACCGCTCCATCGTATTCGGCGAGAACGGCGCAGTCGCCGGAGACGGTTCACGAGGATACGGGGCTCTGGGCAATGGTGAACCTCGCGAGAGAAAGGCTTTCCAGAGCGTCGGATCGTTCAAGCCCGGCCAGCACGCCGAGCTGATCCTCCCGGGACCGGTTCTGTCCAAGCTTAAACTTAGCCTCGACCCTTGTGATCCGGATCGAGAACCCGACGATCGCCTTCATCATGGAGGCGATGTAATCCTCGGGAATCGGCATCCTCCAGGGCGCCGCCATTTTCGATTCATACTTTGCCGTCGTGTCCTCAATGGTCTTCCTAAGGAAGGCGTCATCCTCCAATTTCGCTCTTCCGTAGACGTGGACGGCGGCGTAGTTCCACGTCGGCACGGCCACCTTGGCAGAATACCACGATGGGCTGATGTATGCGTGGGGTCCCAGGAATATGCAGAGCACTTCCGCGTGCGAATCGAAATGGTGCCACTGCTCGTTGGCCCGTGCCATATGGCAGCGCAGGCGGCCGCCGCCATCCTCCTCGTCCAAGATGAACGGCAGGTGACTGGCCCAGGGACCTTCCTTGCCAAACGTCACCAGGGTGGCGAATCCGTGGGCATGGATGAACTCGTTGATCCTAGCGGGGTCGCTGATGCGGTTTGCGGCGGGTATGTACATCTTTGATGCCCAATGCTGGAGCAGGCTGAGATAAGGGAATCGGCGGGCGCAGTTGGCTGCCGACTCCCATAACGTGCAGCAAATCGGATTTGTGGTTCGCTAAGTAGAGCGCCTTGCAACCGGGTGACAAACAAAACCCTCGCGCATATGGGACGAATGTTTACGGGAACCCGACAGGAATTCGGTCACGGGCCGCCGAAAGTCCACACTCGCCTCAGCGCCGGCAGCTTACCCGCCAGGGTCAGGCCCCGGCCGTCCACCCTTGTCCCGGTGAGATTCAGCGTCTCCAGGCGCCCGAGCGACGCCAGTTGCGCGACGCCATCCGACGTCACCGCCGTGCGCGTGAGGTCGAGGTGCGCGAGATTGGACCACCGCCCGACAGCCTCCAGCCCCTTGTCGGTGACCCGGGTGCGGGCGAGCTCGGCATCGACGATGAGGCCCGCCACCGGGGCGAGCTTCGCCAGAACCGCGTCATCGCAGGCCGCAGGCGCGCTGGCCGTGCGGAGCACGAGCCCGTCGGTCGGAACGCGCGACCTAGGCACCAGCCTCACCCCCAGCGTTCGCGCCAGCTCGGTTGCCTCCGCAAGCCGGGGACGGTAGTCGGGTGCGGCCGGCGGCGCCACGACCGCGGGCCCGAGACGGGCGGCGTCGAACGAGTCGGTGGCGGGCGTGCCGGCGGCGATCCAGTTCTCCAGGACCGCGATCTCGGCCGGCGACAGCGGTGGCCGATCGCCCGACGGCATGAAGTCATCGTCGGCCGGCGGCAGCGTGATGCGCCGGAACAGTTCGCTGGCCATGGCATCGCCGGGTTTCACGACCTCGCCGTCCTTGGATCCCGCCAGGACGGCCGCGTGGCTGTCGAGCCGGAGGCCGGCCTTCTGCTTTGTGGCGCCGTGACACTTCGTGCAGTTGTGCTCGAGCACCGGAGCGACGCGGTCGGCAAAGGTGGCGGGCTCCGCCCAGCCGGGGCTCGCGCCTGCGAGCAGGAGAAGACAGGCGAGTCGCATGCCGCGTCTCAGGTCAGGATCTCCCGAATGACGCGAGCCGGCAGCACGCCCGTGAGCCTTTGGTCGAGCCCCTGGAACTTGAACGTGAGCTTCTTGTGGTCGAAGCCGAACTGGTGGAGGATGGTGGCGTGCAGGTCGCGGACGTGCACGGGATCCTTGACGATGTTGTAGGAGAAATCGTCGGTCTCGCCGTAGCTGATGCCGGGTCTGGTGCCGGCGCCGCACATCCACATGCTGAAGCAGCGCGGGTGGTGGTCGCGCCCATAGTTGTCGGGCTGGAGCCGGCCCTGCGAGTAAACGGTCCGGCCAAACTCGCCGCCCCATATGACCAGGGTGTCCTCGAGCATGCCCCGCCGCTTGAGATCGGTGATCAGTCCGTACGTCGGCTGGTCGGAGTCCTCGCACATCGTCCGGATGTTCGCCGGCAGATTCGTGTGGTTGTCCCAGGTCCGCAGGAAGATCTGCGTGAAGCGCACCCCGCGCTCGGCGAGCCGGCGCGCCATCAAGCAGTTGTAGGCATAGGTGCCCGGCTCCCTCGCCCTGGGACCATAGAGGTCCCAGGTCGAGGCGGGCTCGTCTGAAAAGTCGGTCAGCTCCGGCACCGACGTCTGCATCCGGAACGCCATCTCGTACTGGGCGATCCGGGTGTTTATTTCCGGGTCGCCGACGTGCTCAAACAGCTGGCGATTGAGCTCGTTGACGCCCGCGATCATGGCGCGGCGGACGTCGCGGCCCACGCCCTTCGGGTCCCGCAGGTACAGGACGGGCTCGCTGCCGGAGCGAAGCGCCACGGCCGAGTATTCCGGCGACAGGAATCCCGAGGACCACAGCCGGTTCGAGAGGGCCTGCACGTTGGTCTTCACGGGAATCTTCGAGGTCATCACCACAAATGTCGGCAGCTCCTCGTTGATCGCCCCGAGGCCGTAGGCCAGCCACGATCCCAGCGACGGCTTGCCCGGGAACATGTTGCCGGTCGTTATCGAGAGAATCGCGGGCTCGTGGTTGATCGCCTCGGTGTAAAGGGACCTGATCACGCAAAGCTCGTCCACGACCTTCCCGGTCCACGGAAACAGCTCGGAGACCCAGCGGTCGGACTGCCCCCGCCGCGCGAACTTGAAAAAGCTCGGCGCGATCGGAAGCGCCGACTGGCTCGCGGTCATGCCCGTGAGCACCTGCCCGCCCCGGACGGACTCGGGCAGATTCTGCGCAAACATCCCCGACAGCTTAGGCTTGTAGTCCCAGGTCTCGAACTGCGAGGGCGCGCCCGCCATGAAAAGATAGATCGCGCGCTTCGCCTTCGGCGCGAACTGCGGGCGTCGATCCGGGAGAGCCGCCACGTCGGCGAGGAGGTGCGGCGCGCTGCGTCCCAGGATCGTCGCGAGGCCGGCCCACGCGAGGGCCTTCGAGCCGCGGGCGAGGAAATGGCGGCGGGTCTCGCGCTCGAGCCACTCCTGCTTGAGGGAGAGCGGCACGTGCGGCAGGTCAAGGACGGTCGGATGCTCGCCCCCATGGTCGGAGCAGGGGTGGGCGGCGGGATCGGGCGGGATGTCGGGCATGGCGGCCTTATTTTGTGAGAAACTCGTCGAGGTTTAGGAACTGGCTCGCCACCAGGGTCCACTCGGCGAGCTCGGCGGGCGCGAGCGCCGCGTCCACGCGCGATTCGCCCACGGTGAGGGTTTCCCGGGCCGCATCCGGGTTGGTCCCGAAGTAGGCATGGAAGTCATCCATGCTTCTCCTGAAGACGGCCGCCTCGCGCGGGTTCAGTTCCCGGCAGAGGGTCGTTCGGGCAATGAAATTCAGGCGGTCGTCCGTCCGGGACCCGGCGTGCAGGGCGCGCTGCGCGAGCTGGCGGGCCGACTCGAACCATTGCGGGTCGTTCATGGTGACGAAGGCCTGCAGCGGCGTGTCGGTCCGGACCCGGCGGGGGCAGACGGACTCGCGCGACGTGGCATCGAAGGCTTCCATGCTGGGCGGCATGGAGCCCCGCTTCCAGAACGTGTAGACGCTGCGGCGGTACAGCCCCTCGCCGTGGTCGGGCACGTACGTCCTTGTGTTCGATTCCGGCATCGCAACCTCCTCCCACAGGTCCGGCGGCTGGTACGGCTTCGCCGGCGGGCCGCCGACCTTCTCGGCGAGCAGCCCCGAGACCGCGAGCGCGCTGTCGCGCAGCATCTCGGCGTCCATCCTGAATCGGGGGCCGCGGGAAAGCAGCCGGTTGCCCGGGTCCTGCGCGAGCCGGTCGGGCGTGACCGCCGACGACTGGCGGTAGGTGGCCGAGGTGACGAGCATCCGGTAGAATTGCTTCACGTCCCAGCCGCTCTCCCGGAACCGGACGGCCAGCCAGTCGAGCAGCTCGGGATGCGACGGCTTCGTTCCCATGACGCCAAAGTCGCCGGCAGTTTCGACGAGTCCGGTGCCGAAAATCTCCTGCCACATGCGGTTCACCGTCACGCGGGCGAACAGCGGCTGCTCCGGCGCCAGGAGCCAGTCGGCGAGCCCCCGGCGGTCGTCCGGGGCGCCCGGCGGCGGGGGCGGCAGGAAATGCGGCGTGCCCGGGCCCACCCGCTCGACGCGCGAATAGTAGTCGCCGCGCTTCAGCGTGTCGGCGTACGCGGGCGTGGCCCTCTCGACGGCGATCAGCGTGGGGTCGCCGTCCTTGCCCAGCGCATCGAGGGCGCCGGTGTGCGCGGCCACCGCCGCCGCGAGCTTCCTTGCCTCGGGGTCGACCCCGCCGAGAAACCAGCGGTCCGTCACGACGAACGCCTCGTCCCGGCTCCATTTCGACGGGTCGGGCTGCCGCGCCACGATTTCCGCCGCCGCATCCTCGAATGGGAGCCGGGCCGCCTCCTCAGGCGTAAGTGCGCGGCGGTAGAAGCGCACGTCCTGGAAGCGGGTCTCGCGCATCGGCTGGAAGTCGTCCCTTCGCCCGAGCTGCATCACCGCGTCCGTGCGGATCGAGCCGGTCGCCGTCAGCTTGTCCAGCACAACCTCCGTGTCGACCCGCTCGCCGTTGACGTAGAGCTTCACGCCCTCGGCCCGGCGCGACCCGTCGTAGGTGAAGAATACATGCAGCCACTCGTCCCGGGGGAACGAATCCCTCGTCGCGACCGAGATGCCGCGCTCCGGCCTGCCGTCGGCGTTCTCGTACGGGCTGTCCCCGTCCCGAGCCACGGGCCGCGTACGGGCAGGTTCCCGCGCGTCGGATGCCGAGGTCGCCTCGGCCGCGGGCACCAGGTTCACGATAAAGTGCAATTTCTCCTGATAGATCTCCCAGCCCGCCCCGTCCCTGCGCCGATTGTCTCCCATCCGCGAGAGCAGCGAGCCGTTGCCCGTGCTGTCGTTGCCCGGTTTGAGCCGCAGCATCAGCCAGCCGCCGGCGGAGAACTTGTCGCCTGCGTCCACGTCGCCGAGCCCGCCCAGCCTGATGCGGGAAAGGATGTCCATGCGCATGGACGGCCAGAGCCACGAGTTCTCGCCCCAGATCAGCGGGTTGGTGTCGGCCCTGAACTCCTTCACGGCGGCGGCCGGCGCCGCGTTTCTCACGAGGTCGCCCTGGCCCTCGTCGAGGCGCAGGCGCAGCTCGAGGGCCTCGGGGCTGACAGGCGCCGGACGGTGGCCGCCGGCGAGCCAGGCCGTGACCAGCTCGCGGCCGAGCGCGCGGCGGGCGTCCAGCCTCTCCTGGAGTTCGGCGCGGCGGGTCAGCACGACCTCGGCGGCCGCCCGGTCCTCGTCCCTCGGCAGGCGCAGGACCGGCGAGGGGTCGGCGACGTTGGAGTCCCACGGCTTCTCGGCCGTGTTGTTGAGGTAGGCAGCCAGGCGGTAGAAGTCGCGCTGGGTCAACGGGTCGAACTTGTGGTCATGGCACGCGGCACAGCCGGTGGTGAGGCCGAGAAACGTCACACCGAAGGTCTCCACGCGGTCCCGCGTCTGGTTCACATAGGTCTCCTCGGGGATGTCGCCGCCCTCGTTGGTGGTCAGGTTGCAGCGGATATAGCCGGTGGCCGCGAGTTCGTCCCAGGTGCGGGCGGGCAGCAGGTCGCCGGCAAGCTGCTCGCGCACGAAGCGATCGAAGGGTTTGTTCGTGTTGAACGCCCGGATGACATAGTCGCGGTAGGGCCAGATCGCTCGGTAGTTGTCGAAGTGGATTCCGTGCGTGTCGGCGTAGCGCACGTAATCGAGCCAGTAGTGCGCCCGGTGCTCGCCGAAGCGGGGGCTCGCGAGCAGGCGGTCCACGACGCGCTCATAGGCCCCGGAGGAGGAGTCGGCCAGAAAGGCGTCCACCTCCGCGGGGCTGGGGGGAAGCCCCGTGAGATCGAGCGTCACGCGCCGCACGAGCGAGCGCCGATCTGCCTCCGGCGACGGATTCAGGTTGGCCCTCTCCAGCCGGGCGATGATGAACTGGTCGATCGGGCCTCGAATCGAGCCCGCAGGCGCCGCCGTGACCGCGGGAGGAGGCTTGGCCACCGGCGGGATGAAGGCCCAGTGCTCCTGATACTCCGCCCCCTCGGCAACCCAACGACGCAGCCGCCCAATCTCCTCTGGCTTGAGTGTCTTGTGCGCCTCGGGCGGCGGCATCATCTCCTTTTCCAGCTTCGACTCGACGCGCAGCACGAGCGGGCTCTTGTCGGGCTCGTAGCGAACGATGGCGGGCCCGGATTTTTCGTGGGGGACGAAGGCGAACTCCGCCCGGTCAAGGCGCAGGCTCGCCTTGCGCGAGCCGGGGTCGGGGCCGTGGCACCCATAGCAGTTCTCCGCCAGGATCGGCTCCACGTCCTCGTTGAACGACAGCTTCACCGGCGCGCGCGACGTCACCGGGGAATGCTGGCAGCCGGCTTGGAGAAGCAGGGCGACCGACCCCGCGGCAAGGCCCGCGATCAGGGCGTGGGTTGAATTCAGGCCTCGGAAGCAGGTCGGCATCATGGCAGCGCCGGCGGAGGGCGGCAAAACTTGCTCAGCCGGCCGCTGTAATTCCAATCCTGCACGAACAGGTTAGCATGCGTGGGGTCAACGAAGGGCGCGCACCTTGCGTGGCCGAGAAAGCTACCCGCGGGACCGGTGGCTTCAACAGAAATACGGCCCCATCCCCAACTAAGTTACAGACCGAGAAATGTGCGAGGGCCGGGATTCGAATCCGCTCCAGGCACATTTGTAACCCGTGTGCGCGCAGCCAGAAGCTGCAGCTCCCGCTTTCGGGGCGAGCCCCAGGTCTGCGGGGGGTGGCTATGAGCGCCACCCGACGGCACCGATGTAGACGGCAGTCGCGCAGGATTTCCTCGGTGCAAGGAAAGGGGGGATGGCCGGGGACTGGAAGCGAACGGCCGGATTCAGGAACTTGCTGCATACGATCGCAAAGAAAAGTTGGCACGCCTGATGGAATGTCTTTCGGTACCGATGAAATGGCCCCAAAAGATGCTCGGGTTACTCCGCTGAACCGGCCAGGAGCCGAACAACAAATGAATCTCCGAGGCTTATTTTCCATGGCTCAGGCACTGCAGTTCGCGCTCGGTGCCGCGGTGGCCGCCGGGGCCGCGGAGCTGCCCGACCAAAGAACCGTGGAAGTCTTCGGCCAAAAGATCGCCTTCTATGAGGCCGGAAGCGGGCCCACCGTGGTTCTGCTCCACGGCCTTGCCACCAATGCCGCGGTCGACTGGGGAACATGCATCGGGCCGATCGCCGCCCGCCACCACGTGATTGCCCCGGACCAGCTTGGGTTCGGCTCCTCGGACAAACCCTTGGTCGACTATGGGATTCAGACATGGGTGGACACGCTCGGCGAGTTCATCAGGGTGAAGAGGGTGTCGGACTTCACGCTGGTCGGGGAATCGCTCGGGGGATGGATAGCCGCCCAGTACGCGATCCAGGCCGCGGGACCCGCGCCCCCGGCCGGCCCCTCCTTCGCGCTGGTCCCGCCCAGGAAGCTCATCCTCGTCGACGCGGCGGGCCACCGGCACCTTGCCGAGCAGATGTCCTCGGGAGGGGGCGCCAGCGCGTCCCTCGCGGGTTCCAAGTTCCTTCTGTCGGCGATCTTCTTTGAGCCGGCGAGAAGCTCCGAGGCCGAGGTCCGGATGAAGTTCGCGCAGATCCTCGGCAAGGGGGACGGGTGGACCATCCGTTCGGTCATGTCGAACAAGGGGATCGTCGCCGAGTCGGTCGACGACAAGCTGGCGTCGATCGCGATCCCGACCCTCGTCGTGTGGGGCGGCGAGGACCGGCTTGTCCCCCTGGACGACGGCAGGGACTTCGCGCGGAAGATCGCAGGGGCCCGCCTGGTGGTGATTCCCAAGAGCGGTCACGCACCCGCCGTCGAGCGTGCCGACGAATTCCTGGCGGCGGCCCTGCCCTTCATCGACCAACCCTGAAATCCCCCGACCACCATGAGCACTTCGACAATCCACAAACTCAAGATCGCCGCTGCTGCGGCCACCCTCGCCCTTTCGACCGCGGTCCTGGGTTCGGATGTCCCCGTGGAGGTCAAGGGGGAGCTAAAGGGGGCTTGGATGCAGCCCGACGGGGCCTGGGACGGCCGCACCGTACTGGCCCTCCACGGATTCGCGGACGACATGAACGGTGCGGGCGACCTCAGCAAGCACCTCCTCGAGCTCCTCGCGAGGAATGGAATCGCCAGCCTTCGCATCAATTTCCGCGGCGAGGGGGACCGGCAACGGACCGTGATCGAGTCGACCTTCCTCACGAGGGTCGAGGACACGGAGTCCGCGTATGAATTCCTCACCCGCCGACCTGGGGTGAAAGTCGATCATCTTGGGTGCGTCGGCTGGAGCCTGGGTTCCGCAACCGAACTCGAAGTCCTCGGGCGCCACCCCACCTGGTTCCGCACGGGCGTCGTCTGGTCGAGCCCGACCGGCGACCTGGCGAAACTGATGATGGGCCTGCCTGGCGCCGAAGAGGCCGTCCGCGTCGGCGTGTCCACCTACGACGCGGGCTGGAAGAAGATCACCACCTACCGCGCCTTCTACGAGAGCTTCAAGGGGATCGACCTCAACCGATCTGCGGCCAGGTATCCCGGCGCGCTGCTGGCCATTCGGGGCACAATGGACTTCATCCCCAACGGGGACCCGGACCTCATGAAGGCCGCGACGGGGCAACCCCGCGAGGCCGTGCTGATAGGTGGGGCCGACCACATTTTCAACGTCTTCGAGCCCGAGAAGGGACACGCCGCCCGGGCAATGCAGGTAACGGCCGACTGGTTCATTCGCACACTCTGAGAAGCCCTGCTCCTCGCCATCTTGAACGGTGCCCGGGGTGGGGATCGAACCCGCACGCCTTTCGGCGGCAGATTTTGAGTCCTTCTTGTCCCATGGATTATTCCTCAAGGCCGGGACAAGATTGCCATGTCCGGCCCCGGCTTGCGGTTCGCCAGGAACTCGCTTCGAATCCGGCGCTCAGCAACTCAACCGATAGGAGCGATACTCAGTGCCCACCGCCATCATACTCCTGAAGATAGACCCCAAGAAGATCACCGGCACGGCGG
>DATNHT010000044.1:0-33601 GCA_035604815.1 Opitutaceae bacterium
TGAATCAAGTAGAGGTCAAGATAATCGACCTTCAACTTATCAATCGACGTTTGAAATCCCGTCTTCGCATTCCCATAGCCCATATCGCTCTTCCACAGTTTTGAGGTAATGAAGAGCTCTTCACGCCTGATCCCGCTTTGTTTGATGCCCTCGCCCACTGGCGTCTCGTTGTCGTAGACCATGGCGGTATCGATGAGGCGATAGCCGAAGGATATGGCGTCAGCCACACACCCCAGTCCCAAATCGCCCCTCAGCGTCATCGTGCCCAATCCAATGCGCGGCATCTTCACCCCGTTGTTGAGCGTCACCCATGGGACCGATTTCTCAGGTGCGTCCGCATTGGGGGCGGCAAATATCTTCCGGCCACCCATGCCGAGGAAAATGGCGGAGGCAGCGCTTGTCTGCAGGAATTGTCTGCGGTTCATCGAGTTGATTTTGAGCTCCTTGAGCAGAAATTGAAAGGGACAAAAGACAGCTTTGCCGTTCCGCGCGAATGGGCATCATTTAGTTCGAGGAATCAATTCCCTGCCTATATCGAGCTCTCCGACCTGACGCCACATTCCGGAAGCAATTCCCTTACTTTTGGTCACAGAATTGGTTCCAACGACAGTGGCCGTCCCCTCTTTGGCCGAAATTGGTATCCCCGCCCGGACTCGAACCGGAATACTCAGTTTAGGAAACTGATGCTCTATCCACTTGAGCTACAGGGACATCTACGCATGAGAAATGAACCCAAGAGCGTGCCTTGACTAGAATTCCCCCCTGCCCATGGGCTCTCGCCCAAATGCAGGGAAAGAAACAAATAGAGCTTTGGACTACGCTGTCCACGGCGAATTCAACTCGCAGGAGCCTGGGATCCGGGGCCGGCCAACCCGCGCCAATGGTGAAGCCGCTGCTGGTGAAAACTCAGAAGCGCACGGCCCGCCATTCGTAGCGCCCCAGCTTCAGCGCGTCCCCTGGAATCCGCTCACCCGAGATCGCGTCAGCCGCCGCCCGGGGCAGCTGGACCTCGCCGCCGCGTCCATCCATGTTGACGACGATCCACAACTTGTCGCCTTTCTCGGTCACGCGCGGCCACACCACGGTGCCGACGCTGACACTGTAGCGTTCCGTGACGCCGGCCGCATCCTCGTAGTGGGCGATGATCTTCTCGAGGAGAACCCTCCCTTCGGGGCCCTCCGGCTGCGCCGCCATGACCACGATGCGGCCCCGGCCCAATTGCCGTTCGGTCAGGAAGGCCAGGCCGGGAGTCAACTCACTGTCCAGCTGCCCCACGGCCGTGGCGTCGGGTGAAACCGCTTTCAGCGCCGAGCACCAGCCGCCGAGCGCGGCGCTGGCCCCGAAAGCCTCGCCGCGCGCGCCCGAGCCAGTGACCGGGAACGAGTAGACCGTCCGCACGCCCGCCAGCTTTTCCACCGCGCCAAGACCCGCGTCGGTCGGCACGGTATGTTCCCCGGTCCGCATTCCCGTCGCGGGTCCGCTGATCCACACGCCCCCGTCGCGGGCGAACGCCTCGACGCGCGAGAGGAACTCCGGGCTCGCATAGGGCATGAGGGGCGTGACCAGCAGCTTGAGGCCCCCAAGCGGGGCGCCTTCAAAGCGGAGTTCGCGGTGCACGCCCATGTCGAGCAGAAGCGCCTCCCACGCCGGCAGGGCCTGGTCGTAGCTCACCTCGCTCCCCTCGCGGCTGCCGATGGGCTCCGTCTGCATCATGGCCCGGCCGAGGTCGGACCATGTGACGGCCACCTGCGCCGCGGCGGGCCGGGTGGAGGCCAGCAGGGGCTCCAGCTGCCGGCGGGCCGCCTCCACCTTCACGACCTGAGGGTAACCGATCCCGGGCTCGTACCACGCGCTTTCAATCGCGCTGTGCGGCAGCTCGCACCCCGTGCGCTGCTGGCGCCACAGCCAGTAGCAAAAGGACTGGCTTCCGGAGGCGTACACCGAGACGGCCTCCGCCACGAGGAATCCCGGCGGATGCACCGGTTCATAGTTTCGGATCGAGCCGTTGTGGGCCGAGCTGGTTTCCAGCATCCAAAACGCCCGGCCGGGCTTCGCGGGGCGAAACAGGTCCACGTCAAGCATCAGGGTCCGCCATTCGTCGCTGGAGGGATAGTCGTCGAACGCCACGAAATCTAGGTTCTGGCTCATGCGCTCGACGCTTATCGAGAACCAGCGATTCATGTTGGTGGTGATGGGGGCCGCCGAGTACCGCCGGATGATCGAGCACTGCTCGTCCAGGAACTCCGCGATGCGCTCGCGGTTGAACACGCGGTAGGCGGTGCTGAGCGAGGCGTTGTGGAGGAACGGGGTGCGCAGCGGCGCCGGCACCTGCTCAAACCGCTGGTAATGCTGGCTCCAGATCTGCGTGCCCCAGGCCGAATTGAGACGGTCTATCGTGCCGTAGCGCTGCGCGAGCCACTTGTGCCAGTCGTCCACCGCCGACGCGCTGTAGTCCTCGCCCACGTGGCATTTCAGCTCGTTGTCTATCTGCCACGCGACCACCGCCGGGTGGCGCCCAAGGGCCCGCGCCTCCGCCTCGACAATCCGCCAGCAGGCCGAGCGCACGGCCTCGTTCTCATACGACATGTGCTGGCGCGCGCCGTGGATCATGACGCGGCCCTCGCTGTCGACAAAGCTGCGCTCAGGATGGCCGTAGCTCAGCCACACCGGCGGCGTCGCCGTCGGCGTGCAGAGAACGACGTCTATCTGCGCCTCGTGCAGGCGGTCCAGGACCCGCTGAAAGAACGCGAGCGAGACATCACCCTCGTTTGGCTCCATCCGCGCCCATGCAAACTCCCCGATCCGCACGACGTTGATTCCGAGCTTCTTCATCTCGGCGATGTCGCGATCGATGTCCGTTTCCGGCCACAGCTCGGGATAGTAGGCGGCGCCGTGATAGAGTTTCGCCGGCTGCGCGGCCGGGAGCGCGGTGGCCAGCGCGATGAGGATCCCGAGCTGGCAGCCGGGTCCAAGGAGCGAACGCAGGAGGAACGGGTGAAGGTTGGATCTCATGGGCGGGAGGGGTTCGGGCGCCGAGGAGGGGGCGGACGGATCCGTCCTTTCGAGCCGCCCTCGGGTTCGGTCTGGATTAGTGAAGGGTCTGGGGCCATGAAAGGGAAGCGCTATACGACGGAGCAGACGGAAAGGCATGCGCCTTGAATCCCCAGGACCTAGCACGAAGCGATACATGAAAGACCCCACCCATTGCCTCGGCGAGGCAGCCAGGAAAAGCGCGGCAGGAGAAGCTGAAGCAGGTGCCCGCCCGCGCGCTTGGGCTTCGCCCCGCCTGGTCTTGGCGATCGGCCGCCTCGCGATCCTCGCGGTTTCGATCGCAGCCTGCTCGTCGCCGCCCGCGGCGGAATCCGGAGGCCCCTCCGGGGAGATTGGCCCCGGCAACGAGCGCATCCACTATGAGGGCCGGATCGATTGGCGCGACCCGCTGCAGCCCAGCATGTCGTTTCCAGGCAGCGCCGTGGTCGTCCGCTTCCGGGGAACGGGATTCGACGCGCGATTGAGCACGACCATCGCCGATCATTTCCAGGCGGTCGTTGACGGGCAGCCGGCCGCGGCATTCGCAATAACCAAGGAGCCGGCGCTCTATCCCATCGCGCTCGGCCTGCCGGCCGGGGAGCACACGGTTGTCCTTTACAAGTGCACGGAATCAAACCGAGGCACCGCCCGATTCTATGGGCTGCGCCTGGCGCCGGGCACAAGGCTCTTGCCCGCCCCCGCGGCGAATCGCTGCATCGAGTTCATAGGCGATTCAATCACCTGCGGATACGGCGACCTGGGAGCGAACCCCAAGGACCCCGTTTCACCCGCCAATTCGAACTGGTACTACACCTACGGCGCGATCGCCGCGCGCAGGCTCGGGGCCGAGCAGGTGACGGTCGCCGCCTCGGGGATCCGGCTCACGCAATCGGGGCAATGGGACGCGATGCCGCGCGTCTACACCCGCGTGCATCCCAACGATCGCGAATACCCGTGGGACTTCACGCGGGGCCCGGTTCCAAATGTCGTCGTCATAAATCTCGGCACAAACGACTTCAGGAAGGACCCGCCCGACGAGTCGGGCTGGACGGGGGCTCTCGGGCAGTTCCTTGACTTCGTTCGGTCGCTAAGGCCCTCCGCCGAGATCTACGTTGCCGACGGCCCGATCATGGGGCCCGGGCCCGACCTTGACCATCTGCGCGCATGGAACCTCGAGGTCGTCGCCAGGCGCCGGGCGTCCGGAGACACCAGGTGCCACACCCTGAATTTCGCGGTGCAGCAGCCGGAAGACGGCTACGGGTCCGACTACCACCCGAGCGTGAAGACGCACATGAAGATGGCGGACCAGCTGGTCGCCGCAATCAGGGCTGACACGAACTGGTGAGGAGCCCGCCTGGAGCGAGCCCGGTGCGGGCTCGCTTGCCGCGCCGGTGGCCGCCGCCTCGGCCGATGCCCTTCGCGGAACCCGGGAACAGGCGACTCCGCGCTGGAGAGCCTCATTCGCCTCGGTGGCCAAAAGCAAGTTAACACTCGTTCAGCTCGATACTTCTGCTCCCCGCCGACATGCGGCCCGGGGCCCCTTGGCCGCCATTCCATGGTGTCGGGTTGGCCCGAGACGGATTTTTTTTGGGCGCCGGAGCGCGAACAGGGTTTTCTTTTTCGCCCACCTGGGCCAACCTCCGCGGAACCTGCCGAGCCCCCGCTCGAATGGCAGGCACGATCCGGCCGCATGGCCGGAAAGGAAAACTCAACCCACCAGGACAATACGATGAAGAAGCTTCTCATTACCTTGCTGACCGCGACCCTGCTGACGCTGGGCGCGTCGAGTGTTTTGGCGCAAGCAGCCCCCACGACCGTGCTCCACGTGGTCACGGTTAAGTGGAAGGACGGCACCACGCCGGAGCAGATCAAGGCCGCCCTCGATGGCGTCCAGGCCCTGCCCGCGGCCTACAAGGGAATCGTCCGCGTGTGGACCAGGTCCATCAAGGTCCAGGGCGGCAAGGCCAACGCCTTTGTGATGGAGTTCGTCGACGAGGCGGCGCTCAAGGCCTACAAGGACAGCCCGGCCCAGAAGGAATGGTACAAGACATACCTGCCGATCCGCGACGAGAGCACCACGTTCGACATCACGAACTGAGGCACCTTCCAGGGCTGCCGATTCGAACCCGGTTTCTGCGGCGCCTGCCCGGGCCCGCCGGGTGCGCCCCGCCGCGTCATAGCCGCCACATGACAAGAGGAATCGCTTGTCGGGCGCTTGGTCTCGCGCTCGGGGCCGGCGCCCCCCTGGCCCTTCTTGGGCAGGCCGGCGAGGTCAGGATCGGCTTCAACGACAGGCTGGGCCCGATGCACATGGAGCGCATGGCGCTTGGGCAGGGGGGCCTGTCGGAGGAGCCGATGCTTGACGGCCGCGTGGCGGAGATCCGCGCGCTAAGGCCCGGCATCATACGGCTCTTCGTCCAGGAGTATTTCGACCTGCTTCCGGGGCCCGGCCGCTACCATTTCGACACGCTCGACCGCGCGGTCGACGCCATCCTCGCAACCGGCGCGAGGCCGCTCATGGTCATTTGCTTCAAGCCGAGGGTGCTCTTCCCCAGGATCGACGAAAGCGTCGTGGAGCCCACGGACTACGCCGAGTGGGAGAGGCTCGTCTCCCAGGTCGTGCAGCACTGCCGGATTCGCGGCGCGGGGATTGTCTACTGGGAAGTCGGCAACGAGGTGGACATCGGCGAGGCGGGCGGCACGCCGTACCGCTTCAGGCCCGACTCCTACGCGCGATACTACGAGCGCACGGCGGGGGCCATTCTCCGCGCCGATCCGCAGGCCCGGGTTGGCGGCCCGGCCCTCGCCGACGTCAGGTCCCCGATCCTCCCGGCGCTGCTCGAGGCGTGCGCCTCGCGCCGAGTCCCCCTGCATTTCGTCTCGTGGCACCGCTACACCAGCAGTCCGGCGGAGATTCGCGGCACCATTGAATACGTGCGCGGCCTCCTGGGAAAATATCCAAGCCTGAAGCCCGAGACCTTTTGCACCGAGTGGAACATGGACCTGCTGAACCCGCCGCTTGAGCCCGGCTTCCAGCCATGCTACGTCGCGGAAACCATCTGGCAGATGAAGGATGCGGGCCTTGACTGGTCATGCTACTACCACATCCGCGACTGGTACGTCTCGCAGGAGACATTCGGGAGGATCCTCTCCGAGAAGGGCGCCGCTTCCATGACGTTCTGGTGGAATCGCCAGCCGCAGTTCAGCGGGCTCTTCGACTACCAGGACCAGGTCCGCCCCGCCTATTTCGCGTTCAAGCTGATCTCGCGCCTGGCGGGCGAGCGCCTTCGGGTGAGCTCGACCGACGCCAGGGTCCACGGTTTCGCCTCGCACGATCCGGAGCTCGGGATGTACGATGTGCTGCTCTGGAATTTCTCGGGCGAGCCGGCGGAGGTGCGGCTGCTCTTTGACGGCTTGCCCGGGGAGGTGCGCGTCCGCCATATCATGCTGGATGCCTCCGCGGCGGGCGCCGAGGAGAACCGCAGCCTGCGTCCCGAGCCCTTTCAGAAGTGGAGGCCCGGCGACAAGGCGCCGCTGCTTAAGCTTCAGCCGTGGGCCGTCCATTACTGGTCCGTGGACTAGGCCGTGGCGCGCCGGCTCCATTCGAGCGGAGGGCGTGGAGGGGCCGGGGAGTGGCCCGGCCGCGGCCGGCGCCGGAATTGGGGCTTGGGGCGCGCTCCGCGATGTGTGATCATTCTGGAATGTCCCGGGCTCTGTTCCCAGAGTGGGGGCCGTGTCCCCGGGGCCCGACCATCCCACCTCCCCGGCTGCCCCCGCGCCGACGCGCGCAGGCGCCACCCACCCGATGAAACCCGCCCCCGCCACTGCGATGCAGCCCATCGTGCAGATTTCGCTCGATCTGATCGACCTGTCGGAGGCGCTTGAGACCGCCGCCGTGGCCCGGAGGGCGGGCGTGGACTGGCTGGAGGCGGGAACGCCGCTCATCCTGGCGGAGGGCCTGCGCGGCGTGAGGGCGCTGCGCGCCCAGTTTCCCGGCGTCCCAATCGTGGCGGACCTGAAGACGATGGACGGCGGCTATCTGGAGGCCGAGATGATGGCGAAGGCCGGCGCCACCCACGTCGTTGTCATGGCCCGCGCGCACGAGGAGACGATCAGGTGCGTCGTCAAGGCCGGGCGCGACTGCGGGGTCAGGGTGATGGGCGACAACCTCGGCTGCCCCGACATGGTCGCGGGCGCGCGCCAGCTGGAGGACCTGGGCTGCGACTTCGTGGTCCACCACGTCGGCTACGACGAGCGACGCGGCATCGCGGCGCGGGGCGGGCGGATGCCGAGCCCGCTCGATCAGCTGCGCGCGGTCGTCGCGGCGGTCCGTGTCCCGGTGCAGGCCGTCGGCGGGCTCACCCTCGAGCAGGCGGTGAGGACCCCCGAGTACGGGGCGCCCCTGGTCGTCATCGGCGCCCCCCTGGCGGTGGACGCCGATGCGTTCAGGACCGCCGCGGGCGACCTGGAGGGCTCGCTGCGGCTGATCTGCGAGAGCGTTCATCGCTACGGCAAGGTCGCCATAGGAGGGCGCGCGACGTGAGGAACCCCGCGGTCGTCAATTTTTCACCCGCGCCGCACAGCGTCGAGCTGCGCGAGTTTGCCAGGCCCGAACCGGGCCGGGATGACGTCATCGTCGCGGTCGAGGCCGTGGGCGTCTGCGGAAGCGACCTGCACCAGTGGTGCGGCTCGCACAGCTGGAGGGTCAACTATCCCGTCGTCCTCGGCCACGAGTTCTCCGGAGTCGTCGCGCAGGCCGGCGCGGAGGCCGGCGGATGGAAGGAGGGCGACCGGGTCGTCTCCGAGACCGCGGCGGTCATCGACCCCGAAAGTCCGCTGACGCGCCAGGGCCTCTATAACCTCGACCCCGGCCGGAGGGGATTTGGCTACGGCGTGGACGGAGCCATGACGAGGTTTGTCCGCGTCCCCGCGCGCTGCCTGCACCGCGTGCCGGCCGCGCTGCCCATGGACCATGCCGCCCTGACCGAACCCTGCTGCGTGGCCTACAACGCGGTCGTCCAGAACGCCCGCGTGCGTCCGGGAGACCGCGTGGTCGTGCTGGGGCCGGGGACGATCGGGATCCTCTGCGGCGCGGTGGCCCGGCTCGCGGGCGCCGAGGTGGCGCTGGTCGGCCTCGAGCGGGACCGCAGGCGGCTCGAGGTCGCGCGCGCCTACGGGTGCGAGGCCGTCGCCGGCGACGCTTCGGCGTGGGCGAGGATGCGCGACGGTCTCGGCGCGGACGGGGTGGTCGACGCGGCCGGGGCCTCCGCGGCCCTCAAGACCGCCCTCGACCTCGTCCGGCCCGGCGGATGGATCAGCAAGGTCGGGTGGGGGCCGCAGCCGTTCAACTTCTCGCTCGATACCCTGGTCCAGAAAAACGTCACGCTCCAGGGCAGCTTTTCCCACAATTGGCCGGTATGGGAGCGTGTGCTGGCGCTCCTGGCCTCGCGCCAGCTCGACGTGAGCCCCATAGTCGGGGGCACGTGGGCGCTTCGGGACTGGCACCAGGCCTTCGAGCAGATGCACCGCGGCGACATCGTCAAGGCCGTGCTGCGGCCGGAGTGAAACCGGGGATCCCATCCATGCGCCTGAAGGACAAGGTCATCGTGGTCACTGGCGCAACGACCGGGATCGGCCGCGCCATCGCCGAGCGCTGCGTCGCCGAGGGGGCGAGGGTCCTGGTCCATGGGATAGACCGGGCGGATGGGCAGGAGGTCGTGTCGCGGCTGCGCCCGAGCGCCGTCCTCCACCTCGACGACCTCATCGACCCGGCGAGCCCGGGCCGGATCGTGCTCGCGGCGCTCTCCGCCTTCGGCCGGATCGACGCCGTCGTGAACAACGCGTCCATCGTCCCGAGGAGCACCGTCGGGACGACGAGTGCCGCCCTTTTCGACCGCACGATGGCGATAAACGTGCGCGCGCCGCTGCTCCTGATCCAGGCCGCAATGGCGCACCTTAAGGAAACCAAGGGCTGCGTCCTCAACATCGGCTCGATCAACGCGCTCTCCGGCGAGGCGACACTCCTGGACTACAGCATCTCCAAGGGGGCGCTTCAGACGCTCTCCCGCAACCTCGCCAACGCCCACACCCTGGACCAGGTCCGCGTGAACCACTTCAACGTGGGCTGGGTGCTCTCGCCCCGCGAATACCGCCACCAGCGCGACCAGGGGCTCCCTGCCGACTGGCCCGAGCACGTCCCGCCGGTCTTCGCCCCGTCGGGCAGGCTGATCAAGCCGGAGGAAATCGCATCGGCCGCCGTCTATTGGCTGTCCGACGAGTCCCGGCCCGTCACGGGTTCCGTCGTCGAGCTGGAGCAGTTCTCGCTGTTCGGCCGAAACCCGGTGAAGAACTGACGCTGCCCGCCATGCCCAGGCTCGCCGCCTTCCCGAAGGCCTTCATGCGCCAGCTCTGCCGCGACGGCACGATGACCCTGCGCGAATGGGCCGACCTCGCCGCGCCGCTCGGGCTGGACGGGCTCGAGTTCTACAGCGGATTCCTGGAGCTTGCCGACGAGGGGCGCTGGGGGCAGGCGCGGGAAACCGTAGAGTCCCGGGGCCTGGTGATCCCGATGCTCTGCTGCTCGCCCGACTTCACGCACCCGGACCCGGGTTTCCGCGCCGCGGAGATAGCCAAGGAGATCTCGTGGATCAGGATGGCACAGGCCCTCGGCGCCTCGCGCTGCCGGGTGCTTTCCGGCCAGCGCAGGCCCGGCGTCAGCCGCGGCCAGGGGCTCGATCTGGCCGCCGCGTGCATCGAGGCCTGCCTGCCGGAGGCCGAGCGCGCCGGGGTCACGCTCACCCTGGAGAACCACTACAAGGACGATTTCTGGTCGTTCCCGGAGTTCGCCCAGAAGATGGACGTCTTCTGCGAGCTGGTCGGGCGCATCCGGCACCGCAACTTCGGCGTCAATTTCGACCCGAGCAACGCGATCCTCGCCGGCGACGATCCGCTCGAGGTCCTGCGCCGCGTGAAGGACCGCGTCGTGACCATGCACGCAAGCGACCGCTACCTGGCGCAGGGGACCCTGGAGGACCTGCGGCGCGAGGAGACCGGCTCCGAGGGATACGCCAGGCGCCTTCGCCACGGGGCGGTCGGCCGCGGGCTCAACGACTATGACGCGATCTTCTCCGAGCTGCGCGGCGCTGGCTTCGATGGCTGGGTCAGCATCGAGGACGGCGTGGACGGGATGGAGCAACTCGCCGAGAGCGTGCGGTTCGTGCGCGCGAAGCTCCTGCGGCATTTCCCGACGGCGCAGCCCTGATTTGCGCCTCCCTGTCAGATTCCGGCAGCGGTGGTGGAAACGGGCGGATCG
Organism: Opitutaceae bacterium; assembly: GCA_035604815.1. GTDB lineage: Bacteria > Verrucomicrobiota > Verrucomicrobiia > Opitutales > Opitutaceae > Palsa-1447. The sequence continues at coordinate 10,343 of DATNHT010000044.1, forward strand.
CTTCCCCGCCCATTCCGCGGCCGCACGGCATGCCTTGAGATCCCGGCCCGCGGCGCCCGGGCCACGGATGCACCTCGAGCAGCCCGAAGCTGCGCAGCCATCTCATGCAAGGCCGGGGCCAGCCCGAGGGGAGCGTTTGGTCCTGGCGGAGTCGGTCGGGTGCGGCCGGATCATCCCCTGGATCTGCGCATCCGGCTTGGAGACCTGGCTGAAGTTGACGGCGGCCGCCCATCGTCACCGTGTGTTGAACATTTGCCGGGAAGCCGCGATCTTGAAACCGACTTGAACACGAGCAGGGCCGACCTCTTCGCAGACGGACGAATCGGGGCAATGGGCGCGGCCCTGCGCCGGATTCGGCGCAGGGCGCCGATCCTCGCGGCCTTGCCGGCCGCCCTGCTCTCGGCCGCCTCACGGGCCCAGCCCCTGCTGCCGCCGTCGCGCGCCGTCGACTGGGCGGGCGCGGGAATACCCGGAGGGGTTCCGAGCGCCGGCTGGCCCATCAGCGCCACGCTCTCGCCCAGCGGGACGGCGGACGATAGCGTCGCGATCCAGGATGCCCTGAACGGCGCCCCGGCGCGTTCCGTGGTGCTGCTGCGCCCGGGCGTGTACAATATCCACCGCGACTCCAAGGTGGGCTACCGCCACGCCGACGATCATCCGGGCGGCGTGTACGAATGCGGGCTCTACATCGACAGGCCGGTCGTCCTGCGGGGCTCGGGGCCCGACAGGACGGTCCTCAGATACGGGGACGGGGCCAACATCATCAGCATGGGACACACCTACCTCTCCGCAGGCCGCGTCAGCTTCGTCGGCGTGACGTCGGGGGCGGCCAAGGGCTCCACGTCCCTTGCGCTGGAGAGCGTCGCGGGGATCGCCGCGGGAAGCTACATGGTCGTGACGCAGCAGAATCCCGCCGATTCCGACGGAAACCCGTTGGTCGACACCCATGGGTACGGGGGCGGCAGCGCGTCGGGCCACGACATGCCGGCGTTCGCGATGACCCAGATCGTGCGCGTGGCGGCGGTGGGCGGGGACACCGTCGCGATCGAACGGCCGCTGTACTTCTCCTACACGAACGCGCCCCGGGTGTATCCGCTGCCGGAGATACTCGAGAACGCCGGCCTGGAGGGCCTGCGGCTCCAGCCAACCGCCTCCAGCGGGAGCAGGATCGTCTACAAGAACATCAACCTGGAATCGTGCGCGCGGTGCTGGGTCGTCGACTGCGAGAGCGACATGGCGGTCGACAGGTCCCATGTCTACCTGTCCGACTGCTACGGGTGCGAGATCAGGAACAATTTCCTGGACGACGCCTACAGCCACAACAGCGGACTGGACTACGCCATTTTCCTGGAGTTCAGGAACTCGGAGAACCTAGTCGAGAACAACATCGTCAGAAGGGCGCGCCATTCGCTCATCATGAACGGGGGGAGCGGCAATGTCTTTGCCTACAACTACACCGTCGACGCCTACATGGGGGAGTACCCCAACTCGCTGCCCGACTCGATCACCCACGCCGCGCACCCCTACATGAACCTGTGGGAAGGCAACGTCTGCCCCAACATGGAGTTCGACTTCACGCACGGCTCCAGCAGCCACAACACCCTTTTCCGAAACTACCTGAACATGACCTCGACCAATCCCGGCACCGGGAGGCCGATGACGGGCGCCCTGTACGCGGTCACGATCGCCTACCATAACGATTACGAGAACGTGCTCGGCAACGTCATCGGGCCCTTTGGCCCGGCCAACACGGCCAGGGCGTACCAGCTGAGCGCGGACCAGGACCAGGCGCCCTGCATCTACAAGCTGGGCTATTTCGACGACGGCGCAACCCCCACGCCGAACCCGGCGCTGTCGGCCAAGGTGGAGCGGACGCTGCTGAGGGGCGGAAACTGGGACTCGGTCTCCGGCACCGTGGTCTGGAGCGACAACGTTCCACGAGGAAGCCTGGCCTCAAGCTACTTGGCGCGCCGGCGGCTGCCGGCGTCCCTGTTCAGAAGCTCGGCCCCGCCGGAATTCTCGGCCCCGGGCGCCGTTTGGCCCCCGATCGATCCGTCGGCCGCCACCAAGGTCAACAAGATCCCGGCGCAGCTCTGCTACGAGGCCCAGAACCTGGCCGCAGGGGGGGCGTTCAAGCCGGCGTTCTACTCGCGGGCGACCCCGGGCTCCGCGCCCTAGCACGCGCCGGCGCGCGCGGGTCAGTCCGCGCTGGATTCCTGAAGCAGGCGCCGGTACTCCTGCCGGGCGTGCTCGTAGGCGGCGAGGGCGTCCTCCAAGTCCGACGGCCGGATGAATTGCCGCTTCTGCGACCAGCACTGGTCGACGCATTTCAGGCACCATTCGGCGCTGCGCCTCGACGCGCGGACGGGCCTGCCGTCCACCAGGACAAAGAAGGGGTTGGTATGCGATGAGCCGAGGATGCGCAGGGCGACCCAGCTGCTCTGCTCGATCGGCACCTCGAAGGTCACGTCGCGGACCGCGCCGTCCGCCGTCACCTCCGCGCGGTCCACCGGCCTGCCGTCGACGACGACCTCCACGGGGACCTTCCGCGTCCCGGCGATGCGCGCGCGCTCGATATCCCAGTACGGCGCCTCCTCGAGCGGCCGGTCCCTGAGGGCGGGATCGGGCTCCTCGGGCAGCAGGGCGGCAACCCTGGCGGCCAGGCTGACGCGGCCCGCGCGCTCCAGCCTGATCTCGCTCCCGTTCTCGCCGACCGGCGAGCCGTTGGCCGTGAAGTCCATGAGGTGGCTCTTCCCGTCGCTCACGTAGCTGCGCCCCTTGCGCAGCCCGTCGCACCAGCCCGCGAAGGTCAGCGGGCCGTCAAGCTTCACATAGCTGCGGCCCATCCCGACCCGGTCCATGTAGATGCACGGGAAGTCGGTCTCGCCGGCGATGCGCGTCCGGAAGCCGCAGTTGAGGGTGTGGTACCACATGTTCAGCTCCCACACGTAGGGGGTGTTCGCCGCGGCGTAGAAATCGACGCAGGGAACCGGCGTGCCGTCGGGGCCCGGGACGAGGTGCGTCACGTCCACGACGTATTCGTTCGCCCCGATTCCGTTGAAGGGAGGGATGATGTAGTTTGGCAACGCCTCCGTCTGCACGCGCACCTGCGCCGACGAGTTGCTGAACGCCTCGGCCGCCTCGCCGTTCTCGGCGGGCTGAAGCCCCCACCCCGAGTGCGCGGTTCCGGTCACGGCCCCCTGTCCCTTCGCCCAGCGCAGCACCTTCAGGCACAGCGTCGGCCAGTGGTCGTCCGACGTCGCGCCGGGATAGATCTGGTCCCTCAACCCCAGGAGGCAGAGGTGCCCGGAACGCTCGGATCCGAATCCCGACACCTCGATGTCGTAATGCAGGATATGCGGATAGCGCGACGCCGGGTCGTCGCCGCCGCTGAAGAAATGCTTCTGGTAGTCAAAGCACGGCCCCCAGGTGAGGACGTCGCCCACCTTGAGGTCCTCGCCCTCGGTCTGGCGCTCCATGTCGGCGGGGAGGACGCCCTGAGTCGGATCGGTGTAATGGGCGCAGCCCGCGGCGTGGATGTGGTGGTCGCCGCTCCACCAGCCGGACTTCGACGGGTCGATCCACCGGTCGACCCTGAACGACCATTCCCGGGTGCCCCGCCCCACCGTCATGACGCGCCTCTGCGGCCGGGATTCCGGTCCGCGCCGGAACTCGACGAGATATTCCCCGCCCGGCAGGCGCAGCGTTTCGCCGTCCGAGCGGTAGATCTGGGGCTGGAACGAGAAATCGGGCGCGAGCCGCTTGGCCGGCGACGGGTAGACGCGCTCGGAGCGGTCGCGGATGAGCAGGGACGCCGTGGTCGGGGCGCCGGCTTCGTCGAGGATCCGCAGCCTGATCTCCTGCGCGGGCCTGCATTCGAAGAGGACGTCGATCTCGCTTCGGTAGCCGGGGTCCTGGGTGCCCTGGCCGACGCTGAAGGAGATCTTCGCCTCGCGCCGGCCCGGATCGCGGCTGTAAAGCTGCACGATGCGGTACTCGAGGGCGAGGCCGCTCAGTTCCGGGGCCAGGGGCTGCTTGTCGAACATTTGCAGGTCGAGCCAGCGGTCATAGTCCGGCCTGCGGGGCGGGTGTCCCTGCCCGCCGTAGGCCCGGTCCGAATCCGTGCTCATGTTGGGCCCCCGCTCGGCGCCGGAAAATGCGGACACGGCGTTCGGGCTGACCGCGACAAGGCCGGCCGTGCAGCCGGCCTCGTTGTGGACCTTCACGAGGAATTGCCGCCAGCCCTTTTCGTCCAGTTCGGCCCGCGCAGGGCCCCGAGCCACGGAAACGCGCTCCTCGGGGCTGATGTCCACGGCGAAGAGGCAGTACTTGTCGAGGACCCGCTGCACGGTCTCGCTCGCCGCCACGGGATCGGCCTGCCCAAAGGCGGCTTCAAGGGTCCGCCGGTCGTCGGCCGCGAGGGGCGAGCCCAGGTTGGCCGCGGCCTCGACCACGCGCCTGGCCTGCGCGATCAGGGGCTGCGCCTCGACCCCCCGGATGATCCCAGGGGTCCCCGGGGCGTCGGCCGCGAAGCCGCACGCGGGACCCCACCCGAGGAGGACGCAGGCCAAGGCCCTGTGGCGGGAGACTCGGTGCATGACGGGCCATCCTTTCCCCGCGGCGCTCGCGGCGTAAACCATAATCAGGCTGCCCGGCGGTGCGGGATCGCCCTGGCGGCCTCAGGGCCGCGCCCGAAGTCCTTTCGGAAGCAGTCCAGGGCCAAGCGGAAAGGCGAGAACGAGGCCCCGCTGAAAGGCCACGAAATTTCACGCAACGAGCTAGCCCCGAGCAGCTAAACCCAACTAAGCGTTTATTCGTATCGTGCGCTGGGGGCAAGGGCCTATGTAAGTATAAGGCAAACTGCGCGCAGCCGCGACGCATCTCCGTACCCCCATGAACAAATCATCTCCTTCCAATACCCCGCCGCCCCCGCGCTGGATCCTCGTGGTCGATGACGAGCCGTCCATGCGCCACCTTATCGAGCTTGTCCTCAAGAAGCGGGGATGGACCGTGCTCACGGCAAGCGGCGCCGAGGCGGCGCTCGACGTGGTCAAGAAGGCCTCCTGCCCGCCCACGCTTGTCATCTGCGACGTCCTGATGCCCAACGTCGACGGGCTGGAGCTGATGCGGCGGATGTGCGCGCGCATTCCCGGCCTAAACGTCATCTTCATAAGCGGACACCTCTCCGACGTGTCCTGGTGGCCCACGGACCTGCGCGAGCACCGCTTCCTCTCCAAGCCGTTCGAGAATGCCCATCTTGTCGCCGCCGTCGACGAGGCCATAGCGGACGGCAGCGGTCCCGGCTGAGGGACGCCCGCATGGATGTTAACCTGATACTCTCGGCCCAGACCCTCTGCCTCGCCCCGCAGCTCAAGCGCAGCGGGCTGATCAACGGGCTGTACGTGCTAAAGAACGTCCCGGCAAAGACGTATCTTCGCGTGAGCCCGGAGCAGTGGCTGATCCTGCAGCAGTTCGTGGTGCCGCGGACGGTCCCCGCGGTGCTCGGCAGCGCGATCCGCAACCGGCAATGCCTGCGCCTCGGCGAATTCTTCGAGCTCGTCCTCAAGGCGCTCCGGGCGAACATCCTGCTCGAGCCGGGGATCGGCCCGGAGCCCGTGCGGGCCCACGAATGGCAATGGTCCGTCCGCCCCAAGGTGCTCGGCTCGCCGCTCGTCATCCTCTTCTGCGTCGGCACCCTCATGGCGCTCGCCATCCATCCGAGGCTGCCGACGACCTTCCTTGACTGGCTGGGCGGACTATTGCTGCTCAGCGCGGCGCTCAGCTTCGGGTCCTTTCTCGCGGGCTGCCTGATCCGCGGCGCGGGCGGCGAGGTCTATCGGCCGCGCTGGATTTGGCCCTCGCTGCCGCCGCGCTTCGCGCTGGACACGCATGACGCGATCATCCTGCCGACCAAGGCGCAGACGGTCATCGACCTTGCCGAGCCGGCGGTGCTCGCCATCGCCACCGGGTTCGCGGCCTGGCGCCGGCCCGGGTGCGAGCTCTTCTGCCTGATCGCCTTCATCGTCAGCATGCGCCCCATCTTCGGCGGGCGCATATCGAACCTCATCCACGTCGGCAGCAAGCGCAACCTGAGCGACGCCGAGCAATCCTACATTTTCCCGCCGAACCGCCGTCCCGAGACGCGGGGCTGGCTACTGAGCCGCGCGCTGCGCCAGCCGACCACCTGGGCGAGGATGGGCTACGGCGCCGTATGGGGTCTCGCCATATTCTACTGGGGGTCGCGCCTGATGGGCATGCCTCCATGGAGCTTCTCCTATTGGCTGGATTTCGCGGAGAGCTACGGCGTGCGGGTCGGGCTCTGGATTGGCGGATCGCTGGCGGCCCTGGGTGCGGGCTACCTGATCTGGGAGACCTATCACTCGGTCCGGGACAGGGCGCAGGCGCGGCGCAACACGCTGCGCCTTTGGCGCGCGCGCTGGATGTCCGCGAAAAGCATGGTCCTGGACGAATCCAGCCGGATGAAGGCGATGGCAGCGTCCCCCCTGATGAGCGCGCTGCAGCCGCCGCAGCGCCTGGAGCTCGCCCGCGCGATGGCGGTCAAGCGGCACGGCCCGTGGAAGTCGCTCTGGGAGTACGAGAGCCTCCCCACGCAGGTCGCGCTGATCGTCAGCGGGAAGATCGCCCTGCGGCGCGAATTGCCCACGGGCCGGTCGGTGCCGGTCCAGGTGCTCACCGAGGGAGACATCATCGGGCTCCACGACCTGGCCGACCCAAAGTTCCCGAACTACCGGCTGCGGTCGCTGACCCCGGTCACGCTGCTCACGATGGACCGCACGACGGCGGAGGAGCTCGTCGTCCGCAAGATCCCCCAGGCGACCCTGACGGACATGCTCCTCAAGATGCCCTTCCTGCGGCGGATCTCGCTTTGCCAGAACTGGCACCTGCAGGCCGTCAACCGCTTCGCGCGCCTGTCGGCCATCGTCGGCTACCCCCCGGGCAGCGTCATCCTCAGCGAGGGCCAGACCGTCGAGGACTTCTTCATCATCTTCCAGGGCACCGCCCGGGTCACCCAGAAGGGGCGCCAGATGGCCATCATCCGGGCCGGCGAGTTCTTCGGCGAGATCGGCCTCATGCAGAACAGCTCGCCCAACGCCACCGTCGTCGCCTACCAGGGCACGCGCTGCCTGAGCATCCCGCGGATCGAGCTCCTGCGCTTCGTCACGCACAACTACACGGTTGCCCTCGAGATCGAGCGGGTGAGCTCGGAGCGCCTGGGAAGGCCGCTCTTCCCGCTGGACGAGGGTGATTTCAGCACCATCTGAGGCGCGCCGCGCCGCCGGCCGGGCCACTGGGTGGTTGACAACCCGTTTCAGGGCCGCACGATCCATCCCCCTTTTCCAAGACATGAGCGCCGCCGAACAGAAGCAGCAGACCCCAACGCCCGCGCAGATCCCCTTCACGGACCCGCAGGCATGGGTGCGCTTCGTCACCGACACGGGCAAGATACTGCCCCGCAAGTACACCGGGCTCTGCGCGAAGCACCAGCGCGCCGTGACGCGCACGATCAAGCACTCGCGCAACATGCTGCTCACGAAGTGAGCGGGGGCTTGGCGGGCGCGCGGCTGCCGGGGCTCAAGAGGCTCCGGTCTTTTTTTTCCCCGCCTCCCCGCTCCGCTGACCATGGCCACGTCCGCCCGGATCTATAGGGGCACCCCGCGCAACCTGGCCCTGCTTGCCAGGCACATCCGGGCCGGCGGGCTGGTCGCCGTTCCCACCGAGACGGTCTACGGGCTCGCGGCGGACGCGACCAGCGGGGCCGCGTGCCGGCGGATCTTCTCGGCCAAGGGCCGGCCGTCGAGCGATCCGCTGATCGTCCACATCGCCTCGCTGCGCGACCTGGGCCTCGTGGCCCTGCCCAATCCCGCAGCCCTCAAGCTCGCCAGGCGCTTCTGGCCCGGGCCGCTCACGATGGTGCTCCCGAAGACCCGGGCCGTGCCGGACGCGGCGACGGCGAACCTCCCAAGCGTCGCCGTGCGCATGCCCTCCCATCCGCTCTTCCGCCGCCTGATACGGCTCGCCGGCGTGCCGCTGGCGGCGCCGAGCGCAAACCCGTTCGGATACGTCAGCCCGACGACCGCGGGCCATGTCAGGGCGGATCTCGGCCCGAGGGTCCGCCATATCCTGGACGGGGGCCCGTCGAGGATCGGGCTCGAGTCGACGATCGTCGACCTGCGCGACCCGCGGCGCCCGGCCCTGCTGCGGCCCGGCGCCATCACGCGCGGGCAGGTCGCCGCGGCGCTTGGGGTGGCCGTCGCGAAACCGAGGTACCCGGCGGCCGGGGGCCGGGTCGCGCCCGGCCAGATGCCCCGGCACTACAGCCCGCGCACACCCGTCATCCTCCACGCCAGGCTCACCCGGCGCATGGCGGCGCGGGGCTCGGCCGCGGATGCCTGGCTCTTCATCGCCAGGCCGCCCGGCGCGGCGCCGGGCCGGCGCGCAAACGTGTTCTGGCTGGACGCCCGGGGCGACCTGCGCCGCGCGGCCCGGCGGCTGTTCGCGACCCTCCGCCGCCTCGACGGGGCCGGATTCAGGCGGATCCACGTCGAGCGGCCGGCGGGAGCCGGCCTCGCCGAGGCCCTGAGCGACCGGCTGGTCCGGGCCTCGTCCCGGTAGTCAGCGGACGACCGCGGCAAGCTCCGCCAGGAACCGCTCGTTCTGGTCGGCCGTCCCGGCGGTCACGCGGATCCACTCGGGCAGGTCGTACAGCTTCAGGGGCCGCACGATGACGCCGCGGTGCAGGAGGGCGTCAAACACCCGGGCCCCGTCCCCCACCCGCACCAGCAGGAAATTCGCCTGGCTCGGAACGAACTCGAGGCCGAGCTCGGCGCATCCCTTTTCCAGGCGCCTGAGCCCCCGGCGCGTCTCCGCCACGCACATGCGCGTGAACTCGCGGTCGTCGAGCGCGGCGGCGGCCGCCGCCTGGGCGATCGCGTTGACGTTGAAGGGCTGGCGCACCCGGTCGAGGAGCGAGGCCATCTCGGCGGTCGAGTAGCCGTAGCCCAGCCGAAGGGAGGCGAGCCCGTACACTTTCGAGAACGTCCGGAGCCCGATCACGTTCCGGCCCTCGCGCACCAGCGGGCGCAGGTCGGGCGGCCGCTCGGCGTAATCCGAGTACGCCTCGTCGACGACGCATATTGCCGTCCCGGGCAGCGAGCGGACGAACCCCAGGAGCTCCTCCTCGGTGTTCGCCGTGCCGGTCGGGTTGTTGGGGCTGGAGACGACCACCAGCTTCGTCCTCGGCGTCACCGCGCGGGCGAGCGCCCTGAGGTCGTTTCGGAAATTGACCAGCGGCACCTCGACCGGCAGGGCCCCGAAGAGCAGCGTCACAAGCCTGTAGACCACGAATTCCGGCCGGCCCATGACCACCTCGTCGCCGGGCCCGAGGAACACGTGCCCCAGGAGCTCGATGACCTCGTTCGACCCGTTCCCGATGACGAGCTGCTCGGGGTCCAGGCCGTGGTACCGCGCAAGCTTTCGGCGAAGCGCGAAGCACCCCCCGTCGGGATAGAGCTGTCCCTGCACGATGGCGAGCCTGGCCGCCTCGACGGCGAGGGGCGACGGCCCGAACGCGTTCTCGTTCGAGGCAAGCTTGATGATTCCCGACGGATCCAGGCCCAGGTCGCGGGCGACCTCCTCGATGGGCTTTCCCGGCTCGTATACGGGCTGCGAGAGGGCGGAGGGTTTTGCCAGTGCGGTCGGTTTCAAGGCTGCGGGGGGCTCGATTGGAGACAAACCGCGACCCCGGCGAAAGCCAAAAGGGATTCGCCATCGGCCCGCGCGCCCGGATATACGGATCCCCTGATGCCCTGCAGGCCGATCACCCGCGCGCTCGCGGCGCCCCTCGCAATCGCCGGACTCGCCCTCCTGCCGGCCCCCTCCTCGCCGGCAGCGGAGGCGCCCGCCGCGCCGGCCAAGATCGAGACGGGGGAGATCTCCGGCGCGAGGTTCGCGATCGCGAGCCCCCCGGGTGCCTGGAACCGCGACCTCCTCCTGATCGCCCACGGATTCCGCCCGGAGTCGGCGCCGCTCATCGCGGACCTTCATCCCGAGCGCGCCTCGAACAGGGACCTGCTCGACGAGGGGTGGATCGTCGCGACGACCAGCTACAGGCGCAACGGGCTCGTCATCGGAGACGCGATCGCCGACCTGGACGCGCTGCGCGCGTACATCGCGCAGGCCCGCGGCGAGCCCGACCGCGTCATCCTCGAGGGCGAGTCGATGGGGGGCCTGATCGTCACGATCATGGCCGAGCGCGACGCGGGCCCCTACCAGGGGGCCCTGGTGTTCGACGCCACCCTGTACGCGAAGGAGCCCGGCATGAGGGTGGGCCTCTCGCTGCTGCCGCGGATACCGCTCCTCTTCGTGGCCACGGAGCGCGAGGTCAGGCAGGCCCGCAGCTACCTGACCGCGCTCGTGGCGCGCCCCGCTCCGGTGGTCCAGCCCGCGCTCTTCGTCATCTCGCGCGAGGGCCACACCAACGTGAACCAGCCCGAGCACCTCGCCGCCATTCGCGCGCTCAACGACTGGATCGACCGCGGCCGGGGCGCGCTCCCCCAGCCGAAGGGCGATGCGCCCTACTACGACGCCACGGTCCCGCCCGATCCCGGGCCGTCGACGGCTGTCCCGCACCCCGACAAGCGCGGCTTTGACACCAAGGTCGCGGAGGTCGACGCGGTCTACGGCAGCATCCTCCTGGAGGCGCAGGCCTCGGATTTCGAGTCCGCCGGCATCGAGCCGATGACCTACTTCGAGCTCCAGGCCGGCGGGCGCGCCTACCGCACCCTCTACGGCCGGACCTACAGCGACGTGAAGAACGACGGGTGGGTGGCCTTCCCCGACGCGGACGGGCGCACGGTCCTCTCGAGGACCTACGCCGACGCGGCGGGCACGGCGGGCCTCAAGCCCGGGGATTCCGTCTCGCTTGTGGGGTACGAGCCCCACCCGCCCGCGTCACCTTGACCGGCGGCTCGGGACGTGGACCCACTTCATCCCGGCGGCCTCGGCCGCCTGGATCCCGGGCTGGCCGTCCTCGAACACGAGGCAGCGCCCGGGCGGGACCCCCATGAGGCGGGCGGCGAGAAGGAACATGTCCGGCGCGGGCTTGCCGTGCTCGACGTCGTCCGCGGTGACGACGACGGGGAAGAGGGGCGCGAGGCCGGTCTTGGCGAGGGTGCTGGCGACCACGTCCCTCGTCCCCCCGGACGCCAGCGCAAGCGGGTGGGTCCTGCCGGCCGCCCTCGCGAACTCAACCACGGGGCCGATGAGCTCCAGCTTCTGCACGGACGCCATGAATATGTCCTCCTTGTCCCTGTACACCCGCTCCGGGTCCAGCGCGATGCCGTGGTGCCTGCCGAGGAGCTCGGCGACCTGCCGGGAGGGCACCCCGCCCAGGGCGTAGAAGTAGTTCTCGTCCAGCCGGCCCTTGAGCCCGGCGTTGCGCATCGCATCCTCCCATGCGCGGTAGTGGACCGGCATCGTGTCCGCGAGCGTTCCGTCCAGGTCGAAGATGTAGCCGGCGAAGTCGCCCTCGGGTATCCGTATTTGCATGGGAGTGCGCAGCGACGCCCGAATCCGCCCGGCCCGCAACTCCAAAAAACGCTCGTTCGCGCGGCCGCGCGCCGTACAATCGGCCCGCACCCCACCCCCCAAGATGAAAAAATACCTCGTCGAGTTCATAGGGACCTTCTTCCTGGTCTTCACGGTCGGCAGCACCGTCGTCGCCCCCGGCGCGGGCGCCCTGGCCCCCGTCGCCATCGGCGCCGCGCTCATGGTCATGGTCTTCGCCGGCGGCCACGTCTCGGGCGGCCATTACAATCCCGCGGTCACGCTCTCGGTCTGGCTCAGGGGCAAGTGCGACACCAGGGACTTAGTCCCGTACTGGATCGCCCAGATCGCAGCCGCCCTGGTCGCGGCCTGGATCGTCCACAAGATCAAGATGCCGGGCTCCGCGCAGCCCCTGGCGATGGCCGGGTGGAAGCCGGCCTTTGTCGCCGAGTTCCTCTTCACGTTCGCCCTCTGCTGGGTCGTCCTCAATGTCGCGACATCGAAGGCGACGGCGGGCAACTCGTTCTACGGGCTCGCGATCGGCATGACCGTCATGACGGGCGCGTTCGCAGTCGGCGGCGTGTCGGGCGCCGCGTTCAACCCGGCCGTCGCAACCGGGATCACGCTCATGGGCCTGTCGTTCTGGGGCAACTACTGGGTGCTGCTCGCCGGCGAGGCGGCCGGGGCCCTCGCGGCCGCTGCGGCCTACAGGGTCGTCAACGGGAGCGACTGACGGGCCGCGCCGGCCCGCCCGGCCCCCTCTACCGCCTCGATCCGCGGTGCAGGCGGCCCGCGGCCTTGGGAGCCGCCTCGTCCAGCACCTTCTGGTCGAAAAGGGCCGAGTAGACGTAGGGGAATCCGTCGATCTTCTTGCGCTCGACCGGGGTGCCGATGAACCGCTCGATGCTCCGGGCGTCCCTCACGTCGTCCTCGGTGACGAGCGTGAACGCGTCGCCCGAATGGTGGGCCCGGCCGGTGCGGCCGATCCGGTGGACGTAGTCCTCCGGGTTCTCCGGCACGTCGTAGTTGATCACGTGGGTCACGCCCGCGATGTCGAGGCCGCGCGCCGCGATGTCGGTCGCCACCAGCACCTCGTTCCTGCCGCTCTTGAAGCCCTCGAGCGCCTCGACGCGCTCGCGCTGGTTCCGGTCGGAATGCATGACGCCGACGCTGTGGCCCTTCTGCAGCAGCCGGCCCGCGATCCGGTCCGCGCCCATCCGCGTGCGGCAGAAGATGAGCACGCTCTTGAAGTCCGTCTTCTCGAGCAGGAGCTGGAGCAGGTCGAACTTCTGCGTGGCGACCACCGGATAGAACGCGTGCGCGACCGTCTCGGCGGGCGCGCTGTGCCGGCCGATCTCCACCTTGGACGGATTGCGCAGCGCCCAGCCGGCGAGCTGCTCGATCTCAGGAGGGAGCGTCGCCGTGAAGAACAGCGTCTGGCGGTTGCTCGAGCACTTCTGGACAATCCGCCTCACGTCGGGAAGGAAGCCCATGTCGAGCATCCGGTCGACCTCGTCGAGGACAAGGATCTCGATCTTGTCGAGCGAGCAGTTGCCCTGCTGCAGGTGGTCGAGCAGCCGGCCCGGGGTCGCGGCGAGGATGTCCATGCCGCGCCTCAGGTCGTCCGTCTGCTTGCCGTAGCCGACGCCGCCGTAGACTATCGTCACCCTCAGGTCCGTGAACATGGCGTACTTGTGGAATGCCTCCTCGACCTGCAGCGCGAGCTCGCGGGTCGGCTCGAGGACCAGGCACCTCATCGCGCCGTGGCCGCCCAGGCGCTGGATGATCGGGAGCGCGAATGCGGCGGTCTTGCCCGTGCCCGTCTGCGCCGAGCCGATGACATCCCGGCCCTCGAGGATCATCGGGATCGCCTGCACCTGGATCGGCGTGGGCTCGGTGTAGCCCTTCTCCTGGACGGCGTACGCAAGGGCGTCGGTCAGCCCCAGCTTCGTGAACGCCGTGTCCATCTTCGGGACGTCGACGTGGACCAGCGGCTTGTCCGGCCCGCGGCGCGGGTGCTCGAAATCGTCGCGCGCGGGGCGCGGCCTGCGCCCGTCGCCGTACCGGCCGTGCGCGGCCCTCGCGGGGTCGCGGCCCTCGGGGCGCCGCTCCTCGTGACGGGGACGGACCTCGTGCGCCTTGCCCTGGGGCGAGCCCGCCTGGGAGGCACCCTGCCCCCTCGCCTGGCCCCCGTGGCCGCGCCCGTGCGGGCGGCCGCCTCCCGGCTGGGCCGGTCTCCTGGGGGCCGCCGCGGCCTGGGGGGCGGCCGGGGCCGGTCTTTTCGGGGCGGGCGCGAACGACTCGCGCAGCCTGGCAATGAACTTGCGCAGCATGACTTCGGGATGAAAGCCCCAATGTCCGTGCAATCCCGCGGGTTTGCAATCCCCCAATCTGCATGCCCCCGGCGGGCGCCGCCCCCAACTGGGTTCTCGCTTGGCAGGGTTCTGCCTCGCGGCATGATCGGGACGCGTGACTGCGCCCGAACTAAATCCCGACATCCTCTGGCTTGTGCGGCTCGGCATCGACCAGGGCCTGTTCACCCGCGCGCAGTGCGTGAAGGTGAGGGCCAGCATGGGGGGCCAGCCCGTGATGCTGGACTTCGCCCAGAGGCTGATCGACGACGACATCGTCTCGAATGTCGAGGCGCTCGAGAAGCTGGCCGGCAGGGCGGCGCTCAAGGCCCGGAACGGCCCGCCCGCGCCGGACCCGTTCGTCGCGGCCGAGGACAACGTGGAGGATGTCGTCTTCGTCGCACCGAGGAAGGCGGCCGCGGGACCGCCGCCGTCGTTCTCGTTCGAGACGGTCACGCAGCTCGACGAGAAGGCGCTCGCAGACGGCCTCAAGGAGCTGCTGAGCGCGACCGGGCGCCACGGGGCGAGCGACCTGCACCTGTGCACGGGACGGCGCCCGTTCATCCGCAAGGACCGGGTCCTCTCCTACATCAGCGAGCACGAGCTCAGCGTCGAGGAGGCGGCCCGGCTCAACACCGTGCTCCTTGCGCCCGGCCAGAGGACCAAGTTCCTCAAGGAGCACGATCTCGACTGCGCCCTGGCGCTCGGCCCGAACGAGCGGTACCGCGTCAACCTCATGTTCCACAAGGACGGCCCCGCCGGCGCGTACCGGATGGTGCCGCGGGAGATAAAGACCCTGGCGGGACTCGGATTCTCGGGGCATCTCGACACGCTCAAGCGGCTGCTGAGCTACCACAACGGCCTCGTCCTCGTGACGGGCCCCGTCGGCTCGGGAAAGACCACGACGCTCGCCTCCATGGTGGCGTACCTGAACGAGAGCCGCAGGGACCACATCATCACGGTCGAGGACCCGATCGAGGTGGTGCAGGTGGGGAAGGGATGCACGCTGACGCAGCGCCAGGTCGGCACGCACACCCAGACGTTCTTCACGGCGCTCATGAGCGCGCTGCGCGAGGATCCCGACATCATCGTGATCGGGGAGCTGCGCGACCTGGAGACGATAGAGATGGCGGTCACCGCGGCCGAGACCGGCCACCTCGTGATCGGGACCATGCACACGAGCGACGCCGCGACCACGCTCAACCGGCTGCTCGACGTGTTCCCCGCCATGCAGCAGCCCCAGATCCGCTCGAGCGTCGCCGAAAGCCTCCGGGGAATCGTCTGCCAGCGCCTGCTGCCGGCGGCCGCGGGCGGCCTCGTCATGGCGGTCGAGATCCTCGTCAACACCATGGCCATCGCGAACCTGGTGCGGGACGGGAAGACGATTGGCCTGCGCAACGCGATGGAGACGGGCGTGCGCGAGGGGATGTGCCTCATGGACGGCGTCGTCTACGGACTCTGGCAGGAAGGCAAGATATCCAAGGAGACCGCCCTCGCGAACGTGTCGAACCGCGTGCTCCGCGCGAAGATCACGTAGACCCGCCATGGCCGAGATCGACTCCCTGCTGCGCACGATGGTCGAACTGGAGGGCTCGGACCTCCACCTCTCGGTGGGCATGCCGCCCAAGGCCCGGATATCCGGGGCCATCCAGCCGATCGGCGAGAAGGTGCTCACCCAGGCGATGATGGGCAAGATGCTAAGCGAGATCGTCCCCGAGAGGCGCTGGACGGAGTTCCTCGAGCGCAGGGACCTGGATCTCGCCCACGAGATCAAGGGCCTGGCCCGGTTCCGCGGCAACTTCTTCTACAACCACTGGGGCCTGGCGGCGGTGTTCCGCGAGATCCCGGTGAAGATCCTCTCGCTTGAGGACCTGGGGATCCCCGAGGCCGTCAAGAAGCTCTGCCTGCTCAACGAGGGGCTGGTGGTCGTCACGGGCCCGACCGGCAGCGGCAAGTCGACGACGCTCGCGGCGATGATCGACTACATCAACTCCAACCTTTGCCGGCACATCATCACGATCGAGGATCCGATCGAGTTCGTGCACCCGATCAAGAAGAGCATCATCGTTCACCGGGAGGTGGGCCAGCACACGGAGTCGTTCGCGTCCGCGCTCAAGGGCGCCATGCGCCATGACCCGGACATCCTGCTCATCGGCGAGATGCGCGAGCTGGAGACGATTAAGCTGGCGCTGAGCTGCGCCTCGATGGGCATGCTCGTCTTCGGCACGCTGCACACGAACAACGCCCCGAAGACCGTCGACCGGGTCATCAACTCGTTCCCGGCCGACCAGCAGAACCAGGTGCGCGTGATGCTTGCCGGCTGCCTGTCCGGGATCGTCGCCCAGCTGCTCTGCGCCCGTGTTCCCAAGGGCCGGTGCGCGGTCCACGAGATCCTGCTCCAGCACGAGGCCCTGGCCAACACGGTGCGCACGGGCCAGATCGCGAACATCCGGGCGATCATCGAGGGCAGCGGGGCGGACGGGATGGTCCTCATGGACACGAGCCTCATGAGCCGCGTCAAGGACGGGACGATCGAGGCGAGGGAGGCCTACATGAAGGCCGCCAACAAGGCGGCGTTTGCGCCGCTTCTAAAGCCGGGAGACCTGGAGTAGCGGGCGGTCGCAGGGGCCGCGGGCCGGCGCCACCCTGGTCGGGGGTGCCGAGCCAATGCATCCCATTTATGATGAATGGCCTCTGCATTTCATCGGCCCCGCCTGCCCCGGGCAGCCCGCACCCCCGGGCGGCCGCGCATGGCCCGGGCGGAGCGCCGCGGGCCGTCCCCCTGGCGAGAGGGACCGCGGGGCCCCTGCCGGTCCCGGACCCGCAGGCGGACGGGAACGCAATAAATCGATTGCCGCCGGCCCCATAATGCGCGGCGATTGTGGGATTGAGCCTCCCACCCCCGAACCTGGCCCTGAAGGACCTCGCCTCCCTCGTCGGCGAGAACGCGACGCGCGAGATCGTGCAGCTGTTCCTCAACAGCTTCCCGGAGTCGATCGGCAGCCTCGGCCAATGCAGCCGCCTCGACCAGATGAGGATCGTCCACGGCCTGAAGAGCAGCGCCCTGCACATGGGGGCGGACAGGCTCTCGGGGAAGATCGGGGAGATCGAGGACAAGCTGGCCCAGCCCGGCGTGAAGCTTGCCCCGGGGGACCTGGAGGCCGCGGTGGCGGAATTCGAGGCCTTCGCCGGCGACCTTCGCAAATACGCGGGGCCCTGACGGACCACCGGGGCCCTGCGGGCGTCAGGACTTGACGATCCCCGCCTGCACGCACCACCGGACAAGGCTGGCGACCTCGCTGACCTTGATCTTGTCCATGATGTTCGCCCGGTGCTTCTCGACCGTGCGCACGCTCAGGTCCAGCCGGTCCGCAATCTCCTTCGAGGAGAATCCCTCGGCCACGAGCCGGGCAACCTCGAGCTCGCGCGCCGAGAGCGTCTCGACCGCGCCGACGGAGGTCGTCTGCGGGCCCTCCTTGACGGAGGGCTCGACCTTGGGAAACTGCGCCGTGCCCGACGCCTTCGGCGGAACGTGGGCCGCGAAGAACATGCCACCGGCGATCACCGATTCGATCGCCTGCAGCACGTAATTGAGCGGCGCGCTCTTGTCGACGAACCCGTGCACGCCCTGGGCTATCAGCCGGGCGGGAAGATCGCCGTCGGGGTGGCCCGTGAGGACAAGTATGCGCGTGTTCGGAAGCTTCGCGCGGACCTCGCGGATAACCTCGAGCCCGTGCATCCCCGGCAGGTACAGGTCGACGACCACGAGCCCCGGGGGATCCTTCAGGCAGTGCTCCAGGCCCGACTTGCCGTCCTTGAATGCACCCGCCACCACCAGGCCGCGCACCCGGCTAAGCGCAGAGGCCAGCATCTGGCGGAATACGACCTCGTCATCGATAATGACAGTACGTATCGGCACGTCGGCGGCAGCTTGACCCGCTCACGACCGGGGCGCAAGCGCAACTCCCACGAACTGGGTTGTCGACGGGCCCCGCAGGGGACAGGCTCCGGAAGTGAACGGTCTTGCCCTTCTTGCGCCTCTTTTCCTCGTTTTCGAGGCCTGGCAGCTCTTCATGGGCGAGCGCTATGTCGGGATAAAGCAGATCGCCCGGGGCGCCGACCCCCGCGAGATGGGCCCCGGCGAGGGGGTCTCCTTCCTCTGGAGCGCGGTCCTGATCCTCTACGCAGTCTGGGTCCTGGCGCTGCTGGCGACCCCCGCGGCCCGGGCTTACGCGCTCGCCCTCGCCTCGACGACCGTGGCCGGCTACTCGGTGCGCCGCAACTGCGGGCTGAAGCAGATCCTGGTCGTCATGACCATCGAGGGCGCGATAAGGATCGGCTTCCTCTTCGCCCTCTCGGTCACGGCATGGCACCGCGTGTAGCCCCGCGCCGCCCATGGCATTCCTGGAATTCGAGCGGCTCTCCCCCAACCGCGACCGCGCCGCCCACGAAGGTCTCGGCGCCCTCTTCCACCACAGCGAGCTCGGTTTCGCGGAGACGATCGCGAGGATGCTCGACCCGGCGAGCCGCGTGAGCTACCACTGCCTGATCGACGTCGACGGGACGCGGTGCACGCTCGTCCCCGACGGGCAGGTCGCCTGGCACGCCGGCGCCTCGCGGTTCCTCGGCCGCGACCGGTGCAACGATTTCCTTCTCGGCGTCTCGTTCGCCGGGGACACGTATCGCGCACCCCTCTCGGGCCCGCAGATCGCCTCGGCGCTTGAATGGCTGCAGGCGCGGTGGGCCCGACTCGGCTGGGGGATCGACCGCATCGCCGACCACCGGCTGGTCTCCCCCGGGAGGAAGCGCGACCTCAACCCCGCGGAATGGGACAGGCTCATCGGGGCCGTCGCGCAACATTTCGGCGGCGGCGCGCCCCGCGGCAGCGTTTCCGGGTTGAAATCGTTGCCCCGTAGCCGCAGAAAAAATCCACCCCAATTCCCATGAATCTGCCCAGCGACACTCCGAGGCTGCCCAAGTGGATTTTCCTGACGGGGGACGCCGCCCTTCTCGCGACGGCGTGGTTCGTGGCCGACCAGTCGAGTCATCCGCTCACGGGTGCGCCGCTGATCGCCATCGTGGCCTGCGTCGCCGTGGCGGCCGCGCTCGGCGCCATCCCCTTTGTCGCCGACTATGCGCGCCGCCAGGACGAGGCCCTCGACAACCGCCAGCGGGCGCTCCAGGCGCTGGCCGCCACCGTCACCTCCTCGGCGGAGCAGATCGCGATCGCGGCAGGCGGGCTCGACCGGCTGGCCGGCATCGCCCAGGAGAATTTCAGCCAGTCCGACCGGGTCGCGACCCAGATCAGGGAAAAGATGGCCGAACTCGACGCCCGCCTCTCCACGGCGAAGACGGACGACGCGGAGGCCGCGGCGAGGCTCGAGGCCGTGGCGAAGAAGATCGCCAAGATTGTCGCGGAGTTCGAGGCGGCGGCGGCCAGGGTGCCCGAGCCCGCGCGCGCGGCGCCGCCCCCTGCGCCGATCGCCCTCGAGGTGCCGCCGGTGCTGGCGAGCCAGATCGTCGAGATCAAGCCGGCCGTGGCGTCGTCGGTGTCCCCCTTCACGGCGCGTTCGCCCGCACCCGCGCGCCCGCCCGCTCCTGCGCCCGCGCCCAAGCCGGCGCCCGCACCCGCACCCGCGCCTGCGGCCGCGCCCGCACCTGCGGCCGCACCGGCGCCCGAGGCCGCCGTCCCCGTCAAGCGCGTCGCGAAAAAGCCCGCCCCGGTTGCCGCTGCCGCGCCGGAACTGGGCCTCGAGCCGCCGGCCGGCCGCGAGGCCCGGCCCGCCCATGCGGCGGCGGAGGCGGGCGCGCCCGCGACTTCGTCCGACGCGGGCACGCGGCTTGTCGTCACCGCCTACATCGGAATCGGCAACCGCCTGTTCATCCGCGGCAGCGGTCCCGGGCTCAGCTGGGAAAAGGGCGTGCCGCTCGCGTTCGTCTCGATCGGCAAGTGGCGCTGGGAGACGAACGAGGCGTCCGCCGCCGTGAAGTTCAAGCTCTACAAGAACGACGAGATCGAGTGCACGGCCCTGGGCGAGTGCTCGGTCGAGCCCGGCGCCCTGCAGCAGCTCACAGCGGCCTTTTAGCCGCGTCCGACCGTTCGCGCGACGGGGGGCGCGTGCGCCTCCCTCTTGAGCCGAGCGAGCTCGGGTAGCACCACCCTCTGGTAGCAGTCCGGACAGACCGAGTGGCTGATCTCGGTTCCGGTGCGCTCGTTGATGTAGCTTTCTATCTGCTGCCAGTAGTTGCGGTCATCCCTGATCTTCTTGCAGTAGGAGCACATCGGCATCATCTCCTCCAGGCGGTGCACCTGGACCGTGTAGCCGAGGATCCGCTCCGCGACGCGAAGCCTCATCCAGAGCTCCGACAGGTTGACCGGCTTCGTCAGGAAATCGTCCACGCCGGCATCCGCCGCGACCCGGCGGTTCTTCCCGGACGCCCCCGTGCCGGTGAGCAGGATGAAATAGAGGTACTCCTGCGCCTGCTGCTGGCGTAGCCGCCTGCAGAGCTTGAGCCCGTCGAGCTTTGGCATCAGCCAGTCGCTCACGACCACGCGGGGCTTCTCCTTGAGCCAGGCCCGCCACGCCTCCTCCCCATCCTTGCTTTCGATCACTTCGTGCCCGAGTCGCTCCAGTGAGCGGCACAAGACGGAGCGAGAGACTGCATCGTCTTCAACGGCTAGGATTTTCATACGGGAAGGAGCCATGTAAGCCACTCACTGGCCGAATGTAAACAATGGGAATTGCGCCCGTCAGGCCCCTCCGCCGGGGTGGCCGAGCGCCTTCCGGAGCTCCCCGGGCGTGCGCGCCGGGGCCCGGCAGGTGAACTCCTCGCACACGTAAGCCGTTGAACCGGCGTCCGGAGCGCCCAAGTAGGCCAGCCATGGCGAGCGCGCCGAGAACCAGGCCCGCGCGCCCGCTGCGCCGTCGAGCGCGATCAGCGTGCGGCGCGGCCCCAGCCTTTCGTGGACCACGGAGGCGAGCGCCGCAAACCCCGGCGATCCGGGACCCCCGGTGATGACCACGTGCCGGGGCGGCTCGAGGGCGGACTCGAAGGCGCACAGGAGCTGGGGCATCGCGTAGGGCGCGGCCTCCCATCTGCCCCGGAACGCCGCGATCGCGCGCCGGCCCTGCTCCCGCAGGGCCTCGTCCCCGGTCAGCGACGAAAGCCGGAGCAGGTTCATCGCGGCCGCCGAGCTCGCCGCGGGCTCGGCCCCGTCGTAGTCCTCCTTGAGCCGCACGACGACATCCGCCGCCCCCGCGGCTGAATTGAAGTAGCCGCCCCTCTCGGGATCCCAGAACTGCTCGTCCATCACCCGCTGGAGGCCCCGCGCGCGCTCGAGCCATCCCGTGTCGAACGTCGCCTCGTAGAGGTCGAGCCACGCCTGCACGAGGAACGCGCAGTCCTCCGCGAAGCCGGGGCCCGATCCCGCCCCGCGGCGCCAGGACCGGCGCGGCGGCCCGCCGGGAAGATCGAGGAGTTCGCGCTGCGCGAACGCCGCGGCGCGCAGCGCCGCGGCGAGATAGGCCGCGCGCCGGTCGCGCAGGGACTCGGCGGGAACGACCGCCGCCCGCGCGAGCGCGGAGACCATGAGCCCGTTCCAGCCCGCCACCACCTTGTCGTCGAGGTGCGGGCGCCGCCTCGCCGAGCGCGCGGCGAGCAGCCTGCCGAGGCACGACAGGAGCAGGTCGCTCGCCGCCTGAGGCTCCAGCCTGTGGCGCCTGGCCGTCTCGGCCAGGGGGCTCGCCTGGGCCAGGATATTCCTGCCGGAGAACTCCCCCTGGGGATCCCGCGCGCGCGGGACGTTGCCGTCCGCGGTGATCCCGAAATGGTCCGCCGCGAACGCGGCGTCCCGCCCGAGCGCCCGCTCCACCTCGGCCAGGGTCCAGACGTAGAAGGCGCCCTCCACGGGCTCCGCGCCGTCCTGCGTCGCGGAGTCCGCGTCCTCGGCCGAGTAGAACCCGCCCTCCGGCCCCGTCATGTCGCGCAGCACGTACTCGAGAATGTCGCGGGCGAGCCAGGAATGCCGCTCGTCGCCGGTCGCCTGCCACGCCTCGAGGGCGCAGGACGCGATCTGGGCCTGGTCGTAGAGCATCTTCTCGAAGTGGGGCACGAACCACTCGTCGTCCACCGAGTAGCGGTGGAAACCGCCGCCGACATGGTCGTGGATCCCGCCCCGGGCCATCGCCCCGAGCGTCCCCGAAACCATCCCGGCCGCCTCGGCCCCCGCCTCGCTACCCGGGCCCTGGACCGCAGCGCACCGCAGCAGGAACGCGAGGTTGGAGGGCCTGGGGAACTTGGGCGCCCCGCCGAAGCCGCCGTGGCGGCGATCGAAGCTCTGCGCATAGTGCTGGTACGCCTTCTCGAAGGCGGCGCCCGCCGCCTGCGCGAATGAGGCGTCCGCGCCGGCCGCGGGCGCCGCCCCCTGCGCTTCGCGCTCCCCGAGCGCCTGGACCACGCGCTCGGCCTCCTCGGCGAGCCTTGCGCGGTCCTCCCTCCAGCCCCGCGCGATCGCGCGCAGCACCGTCGGAAAGCCGGCCCGCCCCTGCCTGTCCTCCGGGGGGAAATAGGTCCCCGCATAGAACGGCTTGAGGTCCGGCGTGAGCCAGACGCTGAGCGGCCACCCCCCCTGGCCCGTGAGCGCCTGAAGGTACGCCATGTAGACCCGGTCGACATCCGGCCGCTCCTCCCTGTCGAGCTTGATGCACACGAAGTGTTCGTTCATCACGCCCGCGACGGCCTCGTTCTCGAACGACTCGTGGGCCATCACGTGGCACCAGTGGCAGGTCGAGTACCCTATGGACAGGAAGACGGGCCGGTCCAGCCTGCGCGCCGTTTCAAACGCCTGCTCGCCCCACGGAAACCAATCCACCGGATTGTCCGCGTGCTGCAGGAGGTACGGCGACGTGGCATTCGCGAGCCGGTTCGGCATCGTCACTCGCCGAGCACCCAGGCGAACACCAGGGGGGCCACGATCG
Source organism: Opitutaceae bacterium (assembly GCA_035604815.1). Taxonomy (GTDB): domain Bacteria; phylum Verrucomicrobiota; class Verrucomicrobiia; order Opitutales; family Opitutaceae; genus Palsa-1447. The sequence goes on from DATNHT010000044.1 coordinate 33,237, forward strand.
TGGCGTCGGACTCGATGATGAACTTCGGCGTGGACGCGCCCAGCTTGCCCCACGTGATCTTCTCGTTCGGCACGGCGCCCGAATAGCTGCCGTAGCTGGTGGTCGAGTCGCTGATCTGGCAGAAATAGCCCCAGAGCGGCACGCCCTCCCGCTGCAGGTCCTGGTGAAGCATCGGCACGACGCAGATCGGGAAGTCGCCCGCGATTCCGCCGCCAATCTGGAAGAAGCCGATCGACCCCTCGCCGGTCTTCAGCCGCCTGGCGCTCTGCGTGTACCACCGGGCGAGCTGGACCATGTACTCGATCCCCGAGCGCACCGTGTGCACGTTCTTCACGACGCCGGTGATGACATGGGCGGCAAACATG
>DATNHT010000045.1:0-13633 GCA_035604815.1 Opitutaceae bacterium
CCGACGTCATCGAGGGGGTCCAGTACCAGCAGGAGGACCTCTGCAGGAAGATGAAGGCCCAGATCGACGCCGCCACCCGCAAGGACATGGTGAAGCCGAGGGAGGGGATGCGCCTGCTCGAGATCTACGAGAGCCAGATGCTCAACAAGACCTACCTGAACATCGAACGCACGAACCTGCGCCGGAACCACAAATGATGAACCCGACCCCATGCCGCCGAGCCCTTGCCTGCGCACTCTGCGCCGCGGGCGCAGTCGCGAGTGCCGATCCTCCCGCCGGCTACACGGACAAGGCCGCCCCGGCGGAGGCCCGCGTGGCCGACCTCCTGCCGCGGCTGACGCTGGACGAGAAGCTGTCGATCATCGGGGGAGACCGGGACTTCTACATCATGCCGATCCCGCGGCTGGGCATCCCGGAAATCAAGATGGCCGACGGCCCGCTCGGCGTGCGCAACTACGGGCCGTCGACCGCTTATCCCGCGACGATCGGGCTCGCGGCCTCGTGGGACTGGAACCTGGCGAGGGAGTACGGCGCCTCGGTCGGAAGCGACGCCCGCGCGCGCGGCGTCAACATCATGCTCGGGCCCGCCGTCAACATAAACCGGGTGCCCCAGAACGGCCGGAACTTCGAGTACCTGTCGGAGGACCCGTTCCTCGCGGGCGCGTTCGCCAGCCAGATCGCCACCGGCATCCAGAGCCAGGGCGTCGTGGCGACCGTCAAGCACTTCGCCGCGAACAACCAGGAAACCGAGCGCGGCACCATTGACGCGAGAATCGGCGAGCGGGCCCTGCGCGAGATCTACCTTCCCGCGTTCCGCGCGGCCGTGGAGCAGGGCCACGCCTGGGCCGTCATGTGCGCCTACAACCGCCTCAACGGCACCTACTGCAGCGCCAACGACTGGCTCAACAACAAGGTCCTCAAGGGCGACTGGGGTTTCAAGGGGGTGCTGATGTCGGACTGGGGCGCGGCCCACGACGCCCTCGGGGCCGCCAACGGCGGGCTGGACCTGGAGATGCCCTCCGGCAGATACATGAACCCCGCAAACCTGAAGCCGCTGATCGAGTCCGGCCGGGTCACCATGGCGACGATCGACGACAAGGTCCGCCGGATCCTGAGGCTCGAGATCGCCAACGGCTTCCTGGACCGCCCGCAGGCGGTGGACTCGACGCCGAAGGACGACCCGCGCAGCACGGCGGTCGCCCTGAAGGTGGCGCGCGAGGCGATCGTGCTCCTAAAGAACGAGCACAACGCGCTTCCCCTGAACCCGAAGCGGGCGAAGACGATCGTCGTGCTCGGCCCGAACGCGCTCGGCCTTCCCGCGGGCGGCGGAAGCGCGCACGTCCAGCCGTTCCACTTCGTGAGCGTCGCCGAGGGTCTGCGCCAGGTGGCGGGCCGCAAGGTCCGCATCGACGTGATTCCCTGGCGCGGGCAGGAGCTCCTAAGGAGGCTGGTCGCGACCGCGGGCTACGAGGGCCCGCTCAAGCTCGAGTTTCTCACCCGCGAATGGCGCGACGCGAAGGTGATCGCGACGGCCGCCGACAGCAGGATCGACCACAACTGGACGGAACCGCCGGCGCCCGGCGTCGACCTCGCCAACTACAGGGCGAGGTGGACGGGCTCAATCCGGGCGCCCTCCACGGGAAAGTTCGTCTTTCTCGTCGAGAACGACGGCGGTGTCGCCGTCAAGCTCGACGGAAAGCTGATCATCATGAGCTGGGGAAACACCGGGGAGACGCTGTCCGCGCTGGCGGATCTCCAAGCCGGAAAGGCTTACGAGCTCTCGGTCGAGGCCAGCCGCAACGCCGCGGGCTCGCCGGCGATCCGCTTCGCCTGGGGACCGGTCCCGCCGCTGCTGACCGACGCCGAATCCGCGCGCGTGCGCGCCGCCGACGCCGCGGTCGTGTGCGCGGGGTTCAACCTGATGCTCGAGGGCGAGGGCGCCGACCGGACCTTCGAACTCCCCGACGACCAGCCGGAGCTCATACGCAGGGCCGCGGCGCTCAATCCGAGGACCATAGTCGTCCTGAACTCGGGCGGCGCCCTGGCGACCGCCGACTGGATCGGACAGGTCCCCGCGCTCCTCCAGGCGTGGTACCCGGGGCAGGAGGGCGGGCGGGCCGTCGCCGAGGTGATCCTCGGCGCCGTGAACCCGAGCGGAAAGCTCCCCGTCTCCTTTGGAAAGCGCAGGGAGGACTCCGCCTCGTTCGGCAACTATCCCGGGTCCAACGGAAGGGTCGACTACGCGGAGGGAATCTTCGTGGGATACCGCTGGTTCGACGCCAAGGGCGTCGCTCCGCTCTTCCCCTTCGGGTTCGGGCTGAGCTACACCACCTTCCACTACGACAAGCTCCATGTCGAGGCGTCGGCCGACGGGCACTGGACGATCACCTTCGAGGTCACGAACAACGGGACGCGCGCCGGCGACGAGGTTTCGGAGATCTACCTGAGCCCCCCCGCCCCCTCACGGGTGTCGCGGCCGGTGCGCGAGCTCAAGGGCTTCAGCAGAATGAGCCTTGCCCCGGACGAGACAAGGACCGCCTCGATCGTCCTGGACCGGACGGCGTTCGAGTATTTCGACGAGGCGAAGGGCGGCTGGGAGGTCGAGCCGGGCTCGTACACGGTCGCCGTGGGCACCTCGTCCAGGAACCTCGTGCTCACGAGCGCCGTCGCCGTGCCGTGATCAGCGCCATTCGTGCCGCGGGTACCGGCGCGAAAGCTCGGGCTTGATCTTCGGGTAGACGGACCTCCAGAAGGTCGACAGATCCTCCGTGACCTGGATGGGCCGCTGGTTGGGGGCGAGCACCTCGATCCTGACCGGCACGCGGCCCCGGCCCAGCGAGAACCGGCCCTCGATGCCGTACAGCTCCTGGATCCGCGCGCTCAGCACGGGCGGCCCCTCCTTGGGGTAGGTGAGGCGCGACCGGCGGCCGTTCGCCATCGTCAGCCGATCGGGCAGAATCTCGTCCATTGCCGCGAGCTGCTCCGCGGTCAGCCAGTCCCTCAGGACGGGCATGACCTCCCTGCCCTTGACTCCGCGTGCGGAGGTTTCGCCGTAGCAAACCTGCTCGACGAGCGTCGTGCGCTCCGAAGGGCCTATCGGATTGACCTCCGTCTCGGGAAACCACTCGGCGAGGCGGTTGACCCGGGTGATCCACTGCTCGACGGAGTCGTCCCAGGCGTCGATCGCAATCCTGCCCGCAAGCACCTCGCGCGCGAGGAGCGCGGCGGCCTCGTTCGGCGGGACGCCATCCGATCGGGACCTAGACTCGAGCACGAGGTCACGGAAGCGCTTCTCGCTCCGGGCGACCACCCGCTTGGCCGCCGGATCGTAGGAAACCTCGCGCTCATCCCTGAATTCGCCCGGGAAGAGCTCCTCGAGCCAAGCCTCCTCCACCGCGGTGGCCAGGCTCAGCAGGACGCTCACCTCCCCGCCGCGGCCGCCCACTTCCGTGATCTCCGCGGCGACAAGGAGCGGCGCCTTTCCGATCGCGCTCTCCCGCGCCAGCATCCCGCGGCGCCCGTGGACCAGGTCGCACCGGAGCGTCCCCGCGTCGAGCCTGTGTGCGAGATGGTCCGGGAAGCCGGCGAGGATACACTTGCGGACCTCGCGCCCGTCGACCCGGCGTTCCGATGCGTCGAGCCCCTCCGCGCCCGCGATCGCGACAAACTGCTCGAAGAGCGGCCCCACCTGGCGGGCCGACTGAGCGTGGATGCCGAGCCGGCCGCACGCGTCGGGCGAGTACCCGCAGCGGTCGGCGAAGCGCCAGGCCCGCATGAGCAGGAAGAAATCGCTCTCGTGCTCCTCCCCAAGGGCCTCCTCGCGCGCCTCGTCCACCTGCCGGGTCGCGCCGCGCAGCAGGAAGCTCCGGCCCTGGGTGAGCGCGGCGATCATCGCCACCGGGCGGACGCAGCCCCGCTTCTGGGCCACGAGGAACATCCGCGCGTAGCGGGGATGGACGGGAAAGCGCAGCATGAGCCGGCCGGTGTCCGTTATCCCCCGTCCGGCGCCGTCCAGGGCTCCAAGGTCCGCGAGCAGCGCCTCCGCCCGCGCGAGACTCCGCGCATCGGGCCGCTCCAGCCAGGCGAATCCGTCCAGATCGACGATCCCCGACGCCTTGAGCGTCAGGACGACCTCGGAGAGGTCCAGGCGCTTCACCTCGGGCACCTCATGGGACGGGCGCTGGCCGTGCTCGCGCTCTGTCCAGAGCCTGACGCACACGCCGGGCGCCGTGCGCCCGGCGCGGCCCGCCCGCTGGTCGGCGCTCGCCGCGGAGATCTTCTCGACCAAGAGCGTGTTGATCCCTCGGACGGGGTCGAAGCGCGCGATCCGGGCGAGCCCGCTGTCGATCACCGCGGTCACCCCGTCGATCGTGAGCGAGGTCTCCGCGACGTTGGTGGAGACGATGATCTTGCGCCCCGCGCAGCGCGCCACCGCGCGGTCCTGGGCGGCGGCGGGCAGCTTGCCATGCAGCGGGAGCACCGCGAGGCCCCGGAGGCTCCGGATGCCCTGGACCGCCTGGATCGTGCGGCCGATCTCGTAGGCCCCGGGCATGAAGACAAGCATGTCGCCCCCCGTGGCCTCCGCCACGCGCTCGCACTGGCGGGCGGCAACCTCCCAAACGGGATCGGAGTCAAAGTCGACGGGCTTGGCGAGGTACTCGACCCGAACCGGAAACGCCCGGCCCTGCGACTCAAGGACGTCGCAGGGCTCCATGTAGTCCCTGAGCGCGCCCGAGTCCAGGGTGGCCGACATGACGGCGATCTTGAGGTCGGGCCGGCAGGTGCGCTGGATCCCGACGGCCTGCGCGAGCGAGATGTCCCCGTAGAGGTGGCGTTCGTGGAACTCATCGAATATGACCGCGCTGACGCCGCTAAGGCGAGGGTCGAACGTCATCTGCCTAAGGAGTATCCCCTCCGTCACGAAGCGGATCTTCGTCCGGTCGCTCACCCGCGACTCCAGGCGGATCTGGTAGCCCACGGCCTCGCCCAGCTCGGTTCCCATCTCCTCCGCGACGCGCCGGGCGAGCATTCGCGCCGCGAGCCTGCGCGGCTGGAGCACGACGACCTGGCCCCCATCCAGCAATCCGTGCCGAAGCAGGATCTGCGGTATCTGCGTCGACTTGCCTGAGCCGGTCGGCGCCCGCACGATCACCCGGCCTCTGGCGCGCAGCGAGGCGACGAGGGCGGACTCAAGTTCGTAGACGGGAAGGTCGCGGGGCGACATCGCGGGGATGTGAATAACCTGCGAGCAATGTAGCTCACCGGTTATTCACAGGGTCCTGGTGTGAAGGGATTGTGGATAAGAAAACCTTCACCTATTCGTAACGCCCCTACAAGCTCACCGCGTTCCTTGATAGAACAGCCGCAGCGCGAAGGTCTGAAAACCCCTTCGAAAGCACGGCTGAGATAATCCCGGGCGACCGGGGAAAGGACGGCGGCAGCTGGTGCTGCCATCCCCTCAGCGCAGTGATGCGCGCGCAGGCAATATCACCAGCTCCTCTGGACGGTGTCATGACCGCTCCAGTTGCATGAACTCAGGAGCTGAGCGGCAAGGCGCGATTAGAAACCGCGATCCGAGCCGAGTCAGGTACGCGGGGAGTTTCGATCCGCGTGCCGACGCAGTTACCCAGAGGGTACGGCTGCTACTGCGCAGACCAGAACGCAGTCGCGTTTCCCGGCGGGACGACCCCGCCAAAAGGCCCGGATCGGTAAAAACGAACCGGGCGCGCAAGGGAGACGGGACGGCGGGGAGCGAGCGGGCCAGGCAAATCCCGTGAAACCTCCTCAATTGGGCGGCGTGTAAATTCACGTCACCCAACTGCAAAGCGAAGGCAGCCTGAGAGTTAAGAGGTCAGACCCGTAACGCGGGGCTAACGATCGGTCAAAAGCCGATGCCGTCCCCGTGGCAACGGTGCCGACGCGAAAGATCCGCACTTGTAGGCGTGTCTGCACCACGTCCGGCGTGCCGCCCCTGGCAGGGGGTGGCCGAACTGGGCGAAGAGGCCTCACTCGATAGACTCCAACCGGCAACGGTAGGAGCGATCCCGCCATGAGATTGAGAACTTCGCATGCCGCGAAGAGTGGCGTCGGGGAGCATACGGCCCGCGAAAGCGAGTGCGCCCAACGTATGCGATGGGAAAGAGCGCGTGGCGAGCGCCCACCCCCAAATTTGGCCTCGGAACCGAAAGGTTCCGGGGCCTTATTTTTTTTTGCGCACGGCGGGTCCCGCGCGTTGGGCCGGCCCACCCCGGCCCGGGCTCGCCGGGAGGCGGGGCCGCGGGACCGGCGCGTGGGCCTAGCCCGCGGAGAGGCGCTGGGTAATTCTACGCAAGGACTTATAAGAACTCTTGATAGGGCGCCTGCCGCCGGCGGGTGGGAGGCCGAGACGCCCACGCGCTCCGGCGCCCGCCGCGCGCCTTGGGACTAAGTTCCCGTCGATGGCGGCGGCCGAGACGGCTTGAGGACGCGGCCGCCGGGGGGGACGCGCCAGCTCCAGGCGCCCCGTTCACCCTTGCGTTCAAGATTCACGAATGGCACGATTGTCCTCTTTTTCAGAATCACTGACCGGCCCGCGCAATGAACCAGAACATCCGCAATATCGCCATCATAGCCCATGTTGACCACGGCAAGACGACCCTGGTCGACAAGCTGCTCAAGGAGGGCGGCGCCTTCCGCGCCAACCAGCAGGTCGAGGAGCGCGCCATGGACTCGATGGACCTGGAAAAGGAGAAAGGCATCACCATCAAGGCGAAGAACACGTCCGTGCACTGGCGGGACAAGACCATCAACATCGTCGATACCCCCGGGCACGCGGACTTCGGGGGCGAGGTCGAGCGGGCGCTCCGGATGGTCGACGGCGTGCTTCTCCTCGTCGATGCCTACGACGGTCCCCAGGCCCAGACGCGCTTCGTGCTGCGCAAGGCCCTGGCCCACGGCCTCAAGGTCGTGATCGTGATCAACAAGATAGACCGGGAGCACTCCGAGCCGAGGAAGATGTACGACAAGGTCCAGGAGCTTCTCCTGGAACTCAACGCGACGGAGGAGCAGTTCGACGCGCCGGTCGTCTACGGATCCGCCCGCGACGGCTACATGATGTACCAGCTGGGCGACGAGAGGAAGGACATGTCCCCCCTGTTCCAGACGATCCTCGACCACGTTCCGCCCCCGTTCGCAAAGCCGAACGCGCCCTTCTACATGCTCGTGTCGAACATCGACTGGAGCGACTACGTGGGCCGGATCGCCGTGGGCAAGATCCTCGGGGGCACGGCGAGGCTCGGCGACCCGGTCTTCGTCATCCGCAACTCGGACGGCTCGAAGACGCGCGCGAAGATCACCAAGGTGATCGAGTTCACGGGCCTCGGCACGGCCGAGGCGGAGAGCGGAAGCGCCGGCAACATCGTGGGCCTGTCCGGATTCGACGACATCGACATCGGCGACACGATCGCCGCAAGCGAGGAGCAGCACGCCCTGCCCTTCACCCAGATCGACCCCCCGACGCTCGAGATGCAGTTTTGCGTGAACGACGGACCGCTGGTCGGCCGCGAGGGCAGGCTTGTCACCTCCCGCCAGCTCCGCGACCGCCTGTTCCGCGAGCTGAAGACCAACGTCTCGATCAAGGTCGAGGAGACCGAGACGGCGGGCGTCTACACCGTGAAGGCCCGCGGGGCGATGCAGATCGCCGTGCTCGTCGAGACGATGCGGCGAGAGGGCTTCGAGCTCCTTGTGTCCCGGCCGACGGTGATCGAGAGGAACGAGAACGGGAAGCGCCTCGAGCCCTTTGAGACGGTCTGGATCGAGGTCCCCGACGAGTGCGTCGGCGCGATCGTCCAGAACCTGGCGAACCGCAAGGGAGTGATGACCAACCTGGAAAAGCTCTCCCACTCGACGATGATTGAGGCCACCATCACGACGCGCGGCCTGATCGGCTTTGAGATCGACGTCGTCAACGCGACCAGCGGCCGCGGGGTCATGAGCCACCTCTTCAAGGAATACGCGCCCTACGCGGGGGACGTGCTCACGCGCCTCACCGGCACCATCCTCGCGACCGAGCCCGGAGTCACCACCGCCTACGCGCTCGACGCCGCGCAGGAGCGCGGCAAGCTCTTCGTCGGCCCCGGCGAGGAGGTCTACGAGGGGATGATCGTGGGCGAGAATCCCCGCAACGAGGACGTACCCGTCAACGCCGTGCGGGCGAAGCAGCTCACGAACTTCCGCTCTCAGGGCGAGGGAAAGGGCATCCAGCTGACGCCCCCGACAAAGCTGTCGCTCGAACGCGCGATCGAGTACATCGCGGCGGACGAGTTCGTCGAGGTGACGCCCAAGAACCTGCGCCTGCGCAAGCGCATCCTGGGTGCGACCGAGCGGCGCAAGCAGGACCGGAGGGGCTGAGGGCCCCCATTCACGGCCAGTTTGCTTGCTGGCGGGCTCGAATGCACTATCCTCTGTCCCATCAGGCAGCGCCCGCCGAAGCGAGCCAGGAACATGAATGCATCTCGCGCACCTCGATCGCCGCTGCGGCTCCTGGCGGCCTGCGCCATGCTGCTGCCTCACCTGACGCTGGCCCGCGCTGCCGGAGATCTCGACGGGATCACCGCGGTGGTTTCCAGGGTGAGCGACGACTACGTCCGCGCCAAGCTTCCCGACGGCTCGATCCAGCCTGAATTCTATGCCTTTGGAGAAGGGGGACAATGGGGGGGAGATATCAGTGATGCCACGTTCGACAGGCTTCATTTCATGGACGTAGCACGGGCCATCGCCGAGCCGCTGGCCGGCCGGAAATATCTACCCGCAAGGGACCCGGCCAAGACGAGGCTCCTCATAATGGTTTACTGGGGAACAACCGCCGTACCCATGCGGCCAGAAGAAAATCCCCTGTATGCCAACTACCAGCAGTCCTTGGCTGAATACAAGATGCTCATTTCAGTCGATGAGGGGGCGGCGGATGCCGTCCTCTCCTCCGGACTCACTCAGCTTGCCATGGCGAATCGGGAAACTGACCGGATCGATTGCAAGAATGCCGCGATCCTGGGTTACGAATCCACCGGACTGATCGGGACGGACTACGGCAAGTACATCGCGCACACGGCTCTCGGCGTCGACCAGCGCGACCAGGTCGCGGAGATCGAGGAGAACCGCTACTTCGTGGTCCTGATGGCCTATGACTTCCAGCTCATGTGGAGGGAAAGGAAGCACAAGCTCCTTTGGGAAACCCGATTCAGCGTCAGCGAACGCCACAATCAGTTCGACAAGGCCCTGCCTGCGATGGCGCAGTATGCTTCACGGTATTTCGGGCAGGCCAGCAACGGGCTGTTGAGGACGCGGGTCCCGGAGGGAGCCGTCGAGGTGGGCGAGCCGAGATCCCTCGGCGAAGTCGAGGCGCCGGGCAAACAAGGCTTTAGGCCGTGAGCTCCGAGTAGGCCGCGGCGTCGAGCAGCGCCTCGGCCTCCGCCGAATCCGAGGGCCTGAGCTTGAGGATCCAGCCCCCCCCGTAGGGATCCTTGTTCAGGGTCTCGGGCGCGCTGTCCAGCGCCGTGTTGACGGCGACCACGGTCCCGTCCACGGGAGCGTAGACGTCGGACGCGGCCTTGACCGATTCCACAACGCCGAAAGGCGTCCCCTTCTTGAGCAGCGCCCCGACCTTGGGGAGCTGGACATACGTGATGTCCCCGAGCGAGTCCTGCGCGTAGTCGGTGATGCCCACCGTCGCCGTGCCGTCGCCCTCGGGCTTCAGCCATTCGTGGGACTTTGCATAGCGGAGCGCGCCTGGCACGTTGCTCATGAGGCCTTTCTTAGCTCGACGAACGGTGGCTTGACGAGAATCAAGTCGATCGGGCTGCCCCTCACGCCGGCCCGCAGCGGCAGAGCAGAGGAGGCGGCCTCGACGAGCGCCGACCCGATGGCCTCGGCCAGCATCGGCGACAGCGTCCCGGAGAGCACGCGGCCCGCGATCGCCCCGTCGACACCCTCCACCGGGGTCTCCGGGCGCACGATGCGCCGGTCCCCGGTCCTGAAGAACACCACCTTGCGCGCCGAGCCGGCCCTCTTCTCGGCGGCAAGCGCCTCGCGCCCGGAAAAATCGCCCGCCTTGTCGAATTTGACCGTCCAGCCGAGCCCGGCCGTCAGGGGCGATATCTCGCGGGTCAGCTCGTGGCCGTAGAGCGGGAAGCCCGCCTCGAGCCTCAGGCTGTCGCGCGCGCCGAGCCCGCAGAGCTCGAGCCCGTGCGGCCGGCCGGCCGCGAGCAGCGCCTCCGCGAGCGCCGGCGCGTCGGCCGCCGGATGGTAGAGCTCGAAACCGTCCTCCCCCGTGTAGCCCGTGCGGCTGACGGTGCACTGGACGCCCGCGACGACGCCCTCCGCGAAATGATAGTACTTGAGGGACCCGAGATTCGCCTGTGCGAGGGACTGCACGATTGCGGCCGCTCGCGGTCCCTGGACGGCGATGAGCGCGCATCCCTGCGAGCGGTCCGTCACGCCCAGGTCCCAGCCCGCCGCCCTCGCGCGGATCCACTCGAGGTCCGTCGGCGTGTTGCCGGCGTTGATGCACAGGAAGTAGTCCCCCGGGCCCCGCATGTGGACCAGCAGGTCGTCGATCACCCCCCCGTCCGGGTGGCACATCGGCGAATAGAGGACCCTGCCCGGATACATCTTTCCGACGTCGTTTGTCACGAGGCTGTTCAGGAACGCCCCGGCGCCGGGCCCCCGTATGTCGACCTCGCCCATGTGGCTCACGTCGAAGAGGCCCGCGGCGCGCCTCACCGCCCGGTGCTCCTCGAGGATGCTCCGGTACTGCACGGGCATCTCCCATCCTGCAAAATCGACGAGCTTCGCGCCGTGTGCCGCGTGAAAGTCCCGAAGGGGGGTGCGCATGAGGTCGCCCATGCCCCATACGTAGCCCTCTAAACCGGCCCCCCTGCAAGGCTCTTTTGTGGTCGGCATAAAGTGCCGCGCCGCATAGGGTGCGGCAATGGTCAGGTTTCTCCTCCCCCTTGTCATCGTCCTCACCGTCGGCACCTCGTTCCTGTGCTCCCTCTTCGAGTCGATCGTCCTGTCCACGACCATCGCCGAGGTCGAGGCACTGAAGAGGTCGGCCCCAAAGCGGGGCGCCCTCCTTGAGACCCTGAAGCGGGAGATCGACGCGACAATCTCGGCGGTCCTCACCCTCAACACGGTTGCGAACAGCCTGGGTTCGGTGATCGTCGGGGCCCTGGCCGCGCACTTCTATGGCGGCACCGCGCTCGCCGCGATATCGATCGGCTTTGGGGCCGTCCTGCTCGTGTTCTCCGAGGTGTTGCCAAAAAACATCGGCGTCGGCCACCGCCGCGAGCTCCAGCCCTTCGTCGTGTATCCCATCGGCTGGCTTCGGAGCGTCCTCTCCCCCGTCACGTGGCTCTGCGCGCTCGTGGTGAGGCCCTTCGTCGGGCCCCCTGCGAAGCTCCACGGCTCCGGCGAGGAGATTATCCTCCTCGCCGAGCGGGGGGCGCAGGAGGGGACGCTGTCATCGAGCGAGTCGAGCATCATCGCCAACGCCATCTCCCTGGACAACGTGCGGGTGAGCGAGATCATGACGCCGCGCACCGTCGTCACGGCGCTCAGCCGCTCCTCGTCGGTGGCCGAGGTCTTCAACGAGTATCCCACCCTGCCCTTCGGCAGGATGCCGGTCTTCGGCAAGAACATGGACGACATCGTGGGGGTCGTGCGCAGGCAAGACCTGCTCAAGGCCAAGGCCCAGGACCAGGATGGCGGGCTCGTGGAGCACTTCATGCAGGAGGCGCAGTTCATCCCCGAGACGGTGACCGTGGGCAACGCGCTCCAGGTGTCGCTGAAGACGCACAACAAGCTGCTCGTCGCCGTCGACGAGTTCGGCGCGACGGCGGGCGTCGTGACCATGGAGGATGTCATCGAGCACCTGCTCGGCCGCGAGATATTCGAGAAGGACGACGTCGCCGTGGACATGCGCGAGCTGGCGCGGGCGAAGACCCAGAAGCAGGACCGGAGGCGCATATGAGCCCGGCGCTCGGGTACTGGGTTGACCGGCTCGACCCCTTCCTCGTTCGCTTCACGGACAATTTCGGCATACGCTATTACGGGCTGGCCTACGCTCTCGGGTTCCTGACCGCGGCGTGGCTCCTGCAGCGCTACGCCCGGGCGGGCCGCTCGCTGCTTCCCGCGGCCAGGATCGCCGACTTCATGGTGGCCGCCGTCGTCGGCGTCGTCCTCGGCGGGAGGATCGGCTCATACATCCTGTACGACGCCTGGCGCAGCTTCGCAACCGACCCCCTCGCGATTCTGCGCGTATGGGAGGGCGGGATGGCGAGCCACGGCGGGATGATCGGCGTCATCCTAGCGGTCGCCTGGTTCGGCCGCTCCGCCAGGATCCCCTTCCTGCACCTCGCGGACCTGGTGGCGTCGACGGCGCCGGCCGGGCTCTTCTTCGGACGGATCGCGAATTTCATCAACGGCGAGCTCTGGGGCAAGGCGGCGAACCTGCCCTGGGCCGTCATCTTTCCGCGCAGCGCGAGCCCCGAGGAGCCGGGCCTGCTCGTGCCGCGGCACCCCTCGCAGCTCTACGAGGCCGCGCTCGAGGGCGCCCTGCTCCTCGTCTACATGCAGTGGCGTTTCTGGAGGAGCGACGTCGTCCGCGCGAGGCCCGGAAGGCTCGCGGGCGAATTCCTCGTCCTCTACGCCTGCGTCCGCATCGCCTGCGAGGCGTTCCGCGAGCCCGACGCCTCGCTCATCCTGGGGATGAGCCGGGGCACCTTCTACTCGCTGTTCCTGATCGCATTCGGCCTCCTCCTATGGGCGCGCCGGGGCGAGCCCCTCGGCGGGCTCCAGGCGCCGGCGGCTACACCACCGTCCCCGGGGGGACCGTGGCCCCCTTCGGCACCACGAGGACACCGTCGCGGATGACGACCGCGCCGCCCACGTACGTCCCGTCCGGATTGGGCGCGGCGCACAGCCTCACGCCGTCGCCGATCCGCGTGTTCTTGTCGATGATCGCCCTGCGGATGTAGCACCCCCGGCCGATGCCGAGATTCGGCTTGCCGCGGGCCAGGTTTGACGCGATCTGCTCCGGCGTCTCGTAGTAGTCGGCGCCCATCACGATCACGTCCTCAAGGTCCGAGCCCTCGCCGACGTACGAGCGGATGCCGAACAGGCAGTGCTTGACGGACGAGTCGGTCAGTATGGCGCCATCGGCGACCACCACGTTGTCGACCTTGCACTTGTTCAGCTTCGAGGCGGGCAGGTACTCGTAGAGGGTGTAAACCGGCGTGGTCGCGTCGAAGAAGTTGAACGGCGGAAGCGGCTGCGCGAGGGCCAGGTTGGCCTCAAAGAACGCCTTCACCGTCCCGATGTCCTCCCAGTAGCCCTCGAAGATGTGCGCATAGAGCTTCTTCCTGCCGAGGAGGGCCGGGATCACCTCCCGGCCGAAGTCGACCATCGAATTCTCGAGGGCCTCGGCCAGCACGGCCCGGTTGAAGACGTAGATGCCCATCGAGGCCAGGCAGCGCTTCTCGACCGAGCGCTCCTTGAGCATCGCCTCGACCGCGGGGCTCAGGGTCAGGCTCGCGACCACCGCCGGGTCCTTCGGCTTCTCGACAAACTGCTGGATCGACAGGTCGTCCGCGACCTTCAT
>DATNHT010000046.1:0-25486 GCA_035604815.1 Opitutaceae bacterium
TCGATACCATGCGCGAGAGCTACTCCGGCCTGTTTTCGGGCATGGCGCTCGCGGTCGTGCTCATCTATCTCTTCCTGGTCATCAACTTCCAAAGCTGGATCGATCCCCTCATCGTGCTGATGGCGGTGCCTTTCGCGCTCACCGGCGTGATTTGGATTCTGTTCATCACCCAGACGCACCTGAGCGTTCCCGCGCTCATGGGCACGCTGATGTGCATCGGTCTGACCACGGCCAATAGCATCCTGGTCGTGACATTTGCGAATCAGCGGATGGAGGTGGGCGATTCGCCGCTCGAAGCGGCCTTGAATGCCGGCTACACTCGGCTGCGCCCCGTTCTCATGACCGCCGGCGCGATGATTCTGGGCATGATTCCCATGGCTCTCGGCGTCGGCGAAGGCGGCGAGCAGAACGCGCCGCTGGCTCGCGCGGTCGTCGGCGGCCTGATGTTCGCGACCTTCGCCACGCTCGTGTTCGTGCCGTCGATGTACGGCCTGTTGCGCCGTCGCCTGCGGCCACAGCCGGAAGCGCATGGCCTTTCTCACGGAGACCCACCTGCAACAGCCTAATAACACCGTCCGCACGAGGAGAGAATAGCAATGCCACACGACGCGAAAGCAACGCGCACCGACTCGCCAGCCGGCGCACCGAACACAGCACCCGACAGGCGCGAAGGCCCGCCGCGGGAGGCCGGGACTTCGCGCCGAAACACCGTGGGGCGGTTCGTAGCGTTCATGCGCGCGGCCGACACCGGCACGCGTACGCAGGTCGCGGCGGGCATAGTGCTCGGCGTCCTGCTGGTGGCCTTCATCATCGTGTTCTCCATGCGCACCTTCGAGGCGCATGAGCTCGCGGTGGAAACGGCACTCGCCGCCGCAGCGCCCGCGGAGGTGGATGTCGCCACGGTGAAGCCCGCCGCGCCGACCAGCCCACTCACACTTCCCGGCGAGACCGCCGCCTGGTACGAGGCGACGATCTACGCGCGAGTGGATGGTTACGTCTCCAATTGGTTCGTTGATATCGGCGACCACGTCACCGCCGGGCAAGTGCTGGCGGTAATCGACACGCCCGACCTCGACGCTCAGCTCACGACCGCACGGGCCGAGCTGCGGACCGCCGAGGCCAATGTGAAGGTGCGCAAGGCCCAAGCCGATTTCGCCGAATCCACTTATGTCCGCTGGCGCGATTCGCCGAAGGGCGTGGTCTCGGAACAGGAAACGGCGGACAAGAAAGCCGGTCACGAGAGCGCCGAGGCGGCGCTCGTGGCGGCGCAGGCCGATGTGAATCAGGCGCAAGGCGACGTCGACAAGTATATCGCGTTCGAGCAATACAAGAAGGTCACGGCGCCTTTCACCGGCGTCATCATCGAGCGGCGCATCGACATCGGCAATCTGGTCACCGCCGGCAGCACGGCCACCACGACTGTGCTCTACCGCATGACGCAGAACGATCCCATCCGCATGTTTGTCGACGTGCCGCAGAGCGCCGCCCCCTCGATGAAAGTGGGCAGCCCGGTGGACGTGGTCACCAGCGGCACCGGGAGCCGTGTCTTCTCCGGCACCATTACCCGAACATCGGACGCGGTCGATCCGCAGTCGCGAACGTTGAAGGTCGAGGCGGACATTCCCAATAAGGACGGCGCCCTCGTTCCCGGCCTTTACGTCGATGCCACCTTCCACCTGCGGACCGAAGGGGTTTCGGAAGTGCCCGCGGCGGCGATGATGTTCCACTCGCAGGGGGCCGAGGTGGCGGTGGTCGAGGGCGGCCACGTCCAGTTTCGGCCGGTGACCATCGCAGAGGACAACGGCACGACCGTCAGTCTCGCGTCGGGAGTCCGCCCGGGCGACCAGGTTGTGCTCAATATCAATAGCCAGATTGCCAATGGCAACAAGGTCGATGTGGTGATGGTGGACGGCAAGCCAAGCGCGCCCACCGGAAAGAAGAGGGCCTGATCATGCGCTGGCGCTGGATCGGATTGCCGCTGCTGGGCCTGCTAGGGGCCTGCGCGGTCGGACCCAATTATCATTCGCCCAAGGCCGACGCGCCGCCGGCTTTCGCGGCCGTGGCCGCCACAGCACCGGCGAACGCGCCGACCGATCTCGCTCATTGGTGGGAATCCTTTAACGACGCCGAGCTTACGTCCCTCGTCAGGCGGGCGATCGCCGCGAACCTGGACCTCCAGGTGGCCATCGCCCGGCTTCAGGAGGCTGAGGCTACCGAAGCCGGCGTCTTGGGCACGCTATTGCCGGCCGCCGACGCAACGGGCGCCACCGGCGCCGGCACCGGCTCCGACCTAACCCGCGGACGCGTCGAGCCGCCGCTCTCATCGGCCGACAACCGCAATGGCGGCACGATCAAGCGGGCGGGCGGCCTCGCCGGGGGCATGGAGATAGATCTCTTCGGCCAGCTCCGCCGCGAGCTTGAAGCGGCAAGGTATGACATGCAGGCGGCGGCCGCGGCGCGCAATGACGTGACCGTCACGGTGATCGCGCAAGTGGCTCAGGCCTATTTCGATTTGCGCGGCCTGGAGATGCGGCTCGCCGCTCTGAGCCACGATGTTGACGCGGCTCAAGAGGGCCTGAAGTATGTGCAGATTCGCTACAACCGCGGCCTTACCAATGAGTTGGACCTCACGCTGGCACAACGCGAGCTCGCCACGCTGCAGGTTGAGGTCGCGCCCCTGGCCGCCCAGATTGCCGCCGCTCGCTACCGCATTGCCGTGCTGATCGGCCAGTATCCAGAGACAATCGACAAGGAGCTGCAGGCGCCAAGGATGATTCCCGCCCTGCCCGCGTCCGTCGGCATCGGGCTTCCGGTCGAACTTCTGCGCCATCGGCCCGACATCCGCGAGGCGGAGCGTGAGCTGGCGGCCTCGAACGCCCGCATCGGCGTGGCCATCGGCAACCTGTTCCCGCACATCAACGTGAGCGGAGCAGTCGGCGTCCAGGGCCCCAACCCGCCGGGACCGGGGTCGAGCCATGAGATCTGGGCGGTGGGTCCCTCGGCAACCTGGTCCTTGCTCGACTTCGGCACCCTTGATGCCCTCGTGGAGGTCGCCGATTTCCGGCACAAGGAATTCCTGTTGAACTACAAGCGCACCGTACTCGAGGCGGTGCAGCAGGTGGACAGCGCAGCGCAGGTCTACGCCGCGGAGCAGAACAGCCTGGCGTATCTCTCGACAGCTCTGGTGGCGAGCCAGCGCTCAGTGACTTTAGCCACCGAACGCTACGAGCGCGGTCTCACCGATTATCTCAACGTGCTGGATGCGCAGCGCCAGGAATTCGATCTCGAGAACCAGTATGCCGCCACGAACCAGACGGCGGCGGATGCCCTGGTGGCGCTTTACCGTGGGCTGGGCGGCGGCTGGGAAGACTATCAGGCTCTGCCGCCGATTCAGCGGCCGCTGCCCGCGGTCGTCGCCGCCTTCCGGCGTGTGTTTGACACTGGCGCCGCCCAGTGAAAGTTTGGCGAATGCCCATGCAGGACTCAGCCCGATCCGAGATCCGTCGCCTGAGAATCTATCTTGGCGAGGACAAGATGGACGTCGATCAGCCGCTCTTCAAGTCGATCGTGCAGGAGGCGCGGGCGTTGCACATTGCCGGCGCCACGGTGTTTCGCGGGTCGGCCGGCTATGGCCGCTCGACGCGGCTGCATACTGCCGATGTGCTCTCTTCCACCGACCTTGCGGTGGTTGTCGAGATTGTCGACGCGGCGCGAAAGCTCGAGCCCTTGATCCGACGCCTCGCCGAACGCAAGGATATCGGCCTGATGACTTGCGAAACCGTCGAGCTTTGCGGGCCGCACCGGCTGGACGACTGATACCAGCGGCCGCTGAGATTGACTCAAGTGGCTGAATGAAAACGACCCCCTCCTATCCTCCCCCTGAAAGGGGAGGTTCGACGTATACGTCGAAGGGAGGGGTCGTTTGTGTCGATGCGTCAAGTCCAACGCCCCCTAGGCATGACAACCCAATGAGCGGATCTTAATCTCCCGCTCAACTGGGATTCACCTCGCGCCGCGATGTTGCGCATGGGTCGGGGTCCAGCCATGGGCGGCTTTCCCTCAGGCGATTCCATCCTCGGGACCTGGCGTGACCTCGACCCGCCCCCTGGTTTCCCCGGCGCAGCTCACCAAACTCCCGCGGATGCAGACGGCATCCGAGGTTCCCGTAAGGCCGCGCGATCGTGCGCCCGCTTTTTGAGAGGCTTCCTTCTCGGCCGGCGCGCCGTGCGCAACTCCAAAATCGGCGTAATTGCGTTCTCGTCCGAAATCGGCGCCGTCGTGGGGCTGATCACGGCGAGCCTGCACCAGCTGGTATCGCTGCTGCACGAATGGGCCTTCGCTCCGCCGCCGAACACGCACTTGAGCGCCGAGGTCCACACTTCAACCGTGCCCGTCATTCTTGTGCCGCTCATCGGCGCACTTCTGCTCGGCATCGCGCGGCGCATATCGCCACGGGACGGCACTCACGCCATCGTCGACCCCATCGAGGCAAACGCTCATTACGGCGGCCGCATGTCGATGCGCGCGACAGCGCGCGGCTGGTGCTCTCGAACTTGACCTCGAACGGCTGCGGCTCGGCCGGCTCAGGCCGCCAGCGGCAGCTTGACGCGAAAGCAGCTCCCCTTGCCCGGGGCGCTCTCCACCTCGATCTCGCCGCGATTCGCGTGGCAGATGGACTCGACGATGGCGAGCCCGAGGCCAGCACCCTCCGGATGCTGGGCCCGGGTCTGGCTCACGCGGAAGAAGCGGTTGAAGATGCGGGGAATGTCCTCGGCGGGAATGCCCACGCCGGTGTCGGTCACCTCGAGCACGGCCGAGCCCTGGGCCGTAAAGACGCGCAGCCCCACCGCCCCCCCGTCCGGCGTGTACTTGATCGCGTTGTCGAGAAGGTTGACGACGACCTGCTTCAGCCGGGAGCGATCGCCGTTCACCATGACCGGCAGGCCGACGTCGCAGGCGACCGCGATCCTGCGGTCCTCCGCCAGGAGCGTCATCTGGCCCGCCGTCGTGGTCGCGAGCTCTGCCAGGTCGAATCGGACCCATTCGGACTGGGCCTCGCCCGCGTCCATGCGCGAGAGGGCGAAGAGCCGCTCGACGATCATGGAGAGGCGCTCGACCTCCTCAAGGAGGCCGCCGAGGCGCTCGCGTTGCTGGTCCGGGGCGCCCTCCTCCCGGACCATGGCTTCCAGCTCCCCCCTAAGGATGGTCAGGGGAGTGCGCAACTCGTGGGAGGCGTCGGCCACGAACCGCTTTGAATTCATGAAGGCGTCGTCCAGGCGCGTGATCATGCGGTTGAGCGCGATCGACAGGCTTTCCAATTCGTCGCCGGTAGCCGGGACAGGCAGGCGCTCGCTCAGGTTGTGCTGCGTGATCTGCTCCGCCTTTCCGGCAATCTGGTCCACCGGTCGCAGGGTCCTGTGGATGAGGAGATACCCCCCCGAGGCCGCGAGCAGCGCGACGACGGGCAGCCCCACGCCGAGCAGCAGCAGTAGGTGGTGGAACAGGGTCTCGACGGGCGCGGCCGAGGTGCCGACCTCGACCAGGTAGGGGGCGCCCCCGGCCCGGACCCTGACGGCGGCGATCAGCAGCGCCGGCCCGTCGCCGATCGGCTGCTTGCGCGTGAATTCGGCCAGCGACGACTGTTGCGCCGCCGGCACGGCCGCCGGATCGAATGCCTGGCTGAACGGGACGCCGGAGACGTAGACCAGCCGTCCGTCGCGGCCCGTGATGCGGATGAACCGGTCGCTCTTCTCCGGGCCATAGAGGGCGGCGACCTCCCTGGCGACATAGGCCTCCCCCGTGGTCCCGACATTCGCCACCAGCGTGTCGCAGATCTGCCGGGCGCGGCGCGCCTGGGTCTCCAGCAGGGTGTTCTCAAGGTAGCTCTTGAGGTGCAGGAACAGGAGCGCGCCGAGCGCAATGACGACCGCGGTCAAGAGACCGGCGTACCAGGCCGTCATCCGGAAGCGGATCGACCGCACCGTCACGGCGAGGAGTCCTCCGACAGGCTATAGCCGACGCCGCGCACCGTGTGGATCAGCTTGAGCGGATGGGGGGCGTCCACCTTCTCGCGCAGGTGCCGGACGTACACGTCCACGATGTTCGTCAGCCCTTCGAAGCTCTCATCCCAGACATGCTCGACGATCATGGTGCGCGACAGCACCCGGCCAGGCTGGGTTGCCAGGTACTCGAGCAGTCCGTATTCCTTCGGGGTCAGCTCGACGCGCCGGCCGCCGCGGCGGACCTGCTGGGTCAGCCGGTCGATCTCCAGGTCGGCCACGCGCAGCGTGCCACCCTGGCTCACGGGTCCGCGCCGCAGCAGGGACTTCACCCTCACCTGCAGTTCGGCGAACGCGAAGGGCTTTGTGAGGTAATCGTCCGCACCGGCCTCGAAGTTCTCGACCTTGCTGGCCGTGGCGTCCCTCGCGGTCAGGATCAGCACCGGGACCCGCGCATCCGTGCGGCGGACGCGCCGTAGCAGTTCCAGGCCGCCGATGCCCGGGAGGGAAAGGTCGAGGATGATGAGGTCGTACGGGTAGGTGTTCACCATCGCCCAGCCGGCCTGTCCGTCCGCGGCGACGTCGACAGCGTAGCGCTCGGCCCTGAAGCCTCGCGCCACCAATTCCGCGACCTTGCGCTCATCTTCGACGACCAGGATGCGCATGGGGGAAGCTTAGCAAAGTTTCATTAAGGGACAGCTAATACACCATTAAAATCCGTTCATCCGGGCCCGCACGCGTCACTCGCGCCTGGCGCCGGGGCGCCCCATGCGCTGCGCCGAATGGGGAAATTCCCGGGGAGTGACGCGTGAGGTTCGCAGATTTGTCACCGAAAGGCCACGCAATCGACGCGCAGCCCGGAGGCGGCGCGCTAGGCGATTGTCCCGACTGTGTTACGGCGGAGGCAGCTGCCGCAAATGGCCCCTCCTCAGAGGGAGGAAGCGCCACGAAATCGGTCGGGCAGCGCGAAGAAACCCCGGGGAGGGCGCTAGGTTTGCCCATCTTGTCACCGAAATGCCACGTGACCGTAACAGATCGGGGCTACAAAGCCCGCGTACTCAAACACCCATCGACCCACACTATGCTCCACAAGAAGACCCGAATTTGCCTCGCGCTGCTCGCCAGCGCCTTTCTGACCGCGGGAGCGGCCTTTGCCCAACAGGACAGCAACAAGGCGCTGCTCGACCTTCTCGTGAGGAAGGGCCTCCTGACGCCTGAAGACGTGGCCAGCCTGCAGAAGGAGCTTGCCACGCAGGCCGCCCAGGCGCAGGCCGCCCAGGCGCAGGCCGCCCCGGTTCAGGCCGCCCCGGCGCAGGGAACTGCCGCACCTTCCGCGCAGCCCCTGATCTCGACGGGCGGCGTCGGCCCCGCCTACGGCGGCGCAGCCTCGGCAGGCGTCCCTGTGCCCGTGGGCCCCGGCGCCACCTCGCCCCTGTCGTTCAGGATCGGAATCGCCGATTTCACGCCGTTCGGATTCATGGACTTCACCGGGGTCTACAGGAACGAGTCGACCGGCAGCGCGATCGGGACCACCTTCAACGCCATCCCGTACTCCAACGGCTCGACCGGCCAGCTCTCCGAGACGAAGTTCAGCGCGCAAAACTCCCGCATCGGCCTCAGGGTCGATTCGACCGTCAACGATGCGAAGGTCCTGGGCTACGTGGAAACGGACTTCCTCGGCAATGCCCCGGCGAACCTGGGCGTCACGAGCAATTCGGACACGCTGCGCATGCGCGTCTACTTCGCCGACGTGAAGGCGGGGCAATGGGAGTTCCTCGCCGGGCAGGACTGGAGCATGCTGACCCCCAACCGCCGCGGGATATCGCCGATGCCCCCGGACATATTCTACTCGAACGACATGGACACGAACTACCAGCTGGGCCTGACATGGGCCCGCCAGCCGCAGGTGCGCCTGACCTTCCATGCGACGGATGATTTCACGATGGCCCTCTCGATCGAGAATCCCGACCAGTACGTGGGCGGGGCGGTCGTCCTGCCCTCCGCCTTCACCGCGACCGAGGTGGACACCGGCGCCGCCACTTCGCAGCCGAACGTGTTCCCGGACGTGATCGGGAAGGTGGCCTACGACACGAAGGCCGTGAACGACCTGCCCTGGCATTTCGAGCTGGCCGGCCTCGTGAGCTCGTACAAGATCAACACCTACACCTCGGGCATCAACACCTCCGCCACGGCCGAGGGCACGGGCGTTTCCGGCGCCGTCGACCTCGAGCTCGTTAAGGGCCTGTCGTTTATCGGCACGGGATTCTACAGCTATGGCGGCGGCCGCTACATCTTTGGGTCCGGTCCGGACTTCATCGTCAAGGCCCCCGACTCCACGGGCGCCTACGGGATCGGCCTCGTCAAGGCTACCTCGGCCATCCTCGGACTCGAGTATGCGGTCGTGCCGCAGAACACGGTGTCCGCGTACTGGAGCACCGCCGGGTACGGGCAGCGCTACAACAAGCTGTCAAACGGAACGTACGTCGGCTACGGGTACCCCGGCTCGGCCAACAGCAACAACAAGACGATCGACGAGTTCACCCTGGCCGACACCTACACGTTCTGGAAGAACCCGAGCTACGGAGCCCTCCAGCTGATCGCCCAGATCTCCCGCCTGGAGCGTACGCCATGGTACGTGGCGGCGGGCGCTCCGAGCAACGCCAACGCGAACATGGTCTGGCTGGACCTGCGCTACGTCCTGCCCTGATCCTTTCCCAGGTTTGGTGGTATTCGCCGCCTCGGGCGCGAACGCGCGCCCGGGGTGTTTCGCCTTGCCGGATCCTCAGAAGTTCAAGGTAGCCTGGAGGTAACAGTAGTTGGCGTCCCTCGATCCCACGGCGCGCAGCGACTCCTTGACGTACTGCCCCCTGAAGAAATGCCCGAGGCCGAGCTCGAGAAGCACCCCGCGGTGCACCGCCCAGCCCCCGATGGCGTCGACTTCCTGGCCCAGGTCCGAGCCGTAGGTCGGGTTGATTCCGAAGCCCTTGCCGCTACCGGGGGCCGCCCCCGCGGTATTCCTCGGTACGCCCGCGACGTTGTACCAGTAGTCGTTCGTGGTCTCGAGGTACTGCTGGTGGACGTCGAGAGCGAGGCTCGTCACGGCGCTCGGCTTCGCCGAAAGCGAAAGGCGGAGGTCCTCGATGTTCTGCAGGCTTGAGAGGTCCATTATTCCGTAGATCCCGTGGTTTGAGGGCAGGAGGTTCTGGAATGTCTGGCTGTCCTGGTCCTTGGAGTTCTGGTCGCCGGAGGCGCAGCTAACGATCAGGGCAAGGCGGGGCGTCCAGCCCTCGTCCTTCCAGGTGTGGCCGCCCTGGACGACAAACGCCCAGGCGTTCTGGTCCAGCCGGGGGGCCGCCTTGGCCGCGGCGACGGCCGTCGCCGGAAAGACGGCGGTCCGGTCGCCGAACTGCCACATCACCTCGATCCCGTAGTCCCACGGGCCCAGGGCGCCGGGCTTGGACTTCGCGTGGTACCCGAGCGTGTAGATGTCCTGCGGAGCGGTGAACCGGAACGGGGCCGGAACGAGCGACCAGTTGTCGGTCACGATGCCGCGGGCGACGTTTCGGGCGAACAGATAGAGTTCCGTCACGTTGTCCTTCGACAGGCCCGGGAAATCGAAATACGCGCCCGACAGCGTGTCCTGGGAATTGCCCTTCTCGAAATGGTCGCTCTCGACATAGACCAGGTCGGCCGCGAACACGTCGACGCCAAGGAACGAATTCTGGTACCTCAGTTTCACCGCGTCGAACGTGTGCGGTATGTTGAGCCAGAATGCGTTGCCCACGAGCCGCTGGTCGCCGTAGTTCAGCTCCTGGCGGCCCACCGTGGCCGTGACCGGGAACTCCTTGGGGTTTCCTATGAGGACGTAGGCCATCTGCAGCTGGAACGGGCCGTCGTTCTCGGCCAGGTTCCTGCCGGCCGCCGTCGCGGTGTAGCGGTCGTCGCCGATCGAATAGCTCGACCTCGCCTCGACAACAAACGCGAACAGGTCGCTCGCGTAGCCAATGCGGGGCATGAGGCGGCTGAGCCAGTACTGGTTGCTGTTGTCGCTCGGCGGCGCGGAGAAGAAGTCAAAGTTCGAGCCTGCGTGGGTCGTCCCGCCGTCGGACTTGTCCTCGAAGCGCAGCCGCTCGTTGACGACGAAATCCCAGCCCTTGAACGCCGGTTCCGCCTTGAGGAAGTCGTCGATGGCGCCCGGCACGGGCGCCGCGGGCGACGGCGGAACGTACTGGGCGGCCGCGGGAAAGGCGGCCGCCAGGAGCAGGACGGCGAAAGTGGTGCCTTGGCGGGCGTGCATGGTGGGTGCGTGATTGTAAAACCTGGGCGAGCTTGCGGGGGCGCCGGTCAGCGCTGGGCGATCGGTCGGGTGTTCGGGTTTGTGTTAGGTGTGAAGAGAAGGATGGGGCCGTTGCACTGGGAGACCGCGATCGAGGGGACGCCCTTCTGGCCGGGCACGGCCACGGCGACGGCTGAGCGGGCGTCGCCCCCGGCGAGGAGGCCGCTCCTCCATGTAGGGACCGGCGTCAGGCCGCCGTGGCCGTCGCCCTTGAGGAGGAGGCTCACGCCGCCGTCAAAGCGCCCCGTGGACGGTTCGGGCCCGTAGTTGTTTCCGACGCAGTAGACGTCGAGCAGGCCGTCGCCATCCAGGTCGCGCACGACGAGTCCGCTTATCGGCGAAATCTGGGCGAGCGTGGGCAGGGTCCTGAACTCGAAGGTTCCGTCGGGCCGCTGGAAATAGACCCCGCTGGCCAGCTCCGTGGCGGCAAGGCGCCGCGCAGTGGACAGGTGCTCGGCCGGGAAGATGTCCTCGACCGTCGCACGCGAGAAAGCCTCGTAGCTCGCGAACTTTCTGCGGATCCATGGAAAGGAATAGGACAGCTTGCTGCGGCCGCGCACCGGGTAGAGCTTCCCGCCGTCGTACTGGGCCTCGAGAAGCTGGTCGGCTCCGCTGCCGTCGAGGTCGCCCGCAAGGAGCACGGTGGGCTCGGCTTCGCTGGCATGATACTTGGTGTTCAGCCCGACGTTGCCCGCGATGATGTCAAGCCGTCCGCCGCCTTCCAGGTCGGCGACCGCCAGGGCGCTCCACCAGCCCGTGCGCCGCGCCAGGCCCGCCTTCTCCGTCCAGTTGTCAAACCCGTGGCCGTTGTTGTGGAAATACACGATCGGGCCCCATTCGGTCGCGAGGACGAGGTCGGGCCGGCCGTCGCCGTCCATGTCCGCCCAGACCGCCGCCGTCACCATTCCGATTTCTCGCAGGCCCGGGGCGAGCTCGTCGGTGACGTCGACAAACCTTCCTCCGGCGTTGCGGTAGAGGAAGCTCCTTGGGGTCGCCGGCCAGTGGCCCGGGACCAGTCGGCCCCCGACGAACAGGCCGACCTTGCCGGTCCCCTCGAAATCGGCGGCGGCTGCAACGCACGTGGACTCGCCCTCGGCCGGAATCGTGCCCGGTGGGGCGAGCGTGAAGCGGCCGTGCCCGTCGTTGAGATAGAGGCGGCCGCTGAGCGCCGGGTCCCCCCGGTCGTGGCGCACGCCTCCGCTCGCGAGGAAGAGGTCGGCAAAGCCGTGGCCGCTCGCGTCGAAGAACACGGCGCCGACGTCGTCGGAATCCCCGGCGCCCGCCCACGGCTGGCCGGGCGCCGGCTTGAACGTGCCATCGGGCTGGCCGAGAAACAGCACGCCGGACTGCCCGTCCGTGCCGCTGACGAAGATGTCGGGCAGGCCGTCGCCGTTCACGTCGGCAACGGCGATGGCCGGACCGTTCATTCCCTGGCGCCTGGGCAGGAGGCGCTGGCGCCTGAACTCGTCGGTGGGCTGGACCGTGTTCGTGTAGTCCAGGCCGCGGGCGTGGGCCCTCTCCGCGAACATCGCGGACGGGTCCGGGGGCCGGTTGAGGTGCGCCGGGGGCCGGTGGGCGGTCTCGCCCGGCGCCAGCTCGGGCTGCTTGATGGTCAGCAGCTTGTCGACGGGCAGGTCCTCGAGCACCTGGACCTGGCCGTTCGGCCAGTGGATCGTCAGCTTCGAGATCGCGGCGTCATTGCCCAGGCCGAAATGCACCGCGGCGGGCTCGCTCGCCACCACGCCCCGCTCGGTGTAGATCTGGCGCACCTGAACACCGGAGGCGGTCTCGATCCTTAGCTCCGCGCCGATGGCGTCGCGGTTGGGCGCCCGGCCGGCCAGCTTTATCATGACCCGGTGGCCGTCCGTCGTATGGTTGCGGATGATCGTCGGCGGCCCGTCGTAGTTGTTGTAGACGATGTCGAGGTCGCCGTCGCCGCCCAAGTCGACGATCGCGCATCCGAAGGACACGCCCAGCCTGTCCAGGCCCCACTTCGCGCTCACATTCTCAAACTTGAGGTTGCCCAGGTTGTGGTAGGCGAGCGTGCGTTCCCTGCGCGGCGGGGAGTTCTTCCAGACCATGGCCCTCGCATTCAGGTTCGGGGCGACGTTCTGCTTGTCGACCAGGTCCGGGTCCGTGAAGTTGCGGATCATCCCGGCCGTGAAGAACAGGTCCTCGCGGCCCGAGTTCACGAGGTCGGCCATGCGGACCGCCCAGGTCCAGCCCGTGGCGTCGAGCCCGATAAGGTGCGCGATCTCCTGGTACCTGTCGGTGCCCGTGTTCAGGTACGTCGCGTTCCACATGTACTGCGGGATAAGCTCGGGCACGCGCTCCATCTCCCAAAGGCCGCGCCCCTGCTCCTCGAGGCCCTTCATGAACTCCGCGCGCGTGCGGTCGCGCATGTCCGTCACCATGAAGTCGATCAGCCCGTCGTTGTTGAGGTCGCCCGAGTCCGCGCCCATCGAGAAGTACGTGACGTGGGGCAGGCGCTCGTCGACGACGTCCGTGAAGGTGCCGTCGCCGTTGTTCATGTAGAACCGGTCCGGGGTCTCAAAGTCGTTGGCGACGTACATGTCCGGCCACCCGTCCTGGTTGGCGTCGAACCAGAGGGCGGTGTGCCCCTGCGTCGTGCCCCAGATGCCGGCCTTCCTGGACACGTCGGTGAACGTCCCGTTGCCGTTGTTGCGGAAGAGGTAGTTCCTGCGGCCCGTCGGGTTCTTGGAGAAGTCCAGGACGTTGGTCAGCAGGAAGCAGTCGAGGTAGCCGTCGCCGTCGTAGTCGGCGAAGGTCGCCTCGACGCTCGCGTCCTTGACGTCCAGGCCGTACTCGTGCGCCCGCTCGGTGAACGTGCCGTCGCCGTTGTTGACGAACAGGAGGTTGGGGGCGTCGAAGCGGCAGACGTACAGGTCGGGCCACCCGTCCTGGTTGATGTCGACCACGGTCGCGCTCGTCACGCTGCCCGGGCCGTTCTGGGTGCAGTCCACGCCCGCCGCGGCGGCCACGTTCACGAATTTGAACGGGGCGGTCTGCCTGTAGAGCGCGCACGGGCCGTTGCGCGAGACGACAAAGATGTCCAGGAGCCCGTCCCGGTCAAAATCGGCCACGGCGATCCCGGTCTCCACGGCCCCGAGCGTCAGCTCGCGGAACCTGTCGCCCCACATCCTGGGATCGCTGTAGAGGTTGCTCACGTTGACGCCCGTCGATTCGGGCGCCAGCACCTCGAAGGGCTTCGCCCCCGCATCCGCCGGAACCCGCGCCCTGAGCGCGGTCGCCACGTACGCCGGCTCGGCCCCGGCCGCCAGGGTCAGCGCGGCCCACGCGGCGCAGGCCGCGGTCTTGCGGAGCATCATGTCGGGGGCTGATGGGGTCACTTGGAAACCGGGAGCAGCGCGTTCGCGTAGACATAGTCGGCTATCTTCACGCCGACCTTCTGGGCCTCGAGGTTGTCCGACATGGTGTGGATCCCCCCCCAGATCCGGCTCATGCCGACCTCGCGCTGGGCGTCCGAGAGCTTCGTGAAGGTGTGCACGGCGCCCGGCAGGCCGTCCGACGTCACGCTGAAGTCGACGTCATCGGTGCCGAGAATCAGCGCAAGCATGCGCGCGCCCGCCGCCGAGAACGTGCTGTGGCCCGAGATGTAGGACGGGAACGGCGGCGATGCCATGTTCGGGATGAACTCGGGCCTGAGCTCGACCAGGGGATTAAGCTTTGGGTCGAGCTCGCGCAGGGCGTTCTCCGGGCGCCAGAAGTTGTAGTAATACTTGGTCTCCCAGCACGAGATCCCGGCGTCGGCCTCGGCCAGGTTCAGCAGCGCGAAGAGCCGCGCGCACTCCGGCACGGAGAGGTTCCGGCGGCGGGCGATGTCCTGCGCGATGACGTTCCAGTGCCCCGCCGGGGTGGCCGTACCGAGGTCGTCCGACCAGAACGGCGTGCACAGGGTCTGGTACTCCGTGCGATCGGCGTCGTCGCGCGCCCCGTGACTGGCGACAAAGGCGAGCTCCTCCGCGTATTCCTTGGAGCCTAGCGTCTCGGGGGGCGGCGCGCGGAACTGCGACTGGGAGGTCAACACGAAGGGCGTGACCCTGCCCCAGTACGGCAGCAGGGGCGGCCTGAACCCGGGCGGCGTCTCCCGCCACTTGCCCTGCTCCGTGCTCGTGTACGCCCCTGGGACGGGCTTGTTGTAGCCGCTGTCCGCGCGCTTGGCCAGGACGGCCTCGGCCACTTTCCTGCCCCATGCGATCCCGTCGGCCTTGGCCTGCCCGTCGGGGATGTCGGCGAGCGCCTTGTCGTAGGCGATCTGCACGGTGCGGGGATTGGTCGCCACGAAGAGGGAGTTGAGGACGGTGTACGCCGCGCTGGCTATCGCCGCATCCATGCTGGCGCCCTCGGGCGCCGGATCGTTGACAAGCCAGCCGCGGTGCGTGCGCGTGATGCCGTTCACGGCGTCGAAGATCGCGACGTGGTACGTGGCGTACAGCAGGGCGGCAAGGGGGGGCGGGTTCCGGGAGAGGCGGATGGCATCGACGGCCTCCTCGTTCCAGTCGAGCACCGCGTTGCCGGCGGCGACGCGGGCCGCCGAGGCGAGGCAGAGCATGGGAATGACGGTCGCGGAACGGAATAACTTCATGGGGGTGGAGATCGGAGTCAGGTCTGAGGAGCCGGCATGGGGGAGCACGTGGTGTCGGGCTCCGGCGTCCGCGAAATGGAACGATCGGCGCCCCCGAGGGAAGGTGTTTGTGGCAAACCGCCTGCGCCGCGGGGCGAAAGGCCCGAATCCCGGGGCCGGCGCTGAGCCGGCAGTAGATTATCGAATAGGCCTAATGAGGCTCGGTAATGACCAGGCGCCGGTTGATCCCGGGCGACCGGACCTCCTGGCGCACGCCGCTCGGCCACCGGACCACGACGCTTCGGACCCTGTCGTCCTCGCCGAGCCCGAACGTGAGCGTCTTTTCCGACTGCGCCATGAAGCCCATGGCCGGCTCCATGGTCTGGACGAGCACGCCGCGCGGCGTGTGCACCTCGACGCGGGCGCCGCCCGCGTCGCGCTGGCAGTGCGTCCCGACCAGGTCGATCCGCAGCCACGAATGGTGCAGGCGCTGGTCGTTGCGGAAAAGCCGGGGATGCCCGCCGTTCTGGGCGATCACGATGTCGAGCTTCCCGTTTCCCTCGACGTCCGCCACGGCCA
This sequence comes from Opitutaceae bacterium, assembly GCA_035604815.1. Classification (GTDB taxonomy): domain Bacteria; phylum Verrucomicrobiota; class Verrucomicrobiia; order Opitutales; family Opitutaceae; genus Palsa-1447. Next base: position 15,521 of record DATNHT010000046.1, read on the forward strand.
CGCCCCTGGCGACCATCTTCCCGCCAAGGACCGACGGGCCCCCGGGGGCGCGTTCCCAGGCGTGCCCGTCATTCCAAAGCAGCGTGGGCGCGGCCTTGAAGCCCCGGCCGTGCTCGAAGCGGTCGAGCCCGGGCTCCATGAGGCCGTTTCCCGAGACGATGTCCATCCTGCCGTCGAGATCGTAGTCGAGGAGCGCGACCGCGAGCTTGCGCCTGAGGCCGCAATAGGTCTCGCCCTCGTTGGCGACCGGGGTCAGGGCGAGCCCGGCCGCGCGCAGTATCCCCAGCCGGTCAACGGCCTGGCCCGGTCGCGACAGGTCGCTGGCGCCGACCAATCCCGCCGACGCGCCCTCGCGCCGCTCGGCCGGGGGCGGCCTCCACTCGCGGAAGGTGCCGTCACCCTGGTTCAGGAAGAGGACGTCGTCCCCGGTCTGATACGTGAACAGCAGGTCGAGCCGGCCGTCCCCGTCGGCGTCGACCGCGGCGACCGCGAGGGGAAGGGCCCGCGGGAAGCCCGTCTGCCGGTCGATCAGGTTAAGGCCCGTCCTTGCGGAGACCTCGGCGAACTTCCCGTTTCCGAGGTTGCGGTACACGGACGGAAAGACGCTCACGAAGCCGGTCGGCGCCATGTAGGACGGGCCCTCGCTCTCGGCGGTGAACGCATCCCTCAGGCTGGTCTCTCGCGCCCAGCGGGCATAGTTGCACACCACCAGGTCGAGCCGGCCGGCGCCGAAGATGTCGATCCAGACGGCGCCGGTGCTCCACACGTGATCGTCCCCGCGGACGCCGGCCTCGTCGGTCACGTCGACAAACCTGCCGTTTCCCTGGTTGTGAAACAGCCGGTTGCCGCCGATCCCCGTGACGAAGATGTCCGGGAAGCCGTCGCCGTCGTAGTCGCCCACCGCGACGCCCATGCCGAGCATCGTGACGTCGAGGCCCGCCTCGCGGGTCACGTCGGTGAAGCGGCCGGAGCCGTTGTTGCGATAGAGCGCGCAGGTCGGCGGGCCCCCCATCGCCGAGGGGATCCAGGGCCACGTGGTGCCGCTCACAAAGAACAGGTCCGGGCGCCCGTCGTTGTCGTAGTCCAGGAACGCGACGGCTCCCGGCAGGGTGGTCGGCGTCTCCTCGTCCTGGGTCGCGCCGCTGTCGTGCACGAAGGTCAGGCCCGCGTCGCTCGTCACGTCGGTGAACTTGACGGCCGGGGCGCTGCCCGCCTGCTCGGCGAGCGGAAACAGCCGGGAGAAGAGCAGCCCGATCGCGATCGCCGCGACCGCAATCGGCACCAGCACGGGCGCGAGCGGGGATATCGCGCCCCGGGGAAACGTCCCGCCCGGGCCGGCGCTTCGGCGGGCGGAAATGGGGGACGGCCTCATCGGGCGGCGCCCGGCAATGCCGCGAAAATGGTCATGGACAGCTATTGAACTCCCGGTGTATCGATGTAAAATTCTTTTCCAGCAATGAATTACCGGACGATGGCGCCCACCTTCCTCCGCGGGCTCGGTCTGGCCGCGCTCTGGTCCCTTGTGGGTCTCGCCTTCGCCAGCGAGCTGTACCTTTCGAACAACCAGCTCGGGCGCCCCATCACCTGGGGCGAGGCGATCAGCAGCCCGCTGGAGGACTGGTACGCCTACGGCGTCCTGGCCCTGGGGGTCGTGTGGCTCGCCCGGCGCTACCCCCCCGAGCTCGGCTCGCGCTGGCTGACCGCCGGCATCCACCTGGCCGCGGCCCTCGTGTTCTCGTTCCTCTGGGTGATGCTGCGCGCCCTCGTCGGCGTCGTCGACAGCTCGATCATCGGCGAATCCGCCTCGTTCGGGGAGATCTTCGGCCCGCTCCTCGTCAAGACGTTCCCGTTCAACCTCCTAATCTACGGGATCATCGTCACCGTCAGCCACGCGCTCGACTACTACCGCAAGTACCATGAGCGCACGGTGCAGGCGCTCGAGCTTGAGAGGCACCTGACCGAGGCCCGCCTGCAGGCCCTCCTCCACCAGCTCGAGCCCCACTTCCTCTTCAACACGCTCAACGGGATCGCCTCGCTGATGCACACCGACGTCGAGGCGGCCGACCGGATGCTCGTGCGCCTGAGCGAGCTGCTTCGTATCACGATGTCTCATACGGGAGCGCCCGAGACGACGCTCCGCGAGGAGATCGCGTTCATCGAGCGGTACCTGGAGATCGAGAGGATACGCTTCCGCGACCGCCTCGAGGTGGTCATCGACATCGATGACGAGGTGATCGACGCCAAGGTGCCGAGCCTGATCCTGCAGCCCATAGTCGAGAACGCCGTGCGCCACGGCATCGAACCCCGGTCCCACACCGGGCGGATCGAGCTGCGGGGGAGCCGGGAGGACGGCCAGGTCGTCCTCGCCGTGAGCGACAACGGCGGCGGCATTCCGGCGGGGGGCCCGGCCCGCGAGGGCATCGGCCTGTCCAACACCCGCGCCCGCCTGCTCGAGCTCTACGGGGACCAGCAGCATTTCGAACTGGTCAACCGGCCCGATGGCGGCCTGTGTGTGCGCATGGTGATCCCATTCAGTCCCTCGACGCCGTGACCAACCTGCGCATCCTGATCGCCGACGACGAGCCCCTGGCGCGCGCCCGCCTCCTCGCGCTCCTGCCCTCGGACGTCGCCCTGGAGATCGTCGGGGAGTACGCCACCGGGACGGAGGCCGTGGAAGCCATCCGCCGGGACCGGCCCGACATCGCCTTCCTCGACATGCAGATGCCCGGGTACGACGGCCTGCAGGTCGTCGCCGCGCTCGCCCCGGAGGAGCGGCCGGCCATCGTCTTCGTGACGGCCCACGAGAAGTTCGCGGTGGACGCCTTCGGCGTCAGGGCCGTCGACTACGTGCTCAAGCCGTTCGACCGGGAGCGCCTCGAGACCGCGCTCGAGCGGGCCGCCGAGTACGTGAGCACGCGCCGCGCGGGCGCCCTTGGCGCCAGGATCGAGGGCCTCCTCGCAAGCGCGGGGGCGGCCCCCCAGGCCAAGCCGGAGCGCCTGGCGGTCAAGGCCAACGGCCGCTACGTCTTCCTCAAGTTCGACGAGATCATCTGGGTCGAGGCAGCCGACAACTACGTGGTCATCCACACCTCGGCCGGGGAGCGGCTGATGCCCCGCGAGACATTGTCGTCCATCGAGGGCCGCCTGGGGCCCCAGCAGTTCAGCCGCGTCAACCGGTCGGCGGTCGTCCGAATCGACCAGGTGAAGGAGCTGCAGCCCTCGCCTCAGGGCGACTACACCATTCTCCTGCGCAACGGCACCCGGATCCCGTTGAGCCGGAACTTGCGCGGGCGATTCGCGAAATTCCTCCTGGAAGGCTGACCGGGCACTCCTCCCATGGATAAGGCCAAGCTGGAAACGCCGGGCGCCCCGCTCCAGCCCCAGCGCCCCTCCAGGGCCGCGTGGCTGTCCAGCGCCGTCCTCGCCCTTCTCCTCCTCGCATGGATGGCCGCCGCGGGCGCCCGCCTCACGGGCACCCTTTCCGTGACCAGGGACGAGCCGGGCCACTTGAGCGCCGGGTTGAGCAGCTGGAGAGACGGCGACTACCGGCAGTCGACGGGAAACCTGTTCTTCGCCCAGAAATGGGCGGCCTGGCCTCTCTTTCACAGGGGGATGAGGCCCCCCGACCCTGCGCTGCAGCGCGAGACGGGTTGGAATCCCCTCCTGATCGGGGAGGTGCTGCTCTTCACGGGAACGGCGGATCCGCGGGAGATCCTGGCGCCGGCGAGGCGGATGACGCTCGGGCTATGCCTGCTGACGGGCGCCCTTGTCTGGGCCTGGGCCGCCTGGGCGGCCGGGCCCTGGGCGGGGGCCCTGGCGGCGCTCCTCTACGCCACGAGCCCTGTGATCCTGGCGAACGGCGTGCTGGTGACCACCGACACGGCCGCGGCGTTCTGGTACCTCGCGGCGCTTGCCTGCTATGCGTGGCTGCTGCGGCGCCCGTCGGCGCTTCCCGCAGCCTTGGCCGGCTTCTGCGCGGCCATGATGCTCCTCACGAAGTTCTCGGCCGTCGCTTGGTTGTCCGGGGCGGTGCTGCTCCTCGGCTGGCACCTCTGGCGCCAGCGCGGGAGACACCGGGTGCTCCCGCTCGTCGGATGGCATGCCGGCGCTTGCGCGGTCGCATGGATCACGATCTGGACCTTCTTCGGCTGGGAGTTCCGCCCGGGCGGCTTCGAGTACCTGGCGCCGGAGCCCTCGGCCGCAGTCGGGCCGGCCGTCGCCGCGCTTGGCCGCTGGCACGCGCTTCCCGAGCCCTACCTGCGCGAGGTGCTCACGTTCGAGGACGTCATCAAGCCGAGGCCAGCCTACCTTCTCGGCGAATTCCGGGTGGGCGGATTCTGGGACTACTTCCCAGTCGCGTTCCTGACGAAGAGCACCGTGGCAATGCTGCTGGCGCTCGGCGCCTGGCTGTTTGTCCGCCGGACGCCGCAGCCGGCAGCGGAGCGGGTCTCCCTCGAGATGTCGCCCATCTTCGCAGGAGCCCTTGGCTACACCGCCGTCGCCATGCTGACGCCGCTCAACATCGGGGTGCGCCACATCCTGCCGCTGTTCCTGCTCACTGCCGTGGCGGGAGGCGTGGCCCTCGCCCGCGTTGCAGGGCGGGGCTGGATGGCGCGGGCCCTCGTCGGCTTGGTCGCGCTCCTCGCGGCCGCCGAGGGCTTCTCGTCGCGCCGGCGGCCCCTCGCCTGGTTCAATGGCCTCGCCGGCGGTCCCATGTCCGGCTACCGGATCATGGTGGACTCCTCGCTCGAGTGGGGCGGCGATCTTCCCGACCTCATCTCGTGGGAGAAGGGCCTCCGCGAGACCGATCGCGACTCGCCCGTGTTCGTCTGCCTGCTCGGCCCGCCTGGCCACGAGCATTTTGGGCTGCCGGCGACCAACATGGAATGGGCCTTTGGGAACGGGCGCATCCGCGCGGGTTATTTCGTCTTCGGCGCGACGCGACTCGTCGGCGGCCCGACCGGGCTCTACGGGGAATGGACCGAGAAGCTCGGGCAGGAATGGAACGCGCTCGGGGCATCCGCGTGGCGCGGGCCCCTGCCGGACGCAGCCGCGCAGCTCGCGGTGGCGAGGCTGGCCGCCAGCTGCCGCAGACTGGCGCCAACGCAAAGGGTCGGGCCGGTCTACTTCGTCTATCACCTAGACGACGGCGCTCTCGAGCGGGCCCTCGGAAGGGATGAGGGCGGCATCTCCCACGAAGGGCGGCCCGTACCGGCGCCAGCCGCGTTCGCATCGCTCGACCGGGGTGGCTCCGGGCTGCAGCGACCCGCCGAGGCGGCGTTGCCGCGATAGCGGGCGCGAATCCCGGACGCCTTGAGGGCGCGCCTCAGCCGTCGTTGCCTATGCACTCGGTGGGGCAACCCACCAGAGCCTCCTCCGCCTGCGCCGTCTCCTGCTCCGTAGCCGGCTGGCGGTAGACGATCGAGTATCCGGTTTCGTCGTTCCTCTTGAAGAGAGAGGGCGCCGTAGTGCGGCAGAGGTCGCAGTCAATGCAGCTCCCGTCGACGTAGTAACGGCCGGGCGCGTTTTCTGCCAAGCGTTCAGTCTTGTTTGCCATTCCCCCAATCATACGCCTTATTCTATTTTTCGTGAAATTCATTAGTGTTATCGTTTAATGCTAAACATGCATGATTTCCTCAAGACAGCCCCTTTCGACATTTATGAACTGCATCTGTTTCATCTGGTTGCGAAACACAGCAGCTTCACAAGAGCCTCGGAGGTGGCGGGGCTTACCCAGAGCGCAGTGACACGCCAGGTACAGGGGATCGAGCGTCGATTGGGCCTGGACCTCTTTGAGCGGACCACCCGCAGCGTGCGCCTGACGCCCGCGGGCGCCGCGCTCCTCAAGGAATCGGGGCGGCTGCTTGGCGATGTCGGCCGCACCCTGCAGACAATCCGCGAGGACTTCGCTGACGCCAAGAAGGAGGTGCGGGTCGGCGTCTCGCGATCCATAGGCCTCGCGTACATGCCGGGTTTCTTCCACGCCAACCTCAAGCGCCTGCCGCAGGTCGGTTGCCGCGTCTCCTATCAGGCGAGCGCCGACATCGTCTCCGCGGTTGAGCGAAACGAACTGGACATAGGCGTCCTTTGCCCCCCGCTGCGCATGCCCCGCAACTTGCGGGTGACCCACCGCTTCACCGACGCCTTCACGCTTATAGGTCCGGCGACCGCGGCGCCCGAGCTCGAGGCGTCCGCCATGCAGGGGATGCTGGAATGGGCCCGGCGCCAATACTGGCTTCTGATCGACGAAGGCACCAACACCGGAAAACGCCTCCGCATCTGGATGAGTGAACAGGGCCTGGCCGTGGAGCCCGGCATGCAGCTGGACAGCTTCGACCTGATCATCAACCTGGTCGCCCTTGGAATGGGCGTGAGCCTTGTCCCGATTCGCGCCCTGGCCCTGTACGGCACCAAGCAGACGCTGCGCCGGCTGCCGTGGCCCGACCGGTTCGTCCGCGAGTTGATAGTCGTCGTCCGCCGCAACCGCAGAATTCCGGAGCACCTGGAGCAGTTCATAGGAAACGTGCTGTTCTGACCTGAGCGAGCCCCCGGGCGACGGGCCTGCCGGGCGCGACGCGCCCCGGCGAATCCCCGCCATGGGCAGTCCGGCACCAGCATCGGCGGGAAAAGGGGCGGCCCCGGGGCGCTCGGACCCTCATAGGGTGTACACCTCCTTGAATGCATGGGAATCGGGGGTATAATGGTGCCGATTCCCCGGAGCTTGCGCTCCGAGTTCCAACACCCCCATGAATGACGCAACAACCCCACAACAAGAAAAAACCCGGTCACCGGGATCGTGCTACGCGCTCCTCGCTGGCTGCCTCGTCCTCGCGATTGTCATCATTGTCCTCGGCGTCAAGGTCCACCGCCTAAACGCCCAGGCCGCCCAAGTCCCCGATCTCCAAGCGCAGGTTACCCAGGCCAAGAGCGATACCGCCCTTGCGCAAGCCGAGCTGGACAAGGCAAAGGCCGCCTCGACCCTGGTGCAGTCGCAGCTGGACAAGGCGAAGAGCCAACAGTCCGACCTGCAATCGCAGCTGGTCCAGTCCAAGGCCGCCTCGACCCAGATGCAGTCGCAGCTGGACAAAGCCAAGGCCCAGTCGACGGACCTGCAGTCGCAATTGGACAAGGCGAAGGCCCAGTCGGCCGATCTGCAGGCCCAGCTCAGCCAGGCCGCCGCCGGTTCGTCCCAACTGCTTTCGCAGCTCGATCAGGAGAAGAGCCGGTCGATGGACCTGCAGTCGCGGCTGCAGAAGGCGGAGAGCGAAATTGCCCAGGCCCAGCCCCTTATCTTGAAGGCGCGCCAGATGCCCGTCACGACCTCGCTTGAAAAGTCTCATGGGGGCCCGTTTGACTTGGCCAGTGCGCGCGGCAGCTTCACGCTGCACATCAAGAATCTTCATCCCCAGCCGGTGAGCGTGGCCATCACCATCGCAGGCCCGGAAAAGACCCGCTCCCAAACCAACACAATAGGGGTCGGCGCAACGCTGAATGTCGACAAGCTGTCCGCCGGGGAGAAAGTCGTCATTGCCAGCGAGGGCTACGACCCGGTGGCGCTAACCGTGCAGTGAGGGCTATCCCGAAGGCGCAGCGACGAACGCATGAACTTTCGGGCCGGACCGATCCTAACTCCCGCCGCAAGGAATGAGAGACTGCCTGGACGGCGTCGGGCGCCCGCCCCGCCGCGAATGAGCGGGTCCCGGGGCCAAATTAGGGCTGTTCTGCCGGAGATTACGCTCTAGGTTCCAATGTCCCCATGAATGACCAAACAGCCCCGTTCCAGGAAACGAGCAGGCAACGGGGATCGTCCCTGGCGATTCTCGTTCTCTGCGTCGGCCTGGCGATTCTCGCCGTCGTCCTCGGCGTCAAGCTTCACCGCCTGAACGCCAGGGCCGATCGTAACACCCAGGCCGCCCCGGCCACCGCCGCCCAGAAGCAGGCCGTGCAGGCAAAGCCCGACACCGCCCAGGCGCAAGCCGAGCTGGACAAGGCAAGGGCCGCCTCGGCCCAGCTCCAGACGCAGCTGGACCAGGCGAAGAAGCAGCAGAGGGACCTGCAGGCGCAGCTGGACAAGGCCAAGGCCCAGGCGACCGGCATGCAGTCCCAGCTCGACAGGGCCGCAGCCCAGTCGGCTGACCTGCAGTCCCAGCTGGACAAGGCCATGGCCCAGTCGGCCGACCTGCAGACCCAGCTCGCCAAGGCCAAAGCAGGATCATCCCAGCTCGCAGCGCAGCTCGACCAGTCAAAGGCCCGGTCGACGGATTTGCAATCGCGCCTGCAGAAGGCGGAGGGTGAGATCGCCGCAGACCAGCCCCTGGTCCAGAAGGCGCGCCATATGCCCGTCATGGCCTCGTTTGAGAAGGTCCGCGGCGGCCCGTTCCAGCTGGTCGGCGGGCACGCCACCATCACGCTGCACATCGGCAATCTTTACCTCCGGCCGCTGAGCGCGGTCATCAGCGTCACCGGCGCGGAAACGAACCGCTCCCAATCCTGCACAATAGGGGGTGGGGCGATGCTCGATGTCGAGAAGCTGGCCGCCGGGGACAAGATCGTCATCTCGAGCGAGGGCTATGATCCTCTGACCCTGACGGCGCAGTGAGCGAAGATCCTGACCGGGCGACGGGTCGGTCCCTACCTCTTTACCTTGACGGCGCGCGGCAGGATCAGACCTCGTAAACCTCGACCAGCGCGGCGCCGCTCGCGCCGCCCTGGCTTGTCACCTGCGCGGTATAGGCTCCCGGAGAAAGCGTGAGGGTCATCGCCGCATCCTGGCTTCCCGAGGGAAGGCTGAAGGCGCCCACGAAATCAGGGGTCGGCTGGACGCTCGGATCGCCCGCCGAGCCCGGGCCGGACTCGGCGACGGCGAGGCTCCCGCTGTAGAGCGTGAGCACCGGATCCGGCAACGTCCCGGCTACGCCAAATGAGGCCAGAGACGGGCCCACGGCGCGCGAGTGTCCCCCTTGGGATGCCAGGCCAACTTTCAGTCCTCATCGGCCTTCAGCGGCAGACGCCGCGCTGCATCAGTCGAGTCATCGTGCGTTGTCCGGCAGACTCGCGGGCAACGCGGCGGCCGGAACCGGCCGCCGCACGAGCGAGTGGGAATACATGATGAGCGGCGCCTCAAGAAAGCTGTACGAGAGCCTGGCGGCAGCGCAGACGACCGCGAATGCCACCGCCATCAGGAGGGCCGCCCTCGGCGTCCCCAAGGCCGGAGCCGTGCCCTGAGCGAGGTGAAACACCGTCAGGGCGACGGGCATGTGAAAGAGATAGATGAAATAGCTGAGCCTTCCCGCCTCAACGAGCGGCCAGCTCTCCATCAGCCATGCAAGCGGCCGGAAGCGGCCGACGCACAGGTCCAGGAGGGCAACGGCGCCCACTGAAATCACGGTGTAGTAGGACGGAACGGCGTACTGCATCATTCCCCCCAGCCTCGCCGAGGAATAATAGCGCAGGAACAGCCAGGCCGATGCAAGAAGCGCTACAGACGCTGAAGGCCGCAGGATGCCAAGGCCGCGCCTGGGAACCAGCGCGAGCAGACCCCCGAGAAGAAAACTGTCCAGCCTGCTCGGGAGAAGAACCACGAGGGCCGCGGCCGCATTCGCCTGGGTAAAATAGATCACAAAACGGAGAACGACGGACGCAGCCGCCAAAAGCGCGAACCAGCGCACAGCCTGCCGCCTCGGGATGAGGAAAAGAGCGAGGCTGACGAAGAGGTAGAACTGGACCTCGACCGCCAGCGACCACAGGACGCGCAGCCAGTCGTCTCCAAGATAACCCGTGGTTGCCATGAAGAAGTTCTGGGAAAAGGCCAGGTAGCTCCAGAACGGGATCACCAGGTTGAACACGTTGTCGCCTCCCGGCGCCGACGCGGGCCACAGGGCCCTCGCCAAGGGAAACGACAGCAGCAGCAGGGCGTAGGCCGGCAAGATCCGGAACAGCCTGCGGATCCAGAAATTGCCGAAATAG
>DATNHT010000047.1:0-18575 GCA_035604815.1 Opitutaceae bacterium
ACATGGTCTGGTTCCTGACGCTGACGGACGTCGCGTCCGGCCCCCACGTCATGAAGATCTCGATGGGCCTGGATCCGACAGCCCCCAAGCCCCTTATCGAGCGCCCCTTCGAGTCCCAGGGCCCGCTCGCTCGGATCAACCTCATCAACGAGATCCGCAACCTGAGCTTCCAGCAGCCCGGCGAGTATTCCATCCTGATCGAGATCGACGACGAGCCTCTCCTCGCGACGAGCCTCACGGTCGCCGAGTAGCGCGTCGATGAAGGAGTCCGAGATCGAGCTCGCCGGCGTCGGCAACCCCATCGTGGACCTCGTGGCGCGGGTCCCCGATACGTTCCTTTCAAACGTGCGGGGCGAAAAGGGAGGGATGGTCCTCGTGGACGACGCCGAGATGAGCCGGATCCTCGCGCTTCTGGAGGCACCGCCGGCCCTCGCCACGGGAGGTTCCGCCGCAAACGCGACCTTCAACGCCGCCCGGCTGGGTCTTAGGACTGCCTTCATTGGCAAGGTTGGCAACGACAGCCTCGCGAAGATGTTTGTGGAGCGGTTCTCGCTAGCGGGCGTCGACGTGAGCCGGGTCAAGCGCGGCTCGGTCGCCAACGCGCGCTGCCTGGCGCTCGTCACTCCCGACGCCCAGCGGACGATGCGCACCTGCCTCGGGGCGGCGATGACGCTGTCGCCCGCGGAGATCTCGCCCGCGGACTTCCGCGGCGTGCGCCACGCGCACATCGAGGGCTACCTCGTGTTCAACCACGCGCTCTGCGAGGCCGTGCTCGGCGCGGCCCGCGCCGCCGGATGCACGATCAGCCTCGACCTCTCTTCGTTCGAGATCGTGAACGGATCGCGGGACTGGATGTTCGGGCAGTTCGGCCGCGGGATCGACATCGTGTTCGCGAACGAGGACGAGATCCGGGCCCTCTTCCCAGGCAAGGGCGGCGACTACGAGGCGCTCGCGCGCGCACTTGCCTCCCACAATGTGATCGCCGGGGTCAAGATGGGCCGCGAGGGCGCATGGATAGCGAGGGGGGACGAGGTCCGCAGGATTGCACCGGTTCGCGTGACGGGCGCGGTCGACACGAACGGGGCAGGCGACGCGTGGGCCGCAGGGTTCCTTTATGGCCATCTTCGGGGCCTCCCCCTGGCCGCGTGCGGTGCTCTCGCATCCATAATGGGCTCCGAAACCGTCCGCCACCTGGGTCCGATGATTCCCGACGCCGCGTGGCCCGAGGCAAAACGGCGCACCCTTGGTCTATTGGATCATCCTGCCTAGGCCTTGCCAGGTTGGGGATTCAATTTGTAAGGTAGTTGGTGTGTATATCATTAAGCGTTCTTTATAAATTCTGTTTGACAGATTACTCTGTATTATAGAGTACTCTGCAATGGACATTTCACCCGAGGAGGCTTCGAAGGCATTGCAGGAGATCGAGGCGTCGCGCATGGCGATGCGCAGCGCGATAAGGTCCCACCGGGGCCACCTCTACCTTTGGCTCTGGGGATGCGCATGGATCGCAATGTCCGTGCTGAATTGGATGTACGATAAGAAGGCCCTGAGCGCCAACTATTGGATTTCAGGCTTGGGCATGCTTGCGACCCTGGGCATTGGGTTTTTCCAGGCCCGGCAGATACGGGTCACGATCGACAGGCGCTTTGCGGCCGTGTGCGCCACCCTGCTCCTGTTCGGCTACTGCGTCTGGCCCGTATTTTTCCTTGGCGAGTTCCACTCCTACAAGGCTGCCTTTGGCTACTTCACCGTCCTCTGGATGCAGCTCTACGTGGTCGCAGGCATCTGGTTCGACAACTACCTTCTCTGGATCGGCCTCGCCGTGACGGCGCTTGTCGTCGCCACCTTCCTCATCGTTCCCGCGTTCTTCTGGGCTTTGACCCTCCTTTGCGGGGTCATGCTCCTGGGCAGCGGGTTCTACGTCCGCTATTTCTGGCGGTGACCGGCCGTGAACGACCTCGATCCCGTCATCCACCAGCCCGCCCGGCTCCAGATCATGTCGGCGCTTTGCCAGCTGGGCGCGAGCGAGCGCGTGGATTTCACATACCTGAAGCAGCATCTCAATCTCACCGACGGCAACCTTGGAGCCCACCTGGCGACGCTTGAGGCAAGGGGGTATATCGCCGTCGAGAAGGCATTCGTCGCCCGCAGGCCGAAGACCTTTGTCGGGGTTACCCCCGGCGGCCGCCAGGCGTTCGCGGGCCACGTCGCCGCGCTCCAGTCGATTCTCCAGCCAAAATGACCCCGCAATCCCCCCTCGTTTCGGCGGCCGGCGTCGTGAAGCGCTTCGGCCCGCTCACCGCCCTGGACGGCGTGTCGCTCGAGATCGCTCCGGGGGAATTCTTCGGGCTTCTCGGCCCGAACGGAGCCGGAAAGTCGACCTTCATGGCGCTCATCGCGGGCCTGCGGCCCCTCGATGGAGGCACGCTCACGGTCGACGGAGCGGGAGTCGCCGCGGGCTCCGCGCAGGCCCGGCGCTCGCTCGGCCTTGTGCCCCAGCACATCGCCCTCTACGCGGACCTGACCGCCGAGGGCAACCTGCGGATCTTCGGCGAACTCTACGGGCTGGGCGGCTCCACGCTCAAGGGGCGGATCGACCGGGCGCTCGACGCCGTTCAGCTCGCCGACCGCAGGAGGGACCTTGTCAAGACGTTCTCCGGCGGCATGCAAAGGCGCCTCAACCTGGCGGCGGCGCTCCTCCACAATCCCAAGCTCCTGCTCTGCGACGAGCCGACGGTCGGCGTCGATCCGCAGTCGCGCAACGCGATCTTTGACTTCCTTCAGGAGCTCAACAGGGGGGGCCTGACGGTCATCTACTCCACGCACTACATGGAGGAGGCGACGCGCCTCTGCTCGCGGGTCGGGATCATCGACCACGGGAAGATCCTGGCGCTGGGCACAATCGACGAACTTCTGGCACGGCTTCCCTTCGAGGAGGAGATCCGGTTCCCGTCCACGCCGGATACCGCATCGCTGTCGGCCAGGCTCGCGGCGGACGGCGAGGTCGCGACCGTGGACGGCGTCCATCGGTTCCGGCCGCGGCCCGGATATCCCATGAGCTCGTTCTACGCGCTAACGGAGCAGAACGCCCTGCCGCCCCGGATGTTCACGAGCCAGCGCCCCACCCTCGAGGCGCTTTTTCTCCAGCTGACGGGCCGGATCCTGCGCGAATAGAATGAACCCGGTCCTCGTTCTCCTCCGCAAGGACTTTGCCCTATTCTTCCGGGACAAGGCGTCATTGTCGCTCACGTTCGTCGTCCCGTTCGCCCTGATCTACCTTTTCGGCCAGATCTACCATGTGAATTCCTCCGATCCCGGTCCCGCGGGGATACCGGTCGCGGTCGTCAACGAGAGCGACAATCCCGCCGCGGCACGGCTCGTCGAAGCGCTCCAAGCCGAGAAGGCGTTCAAGGTCCTGACCAAGTTCGTCGACTCCGACAAGAGCACGCGGCCGCTCGTCGAGGGGGACCTGCGCCCGCTCATGCGCGCGGACAAATTCAGGTTCGCCCTGGTGATACCGAAGGACGTCATCCGGACCGACCAGATCGGGGTCCACCTCAAGTCCTACTCTAACCCGAGGAACGAGATCGAGGCCCAGACGGTGAGCGGCATCCTGCAGAAGGCCCTTTTCTCAAAGGTGCCCGAGCTCCTGGGCCAGTCGCTGCATGCGCGGGCAAGCGCCTATCTCGGGGACGCCCGCCTCGGCCGCTTCGACTCGTCCATCGCCGCCGCCGTTTCCGAGGCGTTCGGGGGCGACGAGGACGGGATAAGGAGGCGCATGGAGGACGGCGAATTCGGGTTCCGCCGGCTCGGCGGGGACGATTCGGGCGCAGGCTCGGCGGCGGGGGTAAAGGACCTGTTCTCCAGGATTGTCAGCATCGACAACGTCCAGGTGGCGGGCGGGGACGTGAAGTCGCCCATCGCGACGCTGCTCGTCGGCGGCTGGGCGATGCAGTTCCTGCTCTTCGCGGTCACCGGGTCGGCCACGGCGCTGTTCCGCGAAAAGGAGCACGGGATCTTTCATCGCGTGCTGTCGGCCCCCGTGACGCGCAGCGACATTCTCTGGAGCAAGTTCCTCTACGGGATTTGCCTCGGGCTCCTCCAGCTTTTGATCCTCTTCCTTGCCGGCCACCTCCTCTTCGGAATCGAGATCGTCGCCCACCTCGGTCTCCTCGTGGTCGTATGCGTGTTCGCTGCCGCGGCGTGCACCTCGTTCGGCATGCTGATCGCCGCGATCTCGCCGACCCAGGAGTCCGCCCGGGGGCTTTCGACCTTTGTCATCCTGCTGATGTGCGCCGTCGGCGGGGCCTGGTTTCCCGTCAGCTTCATGCCGGAGTTCATCCAGCGGTTCAGCAAGCTCACCCTTGTATACTGGTCAATGGAGGGATTCAGCCAGGTGCTCTGGTCCCACGACACCCTTGTCGAACTCCTTCCCACACTGGGTTACCTCTCGCTGATCACGGCGATCGTGATGGGCGTCTCCGTGTGGAGGTTCGCCAAGGGCGGAATCTTCGACTGAGGGCCGCGGAGGCCCAAATTTCCTTTGCCGACGGGCTCCCCGCGGGCGAAGGTGGGAGGCTTCACATGGCCGAGGACATTGCCACCCTGATCACCGCAATCGCTGTGCGCGCCCGCGCGGCCTCGCTCGCGCTCGCGGTCGCCCCGGCGAAGGCAAGGAACGCGGCGCTGGCGGACCTCGCCGGGCGGATCGACCTCTCCCACGATGCCCTTCTCGGGGCGAACCGGCGCGATCTTGCCGCGGCGCAGGCGGCCGCGCTGACGCCGGCCGAGGTCGACCGCCTGAACCTGACGCCGGCGCGCCTCGGGCACCTTGCGGAGTCGGTGCGGCAGGTGGCCGCCCTGCCCGACCCGCTCGGGGAGGTCCTGGAGGAGACGATTCGCCCGAACGGCCTCAGGCTGCGCAAGGTCCGGGTGCCGATCGGCGTCATCTGCGTCATCTTCGAGGCCCGGCCGAACGTCACCGTGGACTGCGCGGCCCTGTGCCTCAAGAGCGGCAACGCCGCGATCCTGCGCGGGGGACGCGAGATCTTCGAGACCAACACGGCCCTCGCCGTGCTCATCTCGGAGTCGATCGCGTCCGCCGGGCTCCCGCGCGACTGCGTGCAGCTGATCCCGACGACGGACCGGGCCGCGCTTGACGTCCTGCTAAGGCTCGATTCCCACATCCACTGCATCATCCCCCGCGGGGGCGAGGGCCTCATCCGGTTCGTCGCCGAGAACAGCACGA
The DNA here is from genome assembly GCA_035604815.1 of Opitutaceae bacterium. Classification (GTDB taxonomy): domain Bacteria; phylum Verrucomicrobiota; class Verrucomicrobiia; order Opitutales; family Opitutaceae; genus Palsa-1447. Next base: position 5,249 of record DATNHT010000047.1, read on the forward strand.
TACCGGTCATCAAGCACTTCGAGGGGGTCTGCTTCGTTTACGTCGACAAGGCCGCGAATCCCGCGATGGCCGAGTCGATCGTGGTCAACGCAAAGACCCAGCGGCCGGGAGTGTGCAATGCGGCCGAGCAGCTTCTCGTCCACGCGGGCGTCGCGGGCACGATCCTCCCGCGGGTGGGCGCCGCGCTTGCAGCAAGGGGCGTGCGCCTGCGGTGCGACGGCGCCTCGGCGGCGATACTGTCGGGCGCCGGGATAGCCCACGAACCGGCCTCGCCCGGGGACTTCACGGCGGAATTCCTCGACCTCGTCGTCGCGATCCGGGTTGTGGGCACGCTCGACGAGGCCATTGCGACGATCAACCGGGATGGATCCGCCCACAGCGACGCGATCGTGACTGCCGACGAGGCCGCCGCGGGCAGGTTCCTCGCGGCGGTCGACAGCGCCGCCGTGTTCTGGAACGCAAGCACCCGATTCAACGACGGATTTGAGTTCGGATTCGGAGCCGAGATCGGGATAAGCACGGACCGCCTCCACGCGCGCGGGCCTATGGGGCTGCGCGAGCTGTGCAGCTACAAGTGGCTCGTGACCGGGACGGGCCAGATCCGGGAATGAGGCGCGCCGCGCCCGGCCGCCCGCAGTCCCGAATCCGGCAAACATCCTCCAAGGATAGGGTTGCGTGGAACACTTACCCGCGCTAGGTTTCTGCCTAGAGAGTCATCATGAACCGCGCCTTAAAGATACTCCTCGCGATCATGGCCGCGGCAGCGCCCGCGGCGGCCCAGGACTCGGCGCCCCCGACGCCCACGCCAGCCGATCCCGGACAGGCGACGACACCGGCCTCCGGCGCAGCCGCGGGCGACGCCTCGAGCGTCGTGCTCGCGCAGAAGCCCCCGGCACTCGCGCCGATGCGGGCTGGCAACGGGGACGACGGCGGCAGGGCCGTTTCCTCGAAGATCGCCGCCGACCTGGCCTCGGAGATGCCCAAGTACGCGCCCCCGACGCCGACGCCGGCCGTCACCGCCGAGCCCCAGGACATGCGCGACATCGACAAGCCTAGGAATGAGATCAAACGGCTGCCCCAGTACGTGGTGCGCGAATCCCGGCCCCTTGTGTTCCGCAATCGCGACCTCTTCACGACCGAGGGGCTCGTCAACCTGTCGTTCAAGAGTCATCCCGGGCTCCTTTTCGGTAACTTCCTGGGCCTCAACTCCGGAATCGCCTATCAGATGTACCTGGACGAGCAGCGCCAGACGAACATGGACGACCTGACCGACACGGCCCGCGCGATGGCGCGGGGGGGCGACTCGGCCGAAAGCGCATACATTCTGAAGGAGAGCCAGGAAACCTACATGCGGCCCATCGAGGAGACCTGGACCGGCCCCGGGGGCAACGGAGGCTTTTCGGGGGGCGGCGGTCGGTGACCGAGACGCTGATCCTGCGGGAACTGCTGGCAGCCGAGCCGGGCTGGGTTTCGGGCGGGGCGATCGCAACGAAGCTCGGCGTCAGCCGCGTCTCGATTTGGCACCAGATGGAGAAGCTGCGCGCCCAGGGCTTCGCCTTCGAGGCCCTGCCCGCGCGGGGCTACCGCCTCTCCGGGCGCCCGAGAATGCTGCACGCGGGGCTCGTGGAGGCGCAGCTCAAGGTCCGCCGGAAGGGCTTCACCTTCGAGATCCTGGACGAGGTCGACAGCACGAACGAGGAGGCCGCCCGGCAGCTCGCGGCCGGGCGCGCGGCGCCCTTCGCCGTGTTCGCGCACAAACAGTCCAGGGGGCGGGGCCGGTTCGGCCGCGTCTGGCACAGCGAGGCGAACGGCAACCTCTATTCGAGCTTCGCGTTCCGCCCCAGGATCGCGCCCGAGCGGATGCAGACCTTCACGCTCTGGATGGGGGTGACGATCTGCGAGCTCGTCTCCAAGTTCGTCCCCGTGCGCCCCGGGATCAAGTGGCCGAACGACATTGTCTTCGAGGGCCGGAAGGCCGGCGGGATGCTCACCGAGGCGCGCGTGGACGCGGACGAGATACGCGACCTGGTCTTCGGCCTCGGGCTCAACGTGAACAGCCCCCCCTATGGCTGGCCCCCCGAACTGGGCAGGCGCGCGGTCTCGCTTTCCGAGCTCGCGGGCGCCCCCGTCGACCTGAACCGGCTCACGGCCGCGCTCATCGGCCGCGTCCTCATGGCCTACGAGCGGTTTGCCGAGGGGGAGCACGTCGACGCGTTCGTGGAGCTCTGGAACCGGTACGACGTCCTGCGGGGCCGCGAGGTCACCCTGACCGCGGGCGGCCGCAGGAGGCGCGGCAGGGTCCTCGGCGTGGACGACGTGGGCTCGCTGCTGCTGCGCGGCGAGCACGGCCAGACGCGCGGATACCGCGCAGGCGAGGTGACGGTTGAAAAGGGCGGCTGAGGCCGCGGTCTCCCGAGCCCCCACTGGCATGTCCGAAGCCCCCGCGCAGCCGGCCATCGAAGTCTCCCACCTCGTCAAGACGTACGCGGGCGTGACGGCCGTCAACGACATCAGCTTCACGGTCCCGCGAGGCGAGATCCTAGGGTTCCTCGGGCCGAATGGCGCGGGCAAGTCGACCACGATGCGGATCCTCACGGGATACCTTCCCGCGACTTCCGGGCAGGTGTCGATCTGCGGATTCCGCGTCGCCGACGAGGCCGACGCGGTCAAGCGGCGGGTGGGCTACATGCCCGAGAACAACCCCCTTCCCGAGGACATGCGGGTCAGCGAGTACCTGTATTTCCGGGGCAGGCTGAAGGAGGTCCCGAGGCGCAAGCTGGGCTCGAGGATAGACGAGGTCCTCGAGCTGTGCGACCTGAAGCGCGTCCGCCACAAGATCATCGGCAAGCTCTCAAAGGGGTTTCGCCAGCGCGTCGGCATCGCCGAGTCCGTGCTCGCCGAGCCGCCGGTCATCATCATGGACGAGCCGACGATCGGCCTCGACCCCCACCAGATCCTCATCGTGCGCGACCTGATCGCCAGCCTGCGCGGGCGGATGACCGTCCTCATCTCGAGCCACATCCTGCCCGAGATCGAGATGACGTGCGACCGCGTGCTGATCATCAACCAGGGCCGGATCGTCGCCCAGGGGACCCCCGCCGACCTCCGGCGCGAGGTCCTGGGGCAGTCGGCCTACGAGATCGAGGCCGCGGGCCCGCTGGGATCGCTGGCGTTCGTCCTGGGTTCCATCGTCCCCGGGCTTTCCGTCGCCTCCGAGGGTCCCGCGGACGAGCTGGGCTTCAGGAAGATCAAGCTTAAGACGATCAGCGAGGAGGACGCGGGCGAGGCGATCCTGCGCGCGTGCCTATCCGAGGGATTGCGGGTCCGCGCCCTAAGCAAGGCGCGCCCGACGCTGGAGGACGTCTTCCTGGCGGCGACGCGCAGGAGCTGGGATGCCGTGGTGGAGGACTCCAAGGCCGGGGGGGGCCCATGAGGCATTTCTTCACGATCCTGGCCCACGAGGTCCGCATGCTGCTCGTCAGCCCGAGCACCTACGTCGCGGGCGTCTCCTTCCTCGCGGTCATGGGCTTCATCTTCACCAACATCCTCGAGAAGTACAGCACGGCGCCGCAGGACGTCTCGCCTGCATCGGTCTTCTTCTCCGTCTATTTCCTGCCGGTGATATTCATGGTGCCGCTGCTCACGATGAAGTGCCTGGCCGAGGAGCGTCGGCTGGGGACCATCGAGACCCTCCTGACGACGCCGGTCACGACGACCGAGGTCGTGCTGGGCAAGTACGGCGCGGCCTACCTTCTCTACCTGGCCTTTTGGGCGTCCACCTCGGGGCTCTTTTACATCCTCAAGCGGTTTGCGGGCGACCCGCGCCTGATCGACCCGGGGCCGATTCTCGGCGGCTACCTCTTCATCGCGGTCTCGGGGCTCCTCTTCATCTCGATCGGCGTCTTCACGAGCGCCCTCTCGCGCAACCAGGCCGTCGCGGGACTTCTCTGCACCACGATCCTGATCGGGATCATATTTGGCGGGCGCTACCTGGGCAGCGTCGCGTGGCTCGACCGCGAGTCGCTGGCGCCGATCAAGGCCGCGGTGTCCTATGCCCAGGTTTCCCAGCATTTCCTGGACTTCACCCGCGGGGTCGTCGACACGCGCGAGCTCCTCTTCTACCTGAGCGGCACCGTCCTCGCCCTGATCTTCAGCATCCTCAGCGTCGAGGCGAAGCTGCTCCACAGCTAGCCCGGACCCACCCCGTGATCGACAGCTTCCGAGCCGCCCGATGGATCCGAACACTCAACCTGGTTCTGCAGGCCGTGCTCTTCATGACGCTCGTCGGCGGCCTGAACTACCTCGCGAGGAGCCACGCGTGGCGCTTCGACCTCACGCGCTACCGCCGGTATTCGCTCTCGGCCGAGACGCTTTCCTACCTGCGCGAGCTGACCCGGCCGATCCACATCGTCGTGACCTCGGACGGCCAGACGGACGATCCCGAGGTCGAGGGCCTGCTGCGCGAATACGTCTATGCGACCGAGGCCAACCCCACGGGGCAGGTGACGGTCGAGTACGTTGACATCTACCAGGACCGGCGCAGGACCGAGAAGTACGGGGTCGAGCAGCCGGGGATGGTCCTGTTCCAGTGCAGCGACAAGCGGCGCGTCCTCACCGTTTCGGACCTCTACCGGGCGGAGAACAAGGTCCGCAAGGCGTTCGTTGGCGAGCAGGCCGTGACGGACGCCATCCTCGACGTGTCCAACCCCGAGAGGAAGAAGATCTACTTTCTCATCGGCCACGGGGAGCTGCGCCCGGACGACGTCGATCCGGCGCGGGGCCTTTCGCTCGTCCGCGACCAACTGCGCCTGCGCAACTACGACGTCGACATGCTCGACCTCGTCACGGCGCGCAAGGTACCGGCCGACGCCGCGCTGCTCGTGAGCGTCGCGCCGCAGGACGCGTATACGCCCTACGAGCAGGAGGTGCTCAGGCAGTACCTGGGCGCGCAGGCCGGCAGGCTGATCCTGTTCATCCAGGCGGGGACGCAGCCCGGCCTCAGGGACCTGCTTATTGACGACTGGGGCATCCTCGTGGACGACGACCTGGTCATCGACCTGGGATCCGACAACATGACCGAGGACGGCGACCTCATCATACTCGCGTTCGCGCAGCATCCGATCACGCAAGCCCTGCTCGATTACAGGGAGCCGCTGCGGATCGGCAATGCGCGCAGCGTGCGGCCGCTGCCCGGGCGCCCCGCCGAGGGCGGGCTCACCGTCGTGACGCTCGCGGCAACGTCGACCACGGCCTGGGGAGAGATCGACTTCCGCCAGCGCGGGATCCAGCAATTCACACCCGGGGTCGACATCAAGGGCCTGCCCCAGATGGAGCCCCCGAACAGGCTGGGGATCGCGGTCGCCTCCGAGAAGGTCGCCGTCCGGGGCAGCCTGGCTCTGAGCGTCCCCGGCGGCCGGATCGTGGTGGTCGGCACGGGCGACATGATATCCAACGCGAGGATCATCAACACCGGCTCGGAGGCGCTCTTCCTGGGGGCGGTCAATTGGACGGTCGGGCGCGATACGGCGCTAAACGTCCCGTCGCGGCCCATCGACCGATTCCAGCTTTCGCTCAGCGCCGGCGAGCTCGCCCGGCTGCGCTACACCCTCATGCTCGCGCTGCCCGGCATTGCCGCCCTCATGGGCATCGCCGTATACTGGGCGAGGAGAAGCTAGCGACCGTAACGCCGCACCGAACACCCGCCCCACCGAAATGCGCTCCAAAGTCACGCTCGTCCTCGTCTTCCTGAATGTCGCGCTGTTCTTCTTCATATTCTACTTCGAGCGGGACTGGAGGATCGAGCGGGCGTCCCTCGAGGCGCGGCGCAGGGTCCTCGGCCCCGAGGCTTCCGACATCCGGACCCTCGAGGTCTCGGGACCCCCGCAGGGGCCCAACTACAGCCTCGAGCGCAGGGGTGACACCTGGTACCTGACGAAGCCCGTCGAATGGCCCGCGAACCCGAACGCGGTCAGCGGGATACTCAACGAGCTCCAGTTTCTTGAGCACGAGACAAGCTTCGGCACCCGCGACCTGGAGAAGAACGGCCAGAAGCTCGCCGACTACGGCCTCGACCAGCCCAAGCTGACGGTGACCTTCTCGTCCGGCGAGGCGGGCGCCCCCGGTGCGCCGGCCCCGAGGACCACCGTCTTGCGCATCGGGGACACGACAACGGTCGGCAAGCACCTCTACCTGCTGTCGCCGGACGGCGAGCGCGTCCACGTGGTCGGCCGTTCGCTCGCCGACAGCCTCTCCGTGCCGTTCGACCAGCTGCGCTCCGACATCGTGTTCTCAATCCCCGTGTTCGAGGCCCGGTCCCTCAGCCTCCAGACGGCCGCGCCCTCCGGCGTCCGGGTCCGGCTTCACCGCGAGGGAAGCCGGTGGTCGTTCGAGACCCCGGTGATCGCGCGGGCCGGCAAGAACGCGACCGAGCTCGCGATCAACGGCCTCGACTCGCTGCGCGTGAAGACGTTCGTCCTTCAGAACCCGCCCGCGGCCGCGCCATCCGCCGCGTCGCTCCTGCGCGTCACGATCGAGGGCAACAACAGGCACGAGACGCTTTTCGTGGGGGGACCGTCGGAGGGCGAGCAGAACTACTACGCCCAGCTGGAGGACCGACACGCGGTCTTCACGGTGGCGATCCCGAAGGTGCTCATGGACACGCTGCGCAACGCCCCGGACGAGCTGCGCGACCGCCACGTCATGGATTTCGACGCGAACGCCGTCACGTCGATCGCGCTCTCGGCCCCGAACATGCCGGAACTCGACCTCCAGCGCCTCGAGTCGGCGGCCGGGGGCCAGGTCGCGGGTTGGCAGATCATCCGGCGCGGCGGCGCCGCGGCGGGACCGCAGACCCTGCCGGCGGACACGGCGGCCGTTCAGCGGCTTCTCGACCAGCTCGAGACCCTGAACGCGCTCAAGTTCCAGAGCGACGCCCCAACGAACGCCGACCTCGAGGACTGGGGGTTCAACCGGCCCGAGAGGGAGATCGCGCTCACGCTGGCGGGAACGGCGATCACCCAGGTGACGCTGCAGATAGGCCTTCCCACGAATCGCAGGAACGTCGCGTACGCGCGGATCGCGGGCTCGTCCTCGGTCTACGCGGTGGAGCCCGACATCCTTCGCGAGACGGGCGCGACGCCCCTCGCCTGGCGCGAACGGCTGCTCAGCTCCATCCCGGCGTCGGCCCGCATCACGTCGCTGACCCTGGTCAACACGGCCGACGGCTCGGTCATCTATGCGCACAAGCTCGCGGACGCCGAGACCTGGGACGGCGCTCTCGCCGCCGAGCCCGCCCCGAGGAGGGCGGCGCTGGCAACGGTCCTCTCGCAGCTGCGCCTCCTGCGCGCCGCGGGCTTCGTGCAGGACGGCTTCCCGGAGAAGGTTATCGCCGCTGGCGAGATGCGGCCGTGGCGTTTCCGAATGGACGCGACGGTCGCGCTCCCCGGCGGCCCGGGGCCCGGGCAGGTCAACACGATGACGCTGTGGTTCGCCGAACGCACCGGCTCCACGGAACAACTTGCGGGCTCTAGGGATTTTGGGGCCGTGTTCATGATCGAGCAGCCGCTCCTAGACGCCCTTTGGACGCTGACGCAGCCCTGACCGGATGCTCGCGGGAATCAAAAGGTCCTGCATAGCGGGCGTCCGCCAATGCGCATCCGGGCTGCTGGGGGCGGCCGTGTGGTCGACGTGGCTCGCCCTCGTGCTGCTCCTGGCATTCCAGGTCTATATCGCGTCGGTCAGGGAGCTCGAGGTTCCTCGCTTCCTCCTCCTCGCGATCGAGAACCACCTCGCCGAGTCCGGCGTCTCGGTGGTCTTCGGGCGGGCGATCTTCGACCCGTCCGGGCGCGTGCTGATAGAGAAGGCGCGCTTCAAGCTGGCGTCGTTCAGCGAGCCCGTCGTGACGGCGCGCGCGATCTACATCCGGCTGGACCCGCTCGCGCTCATCGAGAGACGATTCGAGGCGAGCGAAATCCGGGCGACCGGGGCCGACCTGTTCATTCCGGCCATGCTCTCCAGGTCGGGCAGCGCCGAGAGGATTGTGCAGGACCTCGACGCCGGCTTCTCGATCACCTCCAGGGGCGACGAGTTCTCGGTCGACTACATGAACTGCCGCCTTGGGGGCGTCTGCGTCTCGGCGCACGGTGCCATCAGCGCGGGCACCGTCGCCCGGCGCGGCGGACCCGCCGCGTCCCTTCCGCTCGCGGAATTCGTGTCGAAGAACTATGTCGCCCTGAGCCGCGAGTTTTCGCGCGCCGAGGAGCAGATGTCGGTTCTGGACCGCGCCGTAGTCACGGCCGTCCTCGTCCCGTCCGCGACACGCGGCGCGATGGTGACCGCGGAGCTGCGCGCTCCCGGCCTGAAGATGTCCCGCCCCGTCGCCCTCGACGCGGAGGAGATACGCGCCTCGGCCCGGTTTCCCCTGCTCGGCAGCGAGCCGACGATGGCGTCGGCCGCCGCGTCGGCCGAGAGCCTGCAGCTGGGCGGGAGCGCCGCTGTCGCCGGCGTCCGGGGCCAGATCCGCGGCATGCTCACGATGGACACACTCTCGTTCGCCCCGAGGCAGCTCGAGATCGCGGCCGCTTCCGTCGCTGGCGAGGGCGCCCTGGTGCTCGCCCCCGTCGCAAGGCTGGCTCCGGGCAGCGGCCGCGCTTTCACCGCGGAGATCTCAGCCTGGATGTTCAACTCCCCCATATGGGCGCGCGCGGACGTCGACCCGGCATCCGAGTCGGCCGCCATCGCCTTCGACGCGTCCGTCTCGCCCGACCTCCTGGACCCGCTCTCGGCCCGGACGAAAGTCCCCATCCGGCGCTTTGTCGACTTCCCACGGGCCGTGGCGCTGGCGGGTGTCGTCCACCTTGCGCCGGGCTGGAAATTCGCGGACGCCAGGGCGCGGGTGGACGGCCGGGACCTCGTCGCCTACGGCGTGAGGATCGACGAGGCGCGCGGCATCGTGACGTTCGACGGAACGAATTTCGCCGCGCGCGAGGCGTTCGTCCTGAGCGGCGCGAATCTCGCGAGGGGCTCCTACGAGCAGGATTTCAAGACCCTGGATTTCCGCTACCTGCTCGAGGGCAGGCTGCGCCCGCTCGACATCTCTCCCTGGTTCGCCGGGGCGTGGTGGCCGAGGCTTTTCGCCGGCTTTGGCTTTCCCTCGGCCCCGCCAAATGCGACGGTCGACGTGAGGGGACGCTACCTGCACGGCAGGGTCTTCTCGGTGTTCGGTTACGCCGACGCGAGGGATCCTGTACTGCTGGGCGTCCCGTTTGACCGCGCCCGCACCCGGCTCTTCGTCGACCAGTCCGGCTGCGAGGGCCTGGAGTTCTCGGCCGCGCAGGGATCCGGGAGCGCGCAGGGCGCGTTCAAGCTGGTGACGGAACCCCTGCACGGGGCGTGGAGCGGGCTGGACATCGACATGACCTCGACGCTCGACCCGGCGCCGGCGGGCAAGCTGCTCCCCCCAGGCGGCGCGGAGGCGGTCGCGTCATTCTCCTTTGAGAGCCCGCCCTCGATCTTCGTGCGCGGTCACTTTGACGGACCCGCGGCAGCCGGGACCCGGCACAAGACGCTCCACGCGGAAGTCCGCTCGGACGCGGGCATGCGCGCCCACGGCGTCGAATTTGGCAAGGCCTCGTTCAAGTTCGACCTCCGCGACGACGACGTCGACATCGGCGAGGTCGACGCGGGCTTTGCCGGCGGCACCGCGAGCGGGACGGCGCAGTTCACGGGAACCGGCGCCGACCGGCGCCTTCGGTTCAAGGCGTCGCTCACGGGCGCCAGCCTGGGCCAGGCTGCGGCGGCGGCCGCGGGTTACGTCTCCCGTATCCCCGGGCGCTCCACGGCGCTCGCCACCTTCGCCCGCGAAAGGGCCGATGTCCGGCTCGACCTGAACGCTTCCGCCGAAGGCCGACTGGGCGAGCTCGAAACGTTCGTCGGCGACGGAACAGTCCAGATCCAGGGGGCGGAACTCGGCGAGCTATCGCTGCTGGGGGGGCTCTCCCGGCTCATGAGGGTGACCGAGCTCCGCTTCACCCAGGCCCGGGCCGAGTACAAGATCGAGAACTCCTCGCTCGTCTTCTCCGACGTGACCGTGCTCGGGGCCAATTCCGCGATCCAGGCGAAGGGCACCTACTCCATCGACAAGCGGATGCTGGATTTCTCGGCAAAGATCTCCCCCTTCCAGGAGAGCAGGTCGATCCTCCAGGTGTTCAACGCGCTCTCGGCGCCTATTTCCGCCGTATTCCGGGTAAAGCTCACCGGGAGCATCGACAAGCCGGCGTGGAGCTTTGTCTACAGCCCGCTGACCCTGCTGCGGGCGGGCGAGGTAAAGGCCGTCCCGGCGGACAAGCCCGCCCCGCCGTCGCCGCTGGCCAATCCCCCTCCCTGACAGGCAGATGAAGAAGGACGCGGGCCGGCGCGCGGGCCGGACCTGCGTAAACCCCGCAGGCCGAAACACGTTGCACCTCGCCGCCCGAATCGCTTAGATTCGCTCGGGACCAATGGACCACGTACCCACATTGCCCCGCCGATCATGGACCGAGCGGGCGTCGCTTGCGCTCGCTCTAATCCTCGTCGCGATCGGCCTATGGACCGTCCTGGGGTGGATGTTCCACATCGATTCCCTGCTGCAACCTGTCGAGCATGCGGCCCCGATCAAGGCCAACGAGGGCCTGTGCTTCCTCGCGATCGGACTGGCGCTGATAGGCCGCGAGTTCGGCGTCGAGAAGGCGCCTTGGGCGGCGGTTGGGGCCGCGGTCGTCGGGGGGCTGACCGCGCTCGAGGGCCTGTTCGGCATTGACCTGAGGATCGACGAGCTGCTCGCGCACGACCCGCTTCTGGTCGACACGGTGCAGCCGGGCCGCGGCTCCGTCATGGCGGCGTGCTGCATCGCGTTGGCCGGCGCGACCCTCCTCCTGCGGCTTTCCGAAAAGCGGGCCCGCGAGCGCCTGTTTGCCGAGGCCGTTTCGGGCTCCATCCTGGCTTCCGTCGGCTTTTCGGCCCTGCTGGGGTACGTGTTCCGGCTTCCCGCGGTATATGACTGGGGCACGAACACGGCGATGGCGGCCATCACGGCGGCGGCGCTGCTTGCGACCGGCCTGGCGCTGCTAGTGCTCGCCTGGAGGGAGAGCCTGAAGAACGAGGGCGGCCCGCCCGCGTGGCTGCCCATGCCCGCAGTCATCGGCAGCCTCACCCTGACCCTGATCTTCTGGATCGGGCTGAAGGAGAACGAGAACACCCTGCTCAGCGCGAAGGCCCTGACCGCCGCGGACCAGTTCGTCACAACGGTCAAGTCCGACATCGAGCAGCAGAAGAACGCGCTGGACCGGCTCGCCCGCAACCGGGCCGACAGCCCCGAAAGCGACATAACCGCGTGGCTGACCGATGCGGTCCAGCTGTTCGACGAATCCAAGGACCTCGGCTGCGTGTCGATCTCGCTCATCGACCCGAGCCTCAAGACCAGCTGGATCTATCCGACCCAGGGCAACGAGGGAGCCAAGGGATTCGACCATCTGTCTGACTCCGGGAGGCGGGAAGCGATCGAGGCCGCGCGCTCCAAGAACGCCCCCCAGGTGGTCATTTCGGTGGACGTCGGCGGGAAGAAGGCCTCGGGCTTCGTCATTTACGCGCCCATAAGCAGGATAGGGAGCGCCAACAGCTACACGGACCTGGAGTTCCTTTACGCAAGGTTCTTCTCGACGATCGTGCGCCAGCAGCCGGGACTCGCGTCCGACTACTCGGTCGTCGTGAGCATCGGCCGCAGCGAGGTGTACCGCTCGGCGCTCATGGACGAGAAGGTCGACCAGACCCTGCAGACCGAGAAGATCTACCCGATCTTCGACGAGCGCGTCCGCGTGGGTCTCACCCCGACCTACCTCGCGCTCTCGCGCGACCGAAGGTTCCTGCCGGAGATGGCGCTCGGGGGCGGGCTCGCGATCACGCTCCTGCTCGGCTTCACCCTTCACCTCGCCCGCCGGGCGCGCTCGGGCCAATACCTCTCCGAACTCTCGAACAAGAAGCTGGTCGCCGAGAATGAGGAGAGGCGCCGGATCGAGGCCCGCCTGAAGGTCTCCGACGAGCGCCTCCGGCTCGCGCTCGACTCCACGCAGATCGGGATTTTCGAGTGGAACGTCCCCAAGGGCCACGTCTACTACAGCCCCGGCCTCTGGGGAATGCTCGGGTACGAGTATGGCCGCATGCCTTCGACCCTCGAGGCATGGCAGTCGCTCATCCATCCGGACGACCTGCCGCTCTACCGGAAGCGCACCGAGTCCCAGCTAAACGGCGTCGCATCGTTCATCGACCCGGAGTACCGGGTCCGCTCGGTCTCGGGCGACTGGCGCTGGGTGTACGTCAGGTCGAAGTCCGTCCTCGCCGGCTCCAACGGGCGCCCCACGCGCATCATCGGCACGGTCCAGGACATCACGATAAGGCGCGAGTCCGAGCATGCGCTGCGCGAGAGCCAGGCCGAGGCGCGCAAGCTCTCGCTTGTCGCGTCGAAGACGGACAACCTTGTCATCATCGGCTCGGCGGACGGGAAGATCGAATGGGTCAACGCCGCCTTCTGCAGGGTCATGGAGTACACGCTCGAGGAGGTCGTGGGCAAGGATCCCGGGCAGCTGCTGGTCGGGCCGGACACCGACGCGGCGCAGGCCGAACTGATCCGCGATGAGATCGCCAAGGGAATCGGCTCGAACACGGAAATCATCCACTACTCGAAGTCGGGCAGGAAGTACTACCTTCACCTGGAGGTCCAGGTCGTGCGCAACCAGGCCGGCCGGGTGGAGAACTTCATCGCCATCGAGAACGACATCACGTCCCGGGTGGAGACCGAGAACCAGCTGCGCCGGGCCAAGGCCGAGGCGGACGCCGCCTCGCGCGCAAAGAGCGAGTTTCTGGCCTCGATGTCGCACGAGATCCGGACACCCATGAACGGCGTCATAGGGATGACGAGCATCCTGATGGAGACCAAGCTCACGGCCGAGCAGCGGAACTTCGTCAACACGATCCGCACCTCGGGAGAGGCGCTGCTGACGATCATCAACGACATCCTCGACTTCTCGAAGATCGAGTCGGGCAAGATGGAGCTCGAGAAGGCCCCCTTCGAGCTTGCGCTGTGCGTCGAGGAGGCGCTCGACCTTTTCGCCCCGACGGCGGCCGCGAAGCGGCTCGAGATCGGCTACCATGTCGAGCCGGACGTTCCGCCCTGGATCGTGGGCGACGTCACCCGCCTGCGCCAGATCATCGTCAACCTCGTCAACAACGCCATCAAGTTCACGCTAGCCGGCAGCATCTCGATCCACGTGAGGAGGATCCCGATGGACACGAATTT
>DATNHT010000048.1:0-6399 GCA_035604815.1 Opitutaceae bacterium
GGTTCAGTTGACTTAATACAACGACCGGGAGATCAAGTTCCTTCGCGAGCGCCTTTAATCCGCGGGACGCCTCCGCGACCTGCTGTTCCCTGGGGACCCGGGAGTCGGTCGGACTGAGCAGCTGGAGGTAGTCGACGATGATCAGCCCCAGCTTGTTTCGGGAGTGAACCCTCCGGGCCTTTGCGCGCAACTGCATGATAGACAGGTTGCTTGAGTCATCGATGAAGAGCGGGGCCTTGGAGAACTCGTCCGCCGCGGCCAGGAGCTTCTGCTGCTCGTCCCCGTCCTTGGAGAGGACCTCGTTGCGCAGCTTGACCATGTTGACCCGCGCCCGGGAGCAGAGCATGCGCAGCGCCAGCTGCGCGCCGCTCATCTCGAGGGAGAAGATGAGCGTGGGAAACGGCTGGCCGCGCCTGGGGATGGTCGCGGCCTCGGCAATGTTCAGGGCAAAGGACGTCTTTCCCATCGAGGGGCGCGCCGCAAGCACGATCATCTCCTGGCGCTGGAATCCAAACGTGAGGTGATCGAGGTCGGTGAACCCAGAGGCCACACCCGTCATCTCGCCCTTCTTCATCATCATCTTGTGGATGACGTTCATCGCCTCCTTCGTTGGCTCGCGCATGGGTTTCGCGCCCTCGCTCACGCGGCTCTGGGTGACGGCGAAGATCCTCGCCTCGACCTGGTCCACGAATTCGTCGATCCCCCCCGTGAAGTTGAAGCAGTCCTCGACGGCCCCCGTGGCCGAGCGGATGATCTCGCGAAGCAGGTGCTGCTCGCGGACCCGGTCGATGAAATAGCCCGCCTGCGCCGTCGTGGGGATGCTCCCGCTGACCCGGGTCAGGAACGCATAACCGACAACCGAGTCCAGCTGCTTGGCTGTCTTGAGCTCCTCTGCCAGGACCGCGACGTCGATGGGGGCCTGCCTGCCGTAGAGGTCCAGGAGCCTCTCGAAGATGATCCCGTGGGCCGGCACGAAGAACGATCCCGGGGCAATCTGCGCCTCGAGGCAGCGCGCGATGACCTCGGCGCCGTCGATCAGGCAGCAGGACAGCAGGTACTCCTCGGCCTCGACGCTGTGAGGCATCCCGGGACCGGCGGCCGTCGCGCCGGATCGCGGAGGGGGGGTGCTCTTCTCGTCGGCCATGCAGAGGGTCGGCCGGGACTCCCTTCCGGGTAGCCCGCGGAGATCGTTGGCGTCGGGCCTGGAGGCTACCTCCTTGCCTCGACCTTCCTGTTCTTCCTGTCCTCGGCGGCCTTCTCCTCAGCCGAGGGCTCGATCGGATTCTCGGAAACGACGTCGAAGGAGAGCTCGACCGCCACATCGGCGTGGAGCTTCACCTTCACCGTGTGCTTGCCGAGGGCCTTGACCGGGGTGTGCAGCTGGATCCGCTTGCGGTCGATGGTGAAGCCGGCGGCGACGAGTTTCTCGTGGAGATCGCCCGCCGTTATCGAGCCGAACATTTTGCCGCCCTCGCCCGTCGTGACCGCGAAGGCAAGGCTTGTCTTCTCGAGCTTGCGGGCGAGCTCCTGGGCTCCGCCGAGCTCGCGCGCCTCGCGCTCGCCCCGGCGCTTCTTGAGCGCCTCGATCTGCTTGGTGTTCGCCTCGGTGACGGGGACCGCCATGCCGCTCGGGAGGAGAAAATTGCGCGCGTAACCGGCGCGAACCTTGACTTGGTCGCCTTCGCCGCCAAGGCCCTCGACGGGCTTGACGAGCAGTACTTCGCTGTGGGCCATTGTGGTAAGAAAGGTGGGGGGATAGCTTCGCGGAAACCCAACTAAATCCCGCAGCGGAGAGGGGGTGTCAACGAAGTATTTCCCCGGCGCGGCCGGGCCCGAGCGCCCGCGGAAGGGCGATGGCGCGTCCGGCGCGGGAACCCGGCCCGAGGGCGTTCGGCCTTCGGGCAATCGTTGCGCCCCCGGCGCCAAGTTTGTAAGCCTGCCCCGCGCAAGTATGTTGGAGGACGGTCCCCGGCCCCGCGCGGAAGCGGCGCCCACGGGCCTCGTTGTTGCTATTTACAATTGGCCTTTCCGGGTCAGACTTTTCCCACATGAGAGCCAAGCTGATTCGCCTGGTGCTCGTCCTGGCGGGCCTGAGCCTGCCGCTGCTCGCCGACGTGCCGGCGGCCGCGCCGGCGCCGACCCCCACCCCGGTGCCGACCCCCACCCCGGTGCCGACGATGCCGCCCAACATAACGCTGACCAACCACACGGTCCTGCGCAACGTGTCCGTGGTCCGCTGGCAGAAGGAATCCGTGACCCTGAAGCACACGGGCGGCGCGGACACCATCTACTACAACTACATCGCCGAGCCGGACCGGACGACGGTCCTGGCGGTGAGGGACGACGCGATAAAGAACGGGAAGGCCAATCCGTCCGCTAAGCCCGTGGACAATTCGGTAAGGGGCACGATTTCCGTCGCCGCCGAGGACGGGAGCGAGGTCCAGCTGAGCGGCGTGAAGGTGTACGCCGTCAGCCTGAGCGCACTGGACCTGCTCTCCACCAATGTCACCAGGGTCAGGCTGCCGAAGCCGCTGGCGAGCGCCGTGACCGGCGCGGACGGGCAGTTCTCGCTGGTCGTGCCGGCGGGCGAGGATTTCTTCATATTTGCCAAGGCGGAAAAGCTGATCGGGCAGAGCTGGCAGCATTATGAATGGCGGGTGCCGATCTCCCAGGTCGGCGACAGGCAGAGCGTGACGCTGGGCGCCGCCGGCGTGGTTCCCCTCGCCGAGCAGCGAGCGGTGACGTTCGATTAGCGGCCTGCGGCCGGGCGCTGGCGGACCCGTTCGTCCGGACCGGGGCCATTCACGGGCCCGTGGCCGGGCCGGCGCGCGCCGCATTGGGCCAAATTATGCGTGGTTCTGGCCAATTTATAGAGAGTTTGCCGGCGCGCGCCGGGGCATACTGACGCCCTGCAGGGCGAGAATCTCGCAAAACACTCTTTAAGCCTCGTATGCCTACGACCGCCACTTTGGGGCAGACTCCATGAAGCCCATTGACCCGGCTCCCGGCGAGCAAACGGCCTTGTCGCGGCGCGCGGTGCTCAAGATCGGCATGGTCGGCATCATCGGCGCCGCGGTCGGCACCGGCTCGACGGCGGCATTCGCCCGCCTGGTCAGGAGCCCTCGGCCCAAGTACCGGTTCTTCTCAGACGAGGAGGCCGCGCTCCTGATCGACATCTGCGAGCAGATCATACCGCGCGACGACGTCGCCGGAGCCACCGACACCGGCGCGATCAACTACATCGACCGGCAGCTGTGCGGCGTCTTCGCGCGCCACCAGCAGGCCTATCGCCGCGGGCTGGAGTCCTTCGGCCGCACCTGCCTGAAGCAGTACAAGGCGCCGTTCCAGGACCTCAGCGCCCCCGTGAAGATCGAGGCCCTGCGCGCGATCGAATCCGGCGTGGCGCCCACGGAGCTCTGGGGCGATCCGTCGCCGCGGGCGTTCTTCAACCTCGTCCTCGCGCACACGATGCAGAGCTTCTACGGGAGCCCGCGGCACGGCGGCAACCGCGACTACGCCAGCTATCGGATGCTCGGCCTGGATTATCCGCAGCTCGTCGGACAAAACCGCTACGCAAAGGCCTGACCATGGGCCTCAAGCACGTGAATGCGGTCGTGGTCGGCGCCGGCGCGGGCGGCGGGGTCGTGGCCAAGGAGCTCAGCGAGGCGGGCCTCTCGGTCGTTCTCCTCGAGCGCGGCGACTGGGTGAGCTTTGAGACGCATGGGCAGGACGAGCTCATCAACCAGCGCACGACGGTGCTCGGCAACGCCTACGGGCCCGACGACCGCAACCCGCGCGTCTGCGAGAGCAGCCCGGGCAACTGGAAAATCGTGATGCCGAACGAGGGAGAGTACGGCAACAACGCGGCCTGCGTCGGCTCCGGAACCGTCAGCTACGGGGCGATGGCGTGGCGCTACATGGAGAAGGACTTCAGGATGCGCTCCACCTACGGAGCTCCGGAGGGCTCGACGCTTGAGGACTGGCCGATCAGCTACGGCGACCTGGAGCCGTTCTATGAGAAGGCCGAATGGGAGGTCGGCGTCTCCGGCGACATGAGCACGAATCCCTTCACGCCCCCGCGCCGCAGGCCCTATCCCATGCCGGCCTTCGCCTACAACCGCGAGGGACTCATCCTGGACGCCGCTGCGAAGAGGCTCGGTCTGCATCCGTTCCCGATCCCGATGCTGCGCAACTCGGTGCCCCGGGGCGGCCGCAACGCGTGCGTCCACAACCGCTACTGCTGCGGCTTCGCCTGCCCGAACAACGCGAAGAACGGCACGCAGAACACGGTCGTCCCGAGGGCGCTGGCCACCGGCAACTGCGAGCTGAGAACCCGCTCGATCGCCAGCGAGGTCGCGGTGGACGAGCGCGGCTTCGCCCGCGGCGTCAGGTATTTCGGCGCCGACGATCGGGCCCAGTACCAGACCGCCGACCTGGTCGTCGTCTCCGGCGGCGCCATTGAGACCGCCCGCCTCCTGCTGAACTCGAGGTCGAGGCTGTTCCCCAACGGCGCGGGCAACCGCCACGACTGGGTGGGCCGCAACCTCCAGAACCACGCCTACTCCGGGGCCTACGGGCTGTTCGAGGAGGAGACCTTCGACGACGTCGGCCCCGGCGCGACGATCGCAATAAGCGACTTCAACCACGGCAACGCGGGCATCAGGGGCGGCGCGGCCCTGTGCAACGAGTTCATCCGCCCTCCCTACGGCTTCTCCGGGATGCGCCCGCCCGGCGCGCCGCGCTGGGGCAGGGCCCACAAGGACTTTCAGCGCCGGTTCTTCAGGCGCTGCGGCGTCGTCCAGGGTCCCGTGCAGGAGATGCCGGTTTTCGACGCGCGCGTCGAGGTCGACCCTAGCGTGAGGGACCACTGGGGGATCCCGGTCGCGCGCCTGTCCGGCAACCGGCACCCGCATGACATGGAGATTGGGCGGTTCATCGCGTCAAAGGCGGAACTGTGGCTCAAGGAGGCGGGCGCCGTGCGGACATGGACGAGCGTCCCGGGCCCCACGCAGCGCGGGGGCCAGCACCAGGCGGGCACGTGCCGGATGGGCAGCGACCCGAAGATCTCGGTCACGAACAAGCTCGGCCAGGTGCACGACATCGACAACCTGTTCATCGCCGATTCCAGCCTGCACGTCACCAACGGCGGCTTCAACCCGGTGCTCACGATCATGGCCCTCGGCTTCTGGGTGGGCCACCACATCGCCGAGGGCTGGAAGGCGGGAAAGTTCACGTGACCCCAAAGCGCGGGTTTCGCCTCTTCGTCGGCCTCGGACTGTACTGCTGCGTCTTTGTGGTCGCGTGCGCGGTCGGTGGCCTGGGCTATTTCCATTTCGGCAACCCGCGGGACACCTGCGCCTCCTGCCACGAGATGACGGGCGTCTACTCCAACTGGATGGCCTCGGCCCACCGCACGGTAAGCTGCCGCGCCTGCCACGGCGGGTCGCTCACCCTCGACGTCCATGCCCTCAGGTCCCACGTCGACCGCATCGTGCGGCATTTCACGGGGGACCCGGGCAGGCCCATCCGCCTGCTGGAGAAGCACGTGGTCGGCGTCCACGAGTCCTGCCGCCAGTGCCATCCGCAGGCGTTCGTCGACTGGCAGGTCAGCCGGCACTCGACGAACTACGCCCGCATCTTCCTCGACCCCACGCACAACAGCACGGCGTCGCCCACCAACGACTGCCTGCGCTGCCACGGCATGTTCCTGCGGGGCGACATCTCGGACCTTGTCCTGCGGCCGGCCGACCCCGCCGGCTCGTGGACCCTCAGGGATCCCCAGAGGGCGACGCAGCCCGCCATCCCGTGCCTCACCTGCCACCAGATTCACGCGCCCGCGGCCGCGACGCAGGCGGCAAGCTTCTTTGACCACCGCGAGCAGGCGCATTTTCCCGCGTACCTGCTGCCCCTCGCGTCGGTCTACCAGGGCGAGCGCGCCGTCAAGGTCTCCAGGGACGCGCGCCAGCGCGTCTGCATGCAATGCCACGCGCCCAGCGCGGCCCACCAGCTCGGCACATCGGACGACCGCACGCCCGCGGGCGTGCACGAGGGCCTGAGCTGCCTTGACTGCCACGGGGCCCACGCCCATTCCGCCACGGCTTCCTGCAACTCGTGCCATCCGGCCGATTCCCACTGCGGCATCGAGGTGCAGAAGATGGACACCACATTCCTGTCGTCCAAGAGCGCGCACAACATACACACCGTCGCCTGCCTGGACTGCCACCCGCAGGGGATACCCGAGAAGGCCCGGTTCAAGCACTAGCCTGACCTTCGCTACTGGGAGCTGAAAAAGGCTTTTTTGGGGCAGGATAGCGGCGCAAGTAATTGCTGGAGAGGGTTCGCGTTTTTCAAAAGGGGTTGGGGGCAGACTCACTCTCTTCCCTCGAGGGCTGCGTTCTG
>DATNHT010000049.1:0-12761 GCA_035604815.1 Opitutaceae bacterium
GAGGGCCCCGACACCCACGGCGTCTATCTGGACGACCTGATGAGCAGCGCCGAGGTTGTCGGCAATGTCTTCTACGATCTCAGCGGCGCAGCCATCTTTTCCGGAGGGGGTCGCGACAACAACATGAGCAACAACATCATCGCCGGATGCGGGATGGGGCACTACGACGGCGATTATGCGCGCAACAGCATCAACAACATTCCCGGCGATCCCTTCAACCTATTGCAGCGCCTGGCTTCGGAAGGGATACAATACCAGACGGGAGTTTGGGCAACCGCCTACCCGACGTGCGCGGCCATCCCAAACTCATGGACCCTCGTCCAGGAGGGGTTGTGGCGCAACCCCCAGGGCTGCATCTTCTCTAACAACGCGGGTTGGGCGAACACGACGTGGACGTACGAGACCGACGTCTCGGGTACCGGCGTCTTCGCCGCGTACGCCTCGTTCACCAACAACAACCCCAGCCAGGCGCCGTTGTTTGATGAGCCGACCAGCTGGGACCGAAGCCTCCGGCCGGCGGAGATCACAGCCGCGATCACCGGCTTCATCCCCATCCCATTTGCGTCGATAGGCCCGTCGATTCCGAGCCCTTCGTCGGCGACCATGGCTCCCCCCGTTCAGACGCTCCAAAGCCTGGCCGTGGCAGAGACCGAGGTGGACCTTCAATGGTCCGACGACGGGTATCTCCGCATGCAGCAGCCAACCGGGTTTCAGGTTCAGCAGGAGATCAGCGGCACGTGGCAGGTCGTGCAGTCGTTTGGGCCGGATGTCGATTATGCCGCCGTCACCGGACTCGCGCCCGACACAAGCTATACATTTAGAGTGCAGGCGACAAACTCCGTAGGCTCGACATACTCAAGCGCCCTGACGGTAACCACCCTCATGGCGCCCCTCGTTCCGGGCACGCCGGTCCGCTTCGAGGCCGAGACCCCCCTGAATGTCCTCAAAAGCATCGGCACCAAGGGCGCGGTCTCGGTCATTATCCCCACTCTGGTGAGCGGGAAGGCGGTGACCCTCTTCGATGTCGGCGATGCGATTCGAATCTACTTCACGGCGCCGACCACGGGCACCTATCAAATCGGCGTCCGCATCCGGTCGGGAGATTCCAACGTGCCGATCGGCACCACCTACTGGCCAGACGGTTACGCCTTCAATCTGGACGGCAGCAGCATAGCGCTCACAGGCGACCCCACGACGGTCTCCGCCTTGAGTCTGTCCCTGGGGCCCACCTACTGGGGCACGATGTTCAGCGGGAACGTCTCGCTCACTGCGGGTTCGCACTCGGTGGACATCATCGCAAAGAGAAGCTGGGCCGCCGCGGACTATCTCCAGTTGGCACCAATGGTGGAACCATAGACTGGCGCCTCCCCGGATCAGGGACGGGGGCCAATCGCCACTCTGCATGAGGTCGGGAGATCGAAAGGAGCCGCGGCCATCGTCCTGGAATCACGGCGGCCCCCTTCTCCTGCGCGGAATCATGCGGCCATAAGCGTCATCGCTTCGAGGGCCTCGCGCATCCCCGAGCCTACCCTTTGGCCCTGAAGAGCAGGTCCATGGCGGTTAGCTCCTCAACGAGGTCGTAATACGGGTTCAAGAGTCCTTCGATCTCCGGCCGCTTGCGCGCCTCAATGCAGATATACTCCGGACGGTGGCGCGCGAAGTCGAGGCCCCGAAGAACAGGGCCTTCGAACCCCTCAACGTCGAGCGAAAGGAAGTCGATCCTCCCGACATTGGATTCGTCTATTATCGAGCTCAGGGTGCGCCCCTTCACGGCAACCTTGAAACTCCCCGATTCGCGGTCGTGCTCCGCGGCCTTCCGAATATGCTCCGCGTCGGCCTCGGGACTGCCCATTGCACCCGCCACAAGGGACATCAGGTTCCCATAGATCATCTCCACCTCGGTCCCTTCCTGCTCGGCCGGCACCAGCGCGCACTGAAACACCCGCGACCGTGGCCTGTTCCTTCGGGCCGACTCGCAGAGGTGCGGGATCCCCTCAACCAGAATCCCCGTCCAACCAAGAATGCGCTCCAGATAGTACGTGTTGCTGAAGGCAACTCCGTCGTTCGCGCCCGCCTCTATGAAGAACCCGTTCCGCTTGCCCAGATACGGCGAAAGCTTCCTGTCGAGGTCTTCGTGCCCCTGCCGGGAATACCGGTCGCTGCCAAAGAGCTCAAATATCCTCCTCTTCAGGTGGAACGTGTCGGGGCGCAATCTCATCGCATCACATCCAGGCATCCCGTCCCGCGGGGCTCCGAAGGGCGTGGAGAGGGTTATTCATGAGGCCCGGGGAGACGTCCCTGGGATTCACCGCCCCTCGAAGACTGGCTTGATCGTCCTTGGCATGAGATTGTTCGCCCGACACTGGTGCAGGTTTTCGCCCATTTTCCGAGCGCCGGCGGGCGGCTAAGAGGAGATTCGCGATTTTTTCATTGCTCAGGCGGGCCGCCCGCCCGGAACCCTAGGGCGGGATCGCGCGGGGGCGCGGGCGGCAATCGCCGCGTGAAGGCCGCGCCCGCCGTTGGCGGCCCGTGCGCCCCGCCCAGGTCCGGCCGCCGCGTTCGTACGCCCGCAGAAAGAGGGAAGATCCCTCGCCGCGACCATGAGGCTGGCCGCAAGCGCATCCATTCATATGCACCGACTGATAAGGCTCTTGCCGGCAGGCATCCTCGCCATGATGACGCGGGCCGCCGTCGCGGACGTGCTGATTGACAACTTTGAGGGCAGAAGTTCCCCGGCCCCATGGGCGTTCTCGAACGGTCCGGAGTTTCCTGGGGCCAAAGGCTCGCTCGCGCTGGGCGCAGGGTATTCAGGTCAGGGCGCTCAGCTTGCATATGACCTCTCCTCGGGCGGCAACTATACCGCGGCATATCTGGCACTTCCCACACCACTGGCCGCTGCCGCGATAAGCCTCTGGCTGAGGACCCCATCCAACGTCCTTGTCGTTCTCCGCGTGACGGACTCGACCGGCCAGGTATTCCAGTACTCGCTCAACCGCCCCGCGGAGGCCACGGACACCAGCGCCTGGTACCAGCAAGTGGTCGCCCTTGACTCCCCGACTTCGTGGTACTCTGGCGCCAATGACGGGGTTCTCCACAACCCGATCAGTGGCATAGGGGTCCTGGCGACCAACGGCGTGGATTCGAGGCCGGTCGGCACCGTTGACTTCGATGAGGTCTACGCCCTCGGCTCGGCCACGTTCACGCTGAGCGCGTCGCTCCCGTTGATTCCAGCTCCCCCCGGCAACAGCAGCCTCCTCGCCCAGATGGGCGTCAACATTCACTTCGTGAGCGACGACGGCGCGCTCGACGCCGCACACGCGGCCGGGTTTTCCTGGGTCAGGGCGGACCTCACCTGGTCGTCGGTCGAATCCATTCCCAAGGTCTACAACTGGGGCGCGTACGACACGTTGGTCAGCGCGCTGCAGTCCCGGGGCATGAAGGCCCTTCTAATTCTCGATTACGGCAATCCGCTCTACACCGGCACGGCGGCGGCGCCGCCCACGACCCCGGATTCGATTGCGGCCTTTGGAAGTTTCGCGCGGGCCGCCGCAGGCCACTTTGCAGGCACGGGCACCCGCTTCGAGGTATGGAACGAGCCAAACGGCGGTTCATGGCCGCCCGCCGCCAATCCCGCCCAATATGCCGCCCTCCTGGCAGTCGCAACAAGCAGCGTCCATCAGGGCGACCCCAATGCGTTGGTCGCGACGGGCGGATTATCGGGCTTCGACTTTAATTTCGTGCGCGGGTTCCTCGGGCACGGCGGAGCCGACGGCGCCGATGCAATTGGCGTTCATCCTTACGACGTTCCAAATCCGATGGGCGAACTCACCGATTACTACGCCCAGCTGAAATACACGGTGGCCCATAACCTAGACAACCCTCCGCCGATTTGGGGCACCGAATGGGGCTTCACGTCGGTCGACTACTCTCCGGCAGGCACCCAGAACGGCCACGATCCCGGCGCCCGGCGACGCCAGGCAGCGATGGTAGCCAAAGAGATGCTGTCCAGCTGCGCCGTCGGTTTCCCCTTATACGTCTACTACGACCTGCGCGATGACGGCACCGACGCGGCCAACCGGGAGGACAACTTCGGCCTGCTTGCGAATGACGACACGGATAAGCCGGCAATGGCGGCCGTCAGGCGGCTAGCCGCAATAGCTGGCAGCCGAAAGTTCAGCGGGTTTATCCACACGGCCCCGTCCAGCCTCGTCGCCATGCGCTTCGACGGCGCCGACGACTACGTCGTGGCCCTCTGGTCATTTGCCCCCAATTCCAGCGTTGCCGTCTCCGTTGTCGGCAACGCGGCGGCCACGGACCTTTTCGGCGCGCCGCTACCTCTGCAAGACGGCACCTTGACCGTTAGCGATGCCGGCGGGCCGGTCTACATCACCTTCGCTCGGGGCGCGTGGCTGGCGAACTTCTCGGCCCGCGCCCTTGTCAAAGGGGGACAAGACCAGCTTATCGCCGGATTTGTCACCACGGGCCCGGCAAGCAAGTCGCTCCTGATCCGCGGCGACGGCCCCGCGCTGGGCGGCTTCGGAGTGACCGGCTTCCTCCCCGACCCGCAGCTCACGCTCCAGGACTCGGCCGGAGTCACGCTGGCGTCCGCCGGAGCATGGTCCGCCCCGCTTGCGCCCATCTTCTCCTCGGTCGGCGCGTTCGGCCTCGCGGCCGGATCCCAGGACGCGGCCCTGCTTGAATCGCTCCCCCCGGGGGCCCACACCGCCCGGGTTGCATCACAGACAGCGAACAGCGGCGTCGCTCTCGCGGAGATCTACGACGCCGACTCCGGCGCCCCGGCGAACCGCCTGATCAACCTTTCGGCCCGCGCGTTGGTCGCCACGGGCCCGGATGTGCTGATCGGCGGATTCGTCGTCGGCGGAGCCGGCTTTGAAACCCTCCTCATCCGGGCCGCCGGTCCCGCGCTGACTGGCTTCGGCGTGGGCGCAATCCTCGCCAATCCCGCCCTCACGCTCCTCGATTCAAATGGCGCGGCTATCGCCGCCAATTCCGGCTGGGGAAACCCGATCACGCCGGGCGACGGCGCGGTCTCGAGCGGCCCGACGAAGACGACCATTCAGCCGGCCACTGCCGAGATTTTTGCGCAGGAAGGCGCGTTCGGCTTCCCATCCGGCTCAGCCGACTCGGCCTTCCTCGCCACGCTCCCTCCTGGAGCATACACGGTCCAGGTGGCCGATGCCCACGGTGGAACCGGGGTGGCCCTTCTTGAGATCTACGAGGTCAGGTAGCTGGTAAATCCGGTCGGCTGGAGCCGCCCTCGCCGGATGTTGCCGGCCTATCGTGCCCCGGGGCGGAACATCGCGCCGGCGGCCGCGACCGGGGATCTTACCCTAAATCTCTCCCGGAGTTCATCTTGAGGCGCCGCCGGACCATCCGCCGCCAAGCGCCTTGATGAGCGCGACGTCAGTGTTTAGCCGCAGGGATGCGAGCTGCGCCGCGGCGCGCTCGTTGCCGAGCTCGGTGCGCTGCGCGTCGACAACATCGAGGTAGGACACGTAGCCTGCATCATAGCGCGTCCGCGCAAGCTCCGCGGCCCGCCTCGACGATGCGAGCGCGCGATCCTGCGCGGCGGACTGTTCCGTGAGCAGCCGCGCCACCGTAAGCGCCTCCTGCACCTCGCGGAACGCGACAAGCACCATCTGGCGGTATTGCGCCGCGCTCTCGTCGTAGGCCGCGCGGCTGCGCTCGAGGTTCGCCACGTTTCGGCCTCCCTGGAAGATAGGCAGGTAGACGCTGGGGCCGATCGACCAGATCCGCGAGTCGGCGCCGAAGAGGCGGTCGGTGCCCGCGCTCTCGAATCCGGCGCCGCCCGTCAGCGAAACCGCCGGAAAGAACGCCGCCTTGGCGACGCCGATCCGGGCGTTTGCCGCGGCGAGGGAGCGCTCTGCGGCGGCGACGTCGGGCCTGCGTTCCAGCAGGTCCGACGGAACGCCGGGCGGAATCGCTGGCAGGGGGGTGCCTGCGACCGAGGGCGGGACCGAGAAGGAGGTCGCCGCCTCGCCGGCCAGGACTGCAAGGGCGTCCTGCGCCGATTCCCGGCGCACCGCGACCGCGGCCGATTCGGCTTCCGCCGCGGCGAGTTCCGTCTCCGCGCGGGACGTGTCCAGCTCGGAGCCGGAGCCGATCCTCTGCTGCGCCGACACGAGTTCGAGTTCGCGGCGGCGCAGCGCGACCGTGTCGCGCAGGATGGCGAGCTCGCGGTCGAGCCCGCGCATCGAGAAATAGTCCGCCGCCACGTTCGCGGTGAGGGAAAGCCTCACGGACTCAAACGTCTCGGCGCTTGCATCGGCGTCGGCGCGGGCGCTCTCGTTCAGGCGGCGCACGCGTCCAAACAGGTCGATCTCCCAGGTCGCAAGAATCGGGGCGCTGTAGTCCGTCGCAAGCAGATCGGGATAGGGGTTCGCCGTCGTCGCGGAGGAGCGCCCCCTGGCTGCGGACGGACTGGCGCCGACCTGCGGCCAATAGGCGCTTCTGGCGAGCCCCGCGGACGCGGCGGCCTGTTCAACGCGGGCGGCGGTCGCGCGGAGATCCTGGTTCTGGCGGATCGCGAGCGCCTCAAGGCGGTCGAGTGTCGGGTCCGCGAAGAGCTTCCACCACTCGCCCCGCGCGGACGCGTCGGCGGGCGCGGCGCTCTTCCAGGCGCCGATGGCGCCGGCGTCGCGATACGACCCCGGGGCCTCAACGGCGGGGCGCGCGTAGTCGGGGCCGACGGATGGGAGCGCCGCCATGGCGGTCGCGGAGGCTGAAAGGAGAATGAGTGCGAGCTTCATGATGGTGGGTGTTTCTCTCGGAGGGCGCTGTCTTGGCGTACCGGGCCTTAGGCCGGTTGCAGCGCGGACTTGACGGCGGCGGGAGCGGGTCTCTTCGCGCCCAGCCTCTCGAGAACGACGTAGAAGACCGGGGTCAGGAACAGGCTGAAGAACGTCACGCCGATCATGCCGGCAAAGACCGCGATCCCCATCGCGCGGCGCATCTCCGCGCCGGCGCCGGTGCTGACGACCAGCGGAAACACACCGGCGATGAAGGCGATCGATGTCATCAGGATGGGACGCAGCCGAAGGCGGGCGGCGTCGAGCGCGGCTGCCGTCAAGCTCTCGCCGCCCTCATGGCGCTTCACCGCGAACTCAACGATCAGGATGGCGTTCTTGGCGGCGAGGCCGATGAGCACGATGAGGCCGATCTGGGTGAAGATGTTGTTCTCGCCGCGCGTCAGCCAGAGGCCGAGCATGGCCGAGAAAAGCGCCATCGGAACGACCAGGATCACGGCGAATGGGAGGCGAAAGCTCTCGTACTGCGCAGCCAGCACCAGGAACACAAGGAGGATGCTCAGCGGGAAGATCAGGGCGCCGGTGTTCCCGGCGACGATCCTCTGGAACGTCAGCTCGGTCCAGTCTGGGACCATACCCTTTGGCAGGTTCTCGGACGCGAGCTTGTCCATGAGCGCCTCGGCCTGGCCGGAGCTGAAGCCGGGCGCGGCCGCGCCGCTGATATCCGCGGCGGGATAGCCGTTGTAGCGCATGACGCGGTCCGGCCCGTAGGTTTCGCGGACGCTCACAAGTGCCCCCAGCGGCACGAGGTCGCCTGCCTGGTTTCGGGTCTTCAGGCGCAGGATGTCCTGCGCGTGCTCGCGGAACTTGGCGTCGGCCTGCGCCACGACCTGGTAGGTCCGGCCGAAGCGGTTGAAATCGTTCACGTACAGCGATCCCAGGTTGATCTGCATCGTCTCGAATACGTTCTGCAGCGGCACGCCCATCTCCTTCGCCTTGACCCGGTCCACGTCGGCGTCGAGCTGCGGGGTGTTGATCGTGAAGCTCGAGAAGATGCCGGCGAGGCCGGGCGTCTGGTAAGCCTTGGCGATCAGGCCCCTCGCGGCGCCGTAGAGCGCGTCGAGCCCGTTGTCGCCGCGGTCCTCGATGTAGAGCTTGAAGCCGCCGATGGTGCCGAGGCCCTGCACCGGCGGGGGCGGGAAGATTGCGATGAACGCGTCCTGGATGCCCGCGAACTCGCCCTGCAACTCCCGAGCGATGGCCGGGCCGGATAGGGCCCTAGTCCTGCGCTCCTCGAAGGGCTTGAGCGTGACGAACACGATGCCGTTGTTTGGTGAGTTGGTGAACCCGTTGATCGACAGCCCCGGGAACTCCACGGCGTTGGCCACGCCGGGGTGCCTCAGCGCGATCTCGGTCATCCTGCGGATGACGGCATCGGTGCGCTCCAGCGAGGAGGCGTCCGGAAGCTGCGCGAAGGCGACCAGGTATTGCTTGTCCTGCGTCGGCACGAAGCCGGTCGGGATCCTCCCGAAGAGGCCCCCGGTGGTGGCGAGGAGCCCGGCATAGACCACCAGTGCGACGACCGACAGCCGCAGCAGCCGCGCGACGCCGTTGGAATACCTCTTCGACGCAGATTCGAAGAACCGGTTGAAGGGCCGGAAGAACCAGCCAAACCCGGAGTCCATGAGCCGCGTGAGCCCGTCCTTGGGCTCGTGGTGGCCCTTCAGCAGCATGGCGCTGAGGGCGGGCGAGAGCGTCAGCGAGTTGAAGGCCGAGATGACCGTCGAAATCGCGATCGTGATGGCGAACTGCTTGTAGAATTGGCCCGAGAGCCCGCTTATGAAGGCGGTCGGAACGAAGACGGCCGAAAGCACGAGCGCGGTGGCGATGATCGGGCCCGTGACCTCGCGCATCGCCTGCCTGGTGGCCTCGATCGGCGAGCGGCCGAGGGCGATGTTGCGCTCGACGTTCTCGACCACGACGATCGCGTCGTCCACGACGATGCCTATCGCGAGCACGAGGCCGAAGAGCGAGAGGGCGTTGATGGAAAAGCCGAGCGCGTTCATGACCGCGAAGGTGCCGACAAGCGAAACGGGGACGGCGGCGAGCGGGATGATCGAGGCCCTCCATGTCTGCAGGAAGAGGATGACCACCAGGACAACGAGAGCGATGGCCTCGACAAGCGTGTGGACGACCGCCTCGATGGAGTTGCGCACGAAGATCGTCGGATCATAGACGATGCTGTAGTCGAGGCCGTCGGGAAAATTCTTCTTGAGCTCCGCCATGGCCGCCCGAACGGCGTCGGACGTGGCGATCGCGTTGGAACCCGGAAGCTGGAAAATCGGCAGCGCGACGGCGGGACTGTTGTTCAGGAGCGAGCGAAGCGCGTATTCGGAGGCACCGATCTCGATCCTGGCCACGTCCCTCAGCTGGACCCGCTCGCCATGCGGCCCCGTCTTCACGATGATTTCTCCGAATTCCTCCTCCGTGGAAAGGCGGCCCTTCGTGTTGATGATCAACTCCGTGTCCACGTGGCTGGACGTCGGCTGCTTGCCGACGGCACCGGCGGCGACCTGGACGTTCTGCTCGCGGATCGCTGCGACGACGTCCGAGGCCGTGAGCCCCCTTGCGGCAACCTTGTTGGGGTCGAGCCAGACCCGCATCGCGTAGTCTCCCGAGCCAAAGATCGGCACGTCGCCTACCCCGGGCAGCCTCGCGAGGGTGTCGCGCACCTGCAGTGTGCCGTAGTTGCGCACGTAGACGTCATCGTAGCGCTTGTCCGGGGAGAAAAGGTGAACGACCATCAGCAGGTCCGGCGAGGTCTTCGTTGTGGTGACGCCAAGACGGCGGACCTCCTCGGGCAGCTTGCTCTCGGCCTGCGCCACCCGGTTCTGGACCTGCACCTGCGCGTTATCGAGGTTGGTGCCGAGCTTGAACGTGACCGTCAGGGTCATCACGCCGTCGCTCGTTGCCTGCGAGAACATGTACAGCGAGTTCTCGACGCCGTTGATCGACTGCTCGAGCGGGGCAGCGACCGTCTCCGATATCGTCTTCGGGTTTGCGCCCGGGTAGACCGCGCGGACCACCACGGTCGGGGGTACGACCTCGGGGTATTCGCTGACGGGCAGGCGCGTGAGCGAGATCGCGCCGACAAGGAAGATGATGGTCGAAATGACGCCGGCAAAGATCGGGCGCTTTATGAAGAAGTCTGATAGGTTCATGGGAAAGGATGGGCAAAGCGGTGGCTTGGAGGGCCGCGGCAGAGGCGGCCAGGAGGGCGAGCGGGCGGGCGAGGGACGGCTGGGCCGGTTGCGTGCGCCCGATCAGCGGGCGGCGACCACCGCGCCCGCGGACAATGCGGCGACGGCGACCTCGGGATCGACCACCATGCCCGGTCGGACGCGCTGGAGGCCGTTGACAATCACCCGCTCTCCTGGGCGCAGGCCGTCTCGGACGACGAGCTTGCCGTCGACTGTGCCGCCCAGCTTCACGGCTCGGTAGGCCGCAACGCGGTCGGTGCCGACGACCAGGACGAACTTCTGGCTCTGGTCCGTCTCGACGGAGCGCTCGCTGATCAGGAGCGTCGGCTCCGGGGTGCCGATCGGCACCCGCACGCGGGCAAAGAGACCGGGAATCAGCGCCTCGTCGGCGTTCGGGAAAACCATCCTGAGGGTGAGGGAGCCCGTGGAGGGATTCAGGCGGTTGTCGCTCGACTCGATGAAGCCGCGGCGCGGGAAGCCGTTCTCATCCGCGAGTTCCATGTCAACGGCCACGCGGCCGCCCGCAGCGCCCATGCGGCCCTCCCGGGCCATGCGGCTTAGCCTGAGAAAAGTGGCTTCGTCGATGTCGGCGTACACGTAAGCCTCGCCCACGGAGACAATGGTCGCAAGGAGCGTCGCGTCGCCCGGCGAGCCCGAGACGAGGTTGCCCTCGGTGACCAGCGCGCGGCTTATCCGCCCCGGGATGGGTGCGCGGACCTCCGTGTGCTCAAGGTCGAGGCGGGCGGTGGTGAGCTCCGCACGGGCCTCCGCGGCGCGGGCACGGCGCGCCTCGGCCTCCTCCGCAGAGATCGCCGCGGCGGCGAGGAGCTCCTCGGCGCGCTTCGCCTCGCGATCGGCGACGTCCGCGCGCGCTGAGGCAAGCTCGAACTGCGCGCGGTACCAGCGCGGGTCGACAGTGAAGAGGACATCGCCCCGCTTTACGAGCTGGCCCGCCTGGAAATGAACGGAGTCGAGGTGGCCCGAAACCCGCGCACGGAGCTCGACGGTCTCGGTGGCCTCGACGTGCCCGGTGATCTCGTCGGAGTCGGAAAGCAGTCGTTCCTCCACGGGAGCGACGGTGACCTTCGGCGCCGGCGACGGGCCGGCCGCGCGGGGCGAATCCGCTGCGGCGTGCGTTGTGGAGTACGCGGCGCCGCCGCCAAGGAGCACGAGGCCTGCGACGACTGCCAGGACAGGGCGCAAGCGCCGGCCGCCCGGCGCGGCCTTGCCCGTGGGTGTGTGGTTTTCGGTGTTCATTTCAGTTGATTGAGGCTGTCTTGGTTTTCTGTGTTGATCGGGAAGGTCAGATATGAGGGACCGGGCCTTTGCAGCGGGGCCCGGATTCATTCCGAACTGTCCCACATCGTGACGACGACAATTCCCGCAAGGATGATGGTGGCTGTGATCATGTGATTATTCTCCGGTTGTTGTGGTGATAATGTTTGCGAGCTGAAGCGGCCGCCGGCCTGCAGTTCTCGGGAACGCCCCGATCGGGACCGGGGCGCCTCATTCGTGGAACCGCGTGAGCGGGGCCTTGAGCCGGTCGAGCATCCCGGGGCTCCAGAGGGACCCGATCTCGGGATGCGAGGAGGCCGTGAAGCCGAAACGCGCGCCTTCGTAATTTGCTCTGCGCCCGCGCGCCTCGTGCCGGCCGGACGACCCATGCGCCGACTGCCGGGCGAGCGCCGGGTATTGTGATGTGAAACTCGATGCGAAATCGTTGATCATTGGGAGAGTGGGTTGAGTAGTTGACTGTTTAGCTATGAATGGGGCGGAAAAAATGCGCACGGTTTTCGTGCGCGGGTTGGTTTGGATTATGTGGATTTAGGCGTGGACCGGAATTTCGGCAGCGGGCGAACCGCCTTTTGCCTTCACCCTGAGCAATCCCAACGCCATTTCCGGCAGCCGGCGCAGGATCTCGGGATCGTTCATGATGCGCGCCTGGCCGACCAGTCCCTCGATGAGCCCGAACAGGGCCAGGGCTTCCTCGGCAGGGTCACAGGGCTCGATGACACCCTGGGCCACCGCGTCGCGAATGGCGGATTCGTAGTAGCGGCGCTTGCGGGACATGATATCGCGCACCACCGCGCTGACGTCCACCTCCTGGGTGCTGACTTCCGAGCCGACGGAGCACACGGGACAGCCGAGCACCTTGCCGTAGCGCGCCTTGATTCCCAGGTGCCAGGCGTAGATGGTCCCCAGGTGGGTCGTGAGGCGTGTGAGCGGGTCGACCGACGGCGAAAAGCTCGTGTCGAGCGAGGGCTTCCACTGCTCCTTCCAGAGTCTTTCCAGGGCCGCCACCTCCAGGTCCGCCTTGGACTTGAAGAAATAATAGAAGCTTCCCTTCTTCACATCCGCGCGCTGGCAAATGTCGTCGATCGTGACCGATCCGTAGCTCCCCTCCCAAACAAGGTCCAGGGCGGCGTCCATCAGTCTTTGGTCGGCGTTAGAGGTTCTTCCCATGATGCGTGAATTAATAGTTGACCATCTGTCTAGTGCAAGCGTTTTCAGCGCTTTTCGGGACAAGATTGATGTCGTGATTCCCACGTCATTGAATAACAATTTCTTAGGAAATTCATATTGCGTGGCCACGAGTTTCCGCGCCGTGGGGAACAAGTACGGGCCTGACGGGGCGCGGGATTTGCAACCGCCTCTGAACCCGCAAATGTTGAAGCAGGTTGCCGTGCGGCGGCGACCTCACCGCGAATAATTC
>DATNHT010000050.1:0-31178 GCA_035604815.1 Opitutaceae bacterium
GGACGGATCATCCAGAGGGTCCGGGGTGCCTTGGGGTAATTAGGTTTCATAGGGATCGAGGGCGACTCTTCCCTGTGCATCTCGACGTCTAGCGGCGGCCCAATTTGGCTGTCAACATTTTTGTGCAATTTTTATCTCACACTGTTCCTGCAACCGACCATTTTGGCTCCTGTTTGTGGGCTGCAATAATGAGGCGCGGAGAACCGATCCCGATTACGGCACCAGGCTGTTTATGGCGTTAGGTTGTCTCATTAGTTAATTATCACCAATGTTATACAATTCTGTTCAACTTCCCATTTCAGCCGCGCCCTGAATCTCCGGATGGGCCCGGCCCCGAACCATAAATTGACGGTGCACGCATATGCGCACTTTTTTGTGGTTATTGCGGAGCGCACGCGGGCATGCGTGCCTGTGAATTGGAAGCGGCGGGGACCCGGCTTTCGACCCCGAGGCGCCGGGTTTCAATGCGGGGATTTCGCGGGCGGTCCCGCGGCGCACCCGCTGCGCGGCAACAGGCCAAGGCGGCGCTACCTCGGCTCGAAATCGAGATAGGCGAGGTTCATGTTCCCCTCGGACACTACATGGAGCGTGAGAACGCTCACCCCCTTGGGCAGGATCACCGCGGCTATGCCCCTCATCAGGTTCCAGTGGTGCCATTGGCGCCACGGGACGGTTTCGGCGGCTTTGCTCGTCGGGACGATCCCCATCGCGGGCGTCATTGGGATCCCGTCCAGGTCGAGGGAGATCTCCCCGCCGCGGTTGGACGTGTACAGCAGGTCGATCGTGTACGCGCCGGCGCGCGCGACCTCCACGGTCATCTTGAACCACTCGCCCGGCTTCGTCCAGCCGACGTAGAGCTGCCCCTCGGGGGGCTGCACGAGGTTGAATGGATTGTCGTCAATCGCGTCGTGAAACTTCGTGTAGGATGTCCCGACCGCCTCGTTCATCCGGAACTCATTGAGGTACGTCCCGTCTGCCGGGTTTAGCGCGCCGCTTCCCTGGTTCCTTCTGTCCGCGGTGTGGTAGGCGACTCCCTCTCCGCCAAGGTCGAAGTAGGCGCATTGCACCCGCCCCGGGATCTTCTGCGGGCCTCCCCGATAGACGCTGTCCTCGAATGGCGTCCCGCGGTAGTCGGCGGGCCCGGCCGAGGCGGGTGCGCATGGGCAGCCAAGCAGGAGCCCGAGGCACGGGAGCAGCGTGAATCGTGGAGCCCGGGCCGCGGCTCCCAAGCGCCGGCCGCGCGCACGACCTGGCGGCGCCGTGCTTCGGGTTAGCGGCGGGTGCGGAAAAGCCATAAGAGAAGCGACAGGGCCAGGCTCACCAGGACGCA
Organism: Opitutaceae bacterium; assembly: GCA_035604815.1. GTDB lineage: Bacteria > Verrucomicrobiota > Verrucomicrobiia > Opitutales > Opitutaceae > Palsa-1447. The sequence continues at coordinate 1,331 of DATNHT010000050.1, forward strand.
GGTGACGATCGGGAAGTAGATCTCGGTGTTTCCCCGGCGCAGGTGGATGTCCCCCGGCAGGCGCCCGAACCAGGACCGGCCGAACCCCGACCAGATGAAGGCGCCGACGGCGGCGATCGCCAGGCCGGCGGCGACGAGAAATTTTCCAATGTCCGACACGGCTGTTGAGTCTAATGCACGATGATCGGGCGGGGCGGGCCCCGGGGGAAGCCTTTTTCCCCGAGGGGCCGGAGCGGATGCGCCCGACTGAAAAGTTGGTGAAATTGGGGATCGCGGGGCGTTTCTGCCGAGAGCGGGCAGGTTGGGGCCTTTCGGGGGCCAACGGGACGCTCCCGGCCACTGCCGCCAAGGCGCTCCCGAAACGGGTGCGAGGCGCCGCGGCTACATCGCGGGATTCAGCCGGTCCAGAAACTCGTACCGGCCGCGGTGCCTGTCCGGGGCGGCGCCAGAATTGGCTCCAAGATGCATCACTTGGTAGCCGTCCCGGGCGCCGTATGCCGGCCACGGCGGCAGGCCCGGGCCGTTCGGATCGCCCGTCTTCGCGAAATTGGTCCAATAGGAGGCCATGAGTTCCGACACCTCGAGGTGCTCCGGCCGCCATGGGAGGTTCCTCGACGGGAGCACCCGGAAGACGTACTCGATCTCCGCGGCGTGCGGCGCCGTCGCCTCGGTGCCCGGCGCCGCGTCCGCGGGCAGGGGAAGGGTCTGGTCGAACTCGTAGCGGAAGACCGGCGACCCGCCGGTCGAAAGCTGCATCTCGATCCACTTCCAGGTGGAGTGCGCGATGAAATCGTCCCCGGCCAAGTCCTGCGCCGACCGCCTTGCCTCGGCCGCGGTCGACCCCGGATAGAGCTTCAGGAAGGCCTCGGCGTTTGCGCCGAACCTGGCCTTCGCGCGCGCGGCATAGTTCTCGACGGTCGGCTCGTCGCCGGCAAGGAGGGTCGGGGAGCTTTTTTCATCCCTGTTCCAACCGGCGAGCAGCGGGACGTGGGCCTGCCGGCCGCCGGCGTAGATCGAGCCGCAGTCCGCCGGCAGGAAGTATCCGTCGATGTCTGGCGAGAAATACCCGTGCGCCAGCTTGAGCGCCGCGTCGAGCAGCTCCTGCGCGGGCTTCGAGCGCAGCGCCTGGAGCGAGGAGCTCCCGAACGCGGCCTGCGCGAACCTGACGCCCGCTTCCTCGGCCTGGGCGCGCGACTTAAGCGGCTTGGATTCGTTGAAGTAAGCGCCGCTCTCGCCGATGGCCCGGCAAAAGAGACCCCGCGCCAGCGGGGTCGCCATCAGCTCGCTGACCGATTCCGAGCCCGCCGATTCCCCGAAGATGGTGACGTTGTCCGGGTCGCCGCCGAAGGTCGCAATGTTTTTTCGGACCCATTGGAGCGCGGCGACCTGGTCCAGGAGCCCGTAGTTGCCCGACGCGTTGTGCTCCGACTCGCGGGCGAGCTCGGGGTGCGCGAGGAATCCGAACACGCCCAGGCGGTAGTTGAAGCTGACCACCAGCACGCCCTTCTTCGACAGGTTCCCCGCGTCCTGGCGTGGCTCGGACGAGGATCCGGCTGCGAAGCCCCCCCCGTGGATCCAGACCATCACCGGCAGCCTGGCCTGCGGGGGCTGAGCCGGCATCCAGAGGTTGAGGTACAGGCAGTCCTCGCTCGGCCCGTCGTCGTGGAACACCATGTCGCTGAAGATGAGCCCCTGCATGGCGCGCGGCCCGTAGTCGGCTGCCTTGCGGACGCCGGCCCAGGGGGTCACGGGCTGCGGCGGCTTCCAGCGCAGCGGGCCGACGGGCGGCGCGGCATAGGGGATTCCCTTGAACGTGCGCACCCTCCCGTCGGCGCTGACCACGCCCTCCAGGACGCCGTCAGCGGTGCGCACCTGCACGTAGCGCGGCTGCTGCGCGTGGACGATCCCGGGAAGGAGCGCAAGCAGCATGGCCCATCTCTGTCTCTTGAGTTTCATGATCTTCCATGTGTGGCTTCGTGTCTTGGGAACTTCGGTGCGACCTCCCCGTCTTGCCGCCGTTTGGTTCCGGCCCTAGTGCTCGAGGAGCAGCAGGCGGGCCGACTCATTCTCCAGGACGGATTCCACCGAGAGGAGCGCGGAATATTCCTCGGGGGCGACCACGGACGGCTTGGCGGAGAGGTCCTGGGTCACGGACCAGTCCCGGCCCGCGACCTTTGCCGCGACATGGACGGTGCCCGCGCCGGACGGCGCGACCAGGTCCTCGTTCCGGGGGGCGATCACGACCCGCCTGAACCCGGCCGGCAGCTTGATCTCCGTGTGCACGGTCTCCAGGCGGGCGGCCCCGATGAGCAGGGGCAGGGTGTGGCGGTCCGTGTACGTCGGAAAGAGGCTGAGTGTGTAGGGCAGGTCAAAATAAAGGTATTTCCCGTCGACCACGGCGTAGTGGTCGATCTCCACGGCGAACTGCTCGACCCCGGGGTACCCGTCGAAGTTCGTCGTCAGGTCGCTGACCGGGCGGGCCCCCTGGGCCACCTGGCTGACGGCCTCCTGGAAATAGCGCTTCCGCTCCTCGGGCGGCAGCTCGCTGAAGAACTTGTTCTTCGCTCCGTATTCGATGCCAGAATACTCACGCCGGATCTCCATCCTGACCTTGCCCGTGTCGTCGACGCTCATGCGGTAGCTCGACGCCAGGCGGTTCTCGTCGCCGCGCGCCGCCTTGATGGTGCCCATGCTCTGGTCCGCCAGCGTGATCCCGAGGTCGCCGTCATGCGAGGTCGCCCCGAGCTGCGCGTACTGGTCGGTGTCGTTGCAGTAGTAGCTCTCGCCTCCCACCTCGACCCGGACCAGCACCGCCTGGAACTCGTACGGGAACGGGAACTTGGACGCCACCTGGCTGAGCGGGTCGATCGCCGGCTCCTGGGAGCCGAGCACGAATTCGGGCTTGAAGCCCGCGGCCGCGAGCATCGCGTGCAGAAGGATCGCGCAGTCGGCTCCGTGGCCGTAGCCGTCCGCCAGGGTCGTGTCGGCGTTCGACAGCTCGCTGAGCGGCAGCCCCGTGAACAACGGGCCTGCCGAGCGGATCGAGCTGCTCACGTAGTTTCGGATCGCCTTCACGGCGTCGAGCCGGGTCTTCGCGCCCGCGGTGAGCTTCCGGGCGAGCTCCTGGGCCCTTGCCGAATGCCCCGACCGGTCGAGCAGCGTGCGCTCGAGATCCGCAAGGTAGGCTGCGGGGTCGCCGACGAAATACGCCACCACGGCCCGGTAGAGCCAGACGGGCGGGAGCTCGCGCTCGGCGGGCATGGCCTTCACGTTCGCGGCCGTCCAGGTCAGCACTTGTGCGCCGCCGCCGGTCCTGCTGTCGGCGGCCACGATGCCGGACGGACCGCGGTCGAGCGTGTGCAGGGCCAGCCCCGCCGGCGCGGTGACCTGGAACTCCTTCTTCACCAGCTCGTCGTTCTCCTGGAATGACTGCAGTCCGGACAGGTAGGCCTTGTCGTGGTAGGCGACTTCGTACTCGACCTCGATCGTCGATCCGACGTCGACGCCCGGGAGGTTCGCCACCAGGATACGGCCCCCGGTGTAGCGCTTGGCTCCGGCGTTCCAGCCGGCGTCCATCACGTTTACCTCATCCTTGTTGATCCCCTGCCGCTGCCCGGCCTTCGAGGTCACCGCCGCCTTGACGAGGCGGGCGTCTGAGACCGACGGGTTGTAGGGGATCTTGACCTCCGACTCCCTCTTTTTGCCGTTGTAGCTGAGTATCTCCTTCACGACCCGCACCTTAAGGATCGCCGTGTGCGCGTCCTTCACCTGCAGTTCGTCGCGCTCCTCGATCACGCGCGAATCCGAATCCACGGGTGGGATGGGGCCGGCTTCGGCCTTGGCGGCCAGCAGGTCCCCCGGCCGGAAGGTCGTGGCCAAGACGGGCGCCTTCCGATCGTCGTTCTGCAGCTCCCTGAGCGTCTGCTTGAGCTGCAGGTACTGGGAGGGCGAGAACTCCACCGTCTTCAGCCTGACGTCGCGGGAACAGGAGAGCACCCCGTCCTTGAACGAGAACGCGCGCTGGTAGCCCACGCAGTCGTCGTCCTTGGGGGCGCAGGTCGGCATCGAAACCGTCCCGGTGAAGCCGGCGGCAAGGCGCAGCGACACGTCCTCGTGCAGCCCGCACGCCACAAACGTCTCCATGGGGTACCGGCGCCTCTCCAGGCCCGTCCCGCCGAGGATGAAGTTCACGACGCCGAGGTCCTTCCCGATCCAGGGCACGTTCACGACGGCCTTGCCCTCGCCGAAGGCCGTCGTGCTGGCCGCGGAGAACTCGATCTCGGCGCGCACCGGCACCGACGTGTCAAGGATGTTCTCCGGCATTATCGCGAGGCTCTTTAGCGTGGCCCCGGGCATGGCGTGCTTGAGGTTCGCCTCGAAGAAGCGGCGCCGGTCGTCCGGCTTCATCTGCGCGAAGGCCTGGCGGTAGGCGTTGTCATTGACGCCGTCGAAAGACATCTGCGAGCGCGCCTCCAATGCCCCGGCCGCGCTCACGGTCCCCGTCGTCGTTATCCGCATCATGCTCCTCTCCGGGGGGTCCACCGGACTCCGGCGCAGGTCGTCGCCCTCGGGGCGGCAGACGAGGTAGCTTTGGTTTCCTTCGTCGGTGGGCAGCAGGTCGCGGGTGTTTTCGTCTGTCGGGTCCATGAGGACGTAATTGCCCTTGCCCAGCTCCACGCAGACGATCGCGTGGTTGAAGAAGGGATTCGGCACCTGGGGGTCCTTCTTCCAGCCGACGCTGGTAAGGACCGGGTATGCGTTCTGGCCGGCGGCCCTCAGCAGCGAGACGAGCAGCGCCGCCTTGTCGCGGCAGACCCCGTATTTCCTGCCGTACGTGATCTCGACGTCATGGGGCTCGTATCCCGGGCGGTCCTTCTCCGGGGTGATGCCCATGTAGCGGATCTTCTTCGAGACGTAGTAGAAGACCGCCTTGATCCTGTCCATGTCGGTCGAGGCCCCGGCCGTCAGCTCGACCACCTGCTGTTTCATCTCGGGCGTCACCGCGTCCAGGTGAGGCTTGCTCAGGTTCCAGTACCAGCGCGACACCAGGCCCCAGTCGGGCATCGTGCTTATCGAAAGGTGCTGCAGGACCTCTTGGTATGGGGGCATGGCCGGCTCGTCGAACATCCGCGGCACCCGGTTCACCTCCCAGTGGTAAACGAGGGTCGTGCCCTCCGTTCTCGTCGAGGCGGCGACCGTCCCGGGGATCCCGTCCCGGAGGACGACCTGCCTGAGCGGCTTGTCCGCGGGCATGCGCACCTCAAGCGCGATATGCCGGTTGTAGCCGTTGTCCTCGAACATGAAGTCCTCCGCATACTCCCCGGGGATGATTGGCCGGGTGATCGTCTCGCGCATCACCACGTGGACGATGTCGCCTATGTCGAGCTTGGGGATGTTGACCCGAAGCACCTTCGAGTTCGGGTCGTAGATGTTCTCCCGCATCTGGCTGTCGTTGATGCTCTCCTTCGAATTCGCCGCCACGTCTACCGGCACGACCTCGCCGCTGGGCTTGATGATCTCGAGCCGGGGCACCGAAACGGTCGAGTACGGGATCACGAAACCGAGGCTCAGCGTGTTGTTGTCCCGCTTGCCCTTCTCGGTCAGGACCTTCGTGAAGACCTCGTCCTGCGTCTCGGCGGTCCCGTCCTCACGGATGACCCGCATCGACTTCTGGTCGACCGTGGCGTCGTCGCAGTCGGGCAGCTTCGCCAGATTGATCTCCGCCGCCGCCGCCAGCACCTGCTTGGGGTCGAGGGTGGCCCAGTTGCTCCCGGTATAGGGGCCGGCGTCCTCGGACCTGCCGAGCGGGGCGAGAGCCAGGGACGCCAGGGCCAGGAGCGCGGGCGGCAGGAAGGGCTTCGGATGTCTCATAATGGATTGGGGCTAAAGAGGACCTGCAGAAGACAGCGGCGGGGCCCCCCTTGATCCGCGAAAATGAATCCGCGACCGGCGGGGCTGGCAAGCCGCGGCTCAGCCGGCGAAGCCGTACGTGTAGGGCCTGCGCATGTGCCGCTCCAGGTAGTGGTTCGCCTCGATGTGGTGCGGCCCGACGAACTCCTCCTCCTTGGAATCCCAGAGGAGCCTCCAGCCGGTGCGCAGCGCGATGGCGCCCAGGTGGCACATCGAGGCGGAACGGTGGCCGGTCTCGACGTCGCAGATCGGGAGCTGGCGCGAGCGGACGCAGTCGAAGAAGTTTCCCATGTGGTCGTTGCTGACGGGAAGCCGGATCGCGCCGGCGGGCAGGGGCGTGTGCAGTAGCCCGGGGTCGCTGGCGGTGATCTGGGAGCGGTTGACCCAGATCCAGCCGTTCGTGCCCACGAAGCGGATTCCGTTGCGCTGGCCGTCGGCGTTCACCTTTTCCCCGAAGATATTGTCGTCCCTGGTCGTGCGGACATGGATGCTGACGCCGTTCTCGTAGACGTACTTGACGTCGTAGTCGGCGAAGGTGGTGTAGCCTCCCGGAATGGGCTCGGACAGCCCCTGGCCCTCGACCTGGCGCGGGGCGACAACGCCTATCGCCCAGTAGGCGATGTCGTTGTGGTGCGCGCCCCAGTCGGTCAACGTGCCTCCCGAGTATTCGTACCAGTAGCGGAAATACGTGTGGCAGCGCTGCGGCACGTAGTCGGCCTTCGGCGCCTGCCCCTGCCAGAAGTCCCAGTTCAGGCCCGGGGGCACCGGGGCCGCCTTGAACGGGCCCTCGCGCAGGCCGGCGGGCAGCCAAATCTCGGCCCGGACGAGGTTGCCGATCCGGCCGTTGCGGACGAGCTCGCATGCCATGCGGAAGCGCTGGGAACTGCGCTGCTGCGTCCCGGTTTGAAGCACGATGCCGTGCCTGCGCACGGCCTCGATCACGTGCCGGCCTTCGTCGATCGTGAGCGTCAGGGGCTTCTCGGAATAGACGTCCTTTCCGGCCTTGGCTGCGGCGATGTTGATGAGCGTGTGCCAGTGGTCCGGGGTGGCGTTGATGATGACGTGGACGTCCGAGCGTTCCAGCACCCTGCGGAAATCGGAGTACTGCGCGGGCGCCTTGCCCCCCACCGTGAATTTCGCCGCGGCCCCGGCCGCGTGGGCTGCGTCGACGTCGCAGACGGCGATGATCTCGCCGTGGTTGGCCGCGTTCGTGGCGTCGCCCTTGCCCATGCCCCCGCATCCGATGAGGGCGATTCCCGGACGGTCGTTCGGCGATGGGGCCCTGGCGACCTCCGCGGCCCCGAGCATCTGGCGCTCGATGAACCAGGCGGGCAGGCCGGTCATCGCCGCGGCGGTGGCGACGTGCCTCACGAATGTCCTGCGCGAGACCTGGAACTCCCGGGTCGGACGGGCCGGCGGCTGGCTGGGCGGAGGGGGCGGGTTCATGGAGTGGGCCGGCGTCCCGGGCTTGTCGACGATGCAGGGGGAGCGAGCCCCCGATTGCAAGCCGCGCCGGTCCCGGCTCCTCTGATCGCCGCCAAAAGCGAGCATACTTGGAGCTGACGCGTTTGGTCCCCAATTTTTGAGTGGATTCGATTCCACTTGGGCGACAGGATAGAACGCTTGGAGAAGACCGATCAGCTCAGCGGAGACCTGGCCTCGCCGCCGTTGCCTGGCCGCCGCCTTCGCCAGCCGAATTGACGCCCCCTTCTTCTCGATTCCCTGCTCTGATATATAAGGCCCTATAGGCAAGCCCTAGCCCTTTACCGCGTTTCGATGCAAGCCCCTCAATGCTAGCGCCCTTGCAAAGGGCGCCGGCAGGAATTCAATAAGGACCATCCAGAAAATGAACACACCCGGCATGAACCGTCGCACCTTCCTGAAGACCGCCTCGCTCGCCTCCGCGGCGGTCTCCCTGCCCAACATCATGCGCTCCCAGGGCGCCGACGCCCAGGCGCCGGGCAACAAGATCAACGTCGCCTGCTGCGGCGTCGGAGGCCGCGGCTACGACGCGGTGCACGGCATGAAGGGGGAGAACCTGGTCGCATTCTGCGACGTCGACGACGAGCGGGCGGCCAAGACGTACGCGGAGTTCCCCGGCGTGCCGCATTTCCGCGACTTCCGGGTCATGCTCGACAAGATGGGCGGTCAGATTGACGCGGTGACGGTGTCGACGCCCGACCACATGCACTTCCCGATCGCGATGGCTGCGATCGCGCTCGGCAAGAACGTCTTCGTCGAGAAGCCCCTCACGCACACGCTGGCCGAGGCCCGGCAGATCGCCCAGGCCGCCCGGGAGAAGAAGGTGGCGACGCAGATGGGCAACCAGGGCCACGCGGGCGAGGGCGCGCGCCGCCTCAAGGAATGGGTCGACGCCGGCGTGCTCGGCGACGTGCGCGAGGTGCACAGCTGGACCGACCGGCCGATCTGGCCCCAGGGCCTGAATGCGCCCGACCACACCAAGATGATGCCCGTGGTGCAGCCGACGCTGAGCTGGGACCTCTGGCTGGGCGTCGCCCAGCCCCGCGAGTACGATCCGGCCTACCTGCCCTTCGCGTGGCGCGGCTTCTGGGACTTCGGCACGGGCTCTCTCGGCGACATGGGCTGCCACATCATGGACGGCGCGTACTGGGCGCTCGGCCTGACCGCCCCGACCGCGGTCGAGCCGATATGCGCGCACCAGACCGAGGTCAGCGCCCCGACCGCGTCGGTCATCCGCCTGCACTTCCCCGCCCGGGGAAGCATGCCGCCGGTCAAATGGACCTGGCACGACGGGGGGCTGATGCCGGCGCGTCCGCCGGAGCTCGAGGAGGCGCGCAAGCTGCAGGACAACGGCACGCTGCTCATCGGGTCCAAGGCAACCGTCCTCGCCGACACGTATTACGACAGCATCAGGATCATCCCCGAGGCGAAGATGAAGGAGCTGGCTCCCACGCTCCCGCCGAAGACGATCCCGCGCGTGGTCGGGGGGCATTTCGCGGAGTGGCTGCGCGCCTGCAAGGGCGGCGTGCCCGCCGGGTCGAATTTCGAGTACTCGTCCCGCCTGACCGAGAGCGTCCTCATCGGCAACATCGCGCTTCGCGCCGACCGCCGGATCGAGTGGGACTCCGCCGCCATGAAGGTGACGAACCTGGCCTCCGCCAACGAATTCGTCGCGAGCCACTACCGCCCCGGCTTCGGCGTGTGACCGCGAGCGCCCCCGAATCACCATGAGCGATCCCACTTCCTCCCCCCCCGCGGCCCCGCGATTCGAGTACACCGCGGCCTTCCTCATCCTGCGCCTGTTCCTCGGCCTGCGCACCCTGCTCGAGGGCCTCGAGAAGTTCGAGAGCAACGGCAGGTACTCGTTCGCCAACTACTACGAGAACATGAAGAGGATGGCGCAGGGCATCACCGGCGCCTCGTTCCTGCCCCTCTGGGCGACGCGCCTCTTCGCGGAGTCGCTCGGCTACCTGCTGCTGCTCCTCGGGGCCGCGCTCCTGCTGGGCGTCAAGTCGCGCGCGACCCTGTTCCTGACCGGGCTGCTGTACGTCGCCCTCTCGTTCGGGCTCATGGCGGTGCAGGAGAACGAGGGCGTGGCCTGGCTGGGCGTCCACGTCATCATGATCGCCGGGGCCCTCCTGCTCGTGCGCCACGACCGCTTTGCGCTCTGTCGCGACCGCCGCGGGTAGGCCGGACGGCCCCGTCACCATGCCGACTCCGACGCTCCCCGGGTTCACCCGCCGCGACTTCCTCGCCACCGGCGCCAAGCTGGGCGCCGCGCTCTTCGCCGCCCCGTACCTCGCGCGCTCCGCGCCCGCCGGCGGGGGCGGCGGGAGCCTCAACCTCGCGCTGATCGGCTGCGGCGAACAGGGACGCGTCCTCCTCAACGCCGCGTTCAAGATACCCGACATCCGTTTCCGCGCGGTCTGCGACATCTGGCCCTACAACCGCAGGTACGGCGAGCGCCTGCTCAAGAAGTTCGGCCACGACCCCGTGCCGTTCGAGGACTACCGGGAGATGCTGGCCGCCACCCCCGACCTGGACGCGGTCATCGTGGCGACGCCGGACTTCATGCACGCGGAGCACACGAACGCGGCGCTCAAGGCCGGCAAGCACGTCTACTGTGAGAAGCTCATGTCCAACACCGCCGAGGGCGCGCGCTCCATGGTGCGCACCGCGAGGGAGGCGGGCCGCCTCCTGCAGATCGGCCACCAGCGCCGCAGCAATCCGCGCTACATCTACGCCCACGACCGGATCCTGCGCGAGGCGCGGCTCCTCGGCCGGGTCACCAACGGGGCCGCGCAGTGGAACCGGGCCGTCACCGAGGACCTGGGCTACCCGTCGGGCCAGGGCCTTTCGGAGGCCGTCCTTCACAAGTACGGCTTCGCCAACATGCACGAGTTCCGTAACTGGCGCTGGTTCAAGAGGTATTCCGGAGGCGTCATCTCGGACCTCGGCGCCCACCAGATTGACGTCTTCAACTGGATGCTCGGCGCGAACCCGGTCTCCGTGATCGCCGGCGGCGGGCGCGACTACTACCCGAACCACGAGTGGTATGACAACGTGATCGCGATCTACGAGTTCCCGACGCCCGCCGGGACCGTCCGCTCGACCTACCAGGTGCTGACCACCACCAGCGCCGGCGGCGGGTACTTCGAGTACTTCATGGGGGACGAGGGCTCGCTCAAGATGTCCGAGAACCCGAAGTACACGAAGCTCTACCGAGAGGCCCGGGCCCCGGAATGGGACGAATGGCTGGCGAAGGGCCTTATCGTCCGGCCGGGCTCCGGGGAGGGGGCGCCCCTGCCGGTCAGGCCCTGGGAGAAGCCGCGGCCGCGCGTGCCCGGCCTGTCCAGCCCGTCGTCGGTGGTCGACGTGCGCGAGACCGCCGAGCTGTCCGCCTGGGACATGCCGGTCACGCTCGACAAGCCCATCCACCAGCCCCACCTCGAGAATTTCTTCGACGCGATCCGGGGCAAGACGGCCCTGCACTGCCCCGGCGAGGTGGCCCTTGCCACGGCGGTGACGGTGCTCAAGGTGAACGAGGCCGTCGCCGCGCGCAAGATGCTCGCCTTCGCTCCCGAAGACTTCACCGCCTAATACACTCCGCCATGACCCGCCTCCTCGCCGCCCTAATCGCCCTGGTCTCCCTAGCCGCCGCCCGCGCCGACGACATGGTCCCGCTCAAGGTGGAGCTGCCCAAGCCGCTTTTCGTCGGCACGCCGCGGCCCATCAAGGTGTCGAACCTGGAGCCGGTGCAGGCGGCCAACCGCCCGGCGCTCATGGTGCCCGCCGCGACCGCGCTTCTCTCGCGCAACAAGCCCGTCACCTCAAGCGACTCGATGCCGGTGATCGGCGAGCTCGCCTACGTCACCGATGGCGACAAGTCGGGCGTCGAGGGCACGTACGTCGAGCTCGGGCCGGGGGTGCAGTGGGTGCAGATCGACCTCGGCGCCCCGGCGCGGCTGGCGGCCGTCGTGGTCTGGCACTTCCACGCGGAGGCGCGCGTCTACCACGCCGTCGTCGTCCAGCTGTCCAGCGACCCGGAATTCAAGGCGGGCGTCACGACGGTCTTCAACAACGACGACACCAACTCGGACGGCCTCGGCAAGGGCTCGGACTACGCCTACGTCGAGACGTACAAGGGCCGGGTGATCGACGCGAAGGGCGCGACCGCCCGCTATGTCCGCCTCTACAGCAACGGCAACACCTCCGACGAGCTCAACCATTACACCGAAGTGGAGGTTTACGGCCAGCCCGTGAACTGACGGCCCCGCGCGTGGCGCGTGCTCCCCTACGCCATGCCCAAGAATCTCCCCCGCTGGCTGCCCCTGGCGCTGCTGACCCTCGCGGCGTTCTGGTGGAGGGCCAGGGACCTCGCCTCGCGCCCGATGCACGCGGACGAGGCCAACCAGGCGGTAAAGGCCGGCGAGCTGCTGGAGTCCGGGCGCTATGCGTTCGACCCGCTCGAACACCACGGTCCCGTGCTCTACTACGCGGTGCTTCCCGTGGCCTGGTGCCGCGGGCAGCACGCCCTCGCCAGCCTTGACGAGGTGACCGTGCGCCTGGTCCCCGCGCTCGCCGGCGCCGCCTCGGTCTTCCTCCTGGGCCTGCTCGCCGCCCCGCTCGGCCGCTGGCCCTCGCTGGCGGCGGCGGCGTTCCTGGCGGTGTCCCCGCCGGCGGTCTACTACAGCCGCTTCTTCATCCAGGAGACGCTGCTCGGCGCCTTCGCGCTGGCAGCCTTCGTCTGCGCCCGGCAGTGGTGGTCCACGGGACGGGCCCGCTGGGCGGCGGCCGCCGGGGCCTGCCTGGGCCTGATGCAGGCGACCAAGGCGAGCGCCCCCGTGTTCGCCCTTGCCGCGCTCGCGGCCGCGCTCGCCACCCGCCGCCGGGGCGGTCCGCCCGTCGCGCGGGGCCTCGCGGGCGCCGGCCTTGCGGGCGCGGCGGCGGCCGTGGCCGTGGCGGCGCTCTTCTATTCGTCCTTCGGCGCGCACCCCGCGGGAATCCGCGACGCGCTGGCGACCTACGGGGACATGGCGGCGCGGTTGCGCGCGGGGGACACCGGCCACGAGAAGCCGTGGGGGTACTTCCTGAGGCTCTTCGCGTGGCAGCGCGCCGGCGGGCTCGTGTTCGAGCAGGCGGGGTTCGCGGCCCTGGCCCTGGCCGGACTCGGCGTGGCGCTCGCGGGCGGCGACCCGCTGCTGCGCTGGGCCGCCGCGTACTCGGGCTTGGTCCTCCTCGCGCTGTCGGCGACGCCCTACAAGACCCCGTGGCATGCCATCCACCTTGTCCCGGGGCTCTCGCTTCTGGCCGCCGGCGCCCTCGCCGCCCTTTCCCGGACGGGGCCCGGCCGGCTGGCCGCGGCCGCCGCGGCCCTCGGGGTGCTCGGGCTGCTGGCCTTCCAGGCGGACCGCGTCAGCCGGGCCTACGCGTCCGATGCGCGCAATCCCTACGCCTACGTCCACAGTTCGCCGGATGTCCTAAAATTCAGGGCCATGGCCGATGCCGCCCTCAGCCGCTCGCCGGCCGGGCCCGTGCGCGTGATCAGCGAGGAGTACTGGCCCCTGCCGTGGTACTTCCGGGGCCTGGGCCCTGTCGGCTACTGGACGCGGCCGCCCGCCGACTGCGACGGCGCCATGGTCGTCGCGTCCGCCGGCCTCGCGGACCAGGTCCGCGCGCGCCTGCACGGCGCCTACGCCGAATCCTACCTCGGCCTCCGGCCGGGCTTCGTCTGCGTCGTCTTCACGCCCCGGCCATGAGCCCGCGCGTTTCCCTCGTCGTGCCCGTCTACAACGAGTCCGGGAACATCGAGGACGTCGTCGCCGGCGCGGACGGGGTCCTCGCCGCCCGCGGTGATCCCTTCGAGATCATCCTGGTGAACGACGGCAGCACGGACTCGACCGGGGCCGAGATCGCCGCCGCGTCCGCGCGCTGGCCCTCCTGCCGCGAGCTGCGCCTGCCGGCGCACGCCGGCCAGGCGGCCGCCCTTCTGGCCGGCCTGCGGGATGCCAGGGGCGAGCGGATCCTCACGATGGACGGCGACGGCCAGAACGATCCCCGGGACCTCCCGGCGCTGCTCGACCTGGTCGAGAGCGGCCGGTTTGACCTGGTCTGCGGCTGGAGGGTCGACCGCCATGACGGCTGGCTGCGCCGGCTGATGTCGCGGCTGGCCAACTGCGTCCGGCGGGCCGTCCTGGCCGACAGCGTCCACGACGCCGGCTGCCAGCTTCGAGCGATGCGCCGCGAGGTCCGGGCGGCGATGCGGCCCATGGAGCTTCTCCAGGCGTTTGTCCCGGCCCTGGCGGCCGCCGCCGGATTCCGGGTCGGCGAGCTGCCCGTGCGCCATCATATGCGCCGCCGCGGCCGCTCCAAGTACGGCCTCGCCCGGCTGTGGTGGCGGCCCGCCGCGCAGATGCTGCGCCTGCGCTGGGCCCTGTGGAGGCGCCCCCGTTCATGAGCCGCGCCGTCTTCCGCCACGAGGCGATGGCGACGCACTTCGAGATCACGGTCGCCGGCCAGGAGGAAGCCTACGCCCGGCAGGCGGCCGGGGCTGCCTTCCGGGAGCTCGACCGGCTCGAGGGCGAGCTCAGCCGTTTTGTCGAGTCGAGCGACATCGCCCGCGCCAACCGCCTCGCGTTCGGGGGGACGCTCGTGATCGGCGACGACGCGCTTGAGTGCCTCCTGCTCGCCGCCGGGGTCGCGGAGTCGACGCGGCGCGCCTTCGACCCGGCGTACGGCTCCGAGCGCCGGCCGGGGCTCCCGGACGGCGCCCCCGCGTTCACCCTCGATCCGGCCGCGCACGTCCTGGCCTCGCAGGCGGCGCGCCTCGACCTGGACCTCGGGGCCGTGGGCAAGGGCTACGCCCTCGACCGCCTGGCGGACGTGCTGGCCGAGTGGGGGATCGACTCGGCCTGCCTCAACAGCGGCGGCAGCACCGCGCTGGCGCTGGGCGCCCCGCCGTCCGGTGCCGGGTGGCCGGTAGGACTCGGCGACGGTGGGGCCCGCCGCGAGCTCATGCTCGAGCATGCGGCGCTCAGCGGATCTGGGCTGGCGGTCAAGGGCCCCCACCTGGTCGATCCGCGGATTGGCCGGCCGGCGGCCCGGACGCTTCGCGCCTGGGCCCGCGCACCGCTTGCCGCGGTCGCCGACGCCCTTTCGACGGCGTTCTTTGTCATGAGCGATTTGGAAGTTGCCGCCTTCTGCGCGGAGCATCCTGGAATCGGCGCCGCCTTCATGAGGGCCGACGGCCGGCTTGAGGGCCACGGAACGCTGGGCCCGCAGGTCGCCCCCCAATAGGGCCGGCCGGGCCGTCGCGCCACTTGGCGACCGGGGGCGACCATGCCGCCCAGGCCGACTCCGCCCATTTCCTGGCGGCCTTCTCGTGGCCGGCCGCATCCCGCGCCTTCCAGAGATCGACGACGGTGACGGACCCCATGGACCCGGGGGCTGCAGCCACGGGAAGCGCCCCTTGGCCCTCGCGGCCTCGCCCATCACGGCGAAGGCCTGGCCGGGCGCCCCGCCCTCGAGAACGAGGAAGAGGCTCATCACGTGCGCCGCAACGGACTGGATGCTCTTCGCGGACGGGTGGCCCGGATGCTGGGCCGCGCATGCGTCGACCGCGGCGCGGCGCACCCTTTCACGCAGCCCGGGATTGGCGTATTCGCGCTCCGGGACCCGGCAGTGGACGGACCAGCAGGCCGGTGAAGACTCCATGCACGGGTGGGTAGGTCCCTCCAGGGCGGGGAGCACGGCGCCGCAGCCTTTGCGCGGGGAGCTTCCCATGGGGCGTCGGGGCAGGGGTCATTTTCTGGGGCCGGGCTCCCGGCAGTTCAAGGGGCGACGGGCCAGCTCGCCCCTCCCGCCCGCCTCCGGCGCCCGGCAATTGAATTGTGCTCGTCACGACGGCGATGCCGCCGCCATCCTGTGGCGTCCACAGACAATGCCGGCCAGTTCTCCATCGGCGGCCAATCGCGCCGTCTTTCTCAGCTACGCGCGCGAGGATACTGCAGCAGCCAGCCGCATTGCCGAGGCGCTGCGCAGCCACGGCGTGGAGGTGTGGTTCGACCAGAGCGAGCTCCGGGGCGGGGACGCCTGGGACCAGAAGATCCGCAGGCAGATAGACGCATGCACGCTCTTCATCCCGATAATCTCCCGGAACACGGAGGAGCGCGGCAAGGGCTATTTCCGGCTCGAGTGGAAGCTGGCGGTCGAGCAGACGCACCTCCTCATGGAGGGCGTGCCATTCCTGGTGCCCGTCGTGGTGGACGACACCCCGGATTCCGCCGCCGCATGCCCGGTTGAGTTTCGCCGCGTGCAGTGGACGCGCCTGCCGGGAGCGCTGCCTTCGCCGCAGTTTGTCGAGCATGTGAAGCGGCTTCTCGAGGGACCGCGGGCGCCGTCGGCGGCCGGCCGCGGCGACGCCGTCCAGCCGGGCCCGATGGCGCCGGCATCCGGCCCGCGGGCGCGCACGTGGTGGCTCGCCGTGGGGCTGGTTGCTGCCGCCGCCGCCATCGGCTGGCTTGTGCTAAGGCCCGCGCCCCCGGGCATCGCCAATGAGGCGGGGCCCGCGCCGCCCGTCGCCGCGCCCGTCAACGACAAGAGCATCGCCGTCCTCCCGTTCGAGAACATGAGCGAGGAGAAGGACAGCTCGTTCTTCACGGACGGGATCCACGAGGACATCCTGACGAACCTCGCCCTGGTCCGCGACCTGCACGTCGTCTCGCGCACGTCCGTCATGCAGTACCGCGGGACCACAAAGACCATCGGGCGGATTGGTTCGGAGCTGCACGTGGCCTATGTGCTAGAGGGCAGCGTGCGCCGCGCCGGAGGCAAGGTCCGGGTGACGGGCCAGCTGATCAACGCGCGCACGGACGAGCATGTCTGGGCCAAGGCCTACGACCGCGACGCCACGGACATATTCGGGATCCAGTCCGAGCTGTCGCAGGAGATCGCCGGGGCGCTGGCGGCAGCGCTCTCGCCGCAGGAAAAGACCCTGCTCGAGCGCCGCCCGACGGACAACCTCGCCGCATACGAGGTCTTCCTCAAGGGGCGCGACGTGTTCAACCGCGCGCCCGCCGGCACTCCCGTCGCGCTCAGGCAGGCCGAGCAATTTTACAGGCAGGCGGTCGACGCCGACCCCAATTTCGCCACGGCCTGGGGCTCGCTGGCGGAGATAGACGCGCTGTTCGTCTTCTGGGAGATCGACCACACGGCCGCGCGGCTCGCCAAGGCCGACGCCGCCATGGGCAACGCGGTCCGGATTGCGCCCGATGCGCCGGACGTCATCCGCGCGCTCGGCACCTACGCCTACTACGCCTACCGGGATTACGCGCGCGCCAGCGAGCAGTACGAGAAGCTAGCCCGGCTCCAGCCGAATGACCCGACGGTGTCCTCCTCGCTCGGCCTCATCCTGCGCCGCCAGGGGCGTTGGGCGGAGTCGCTGGTGCAGCTGCGCAGGGCGGTGGAGCTCGACCCCGGGAACATCAGCTTCGTGCGCAACCTCCTTCAGTCGATGGACTACGCCCGGCGCTGGGACGAGGCGATCGCCCTGCAGCGGCGGCTGGTCGCGATGTTGCCGGAACAGCATGTGAGGGAGGAGATCTCCCTCTCGTGGCTTTGCATCTACGCCACCGGCTCGACCAAGGAGGCCGACGCGCTGCTCGCCCGGCTCACCCCCGAGGAGTTGAATTCGCACCGGGTCATCACCTGGCGCAGGAACCTGGCGGCCTGGAAGGATGACTACGCCGAATTCAAGCGGCTCGACGCGCTGCAGCCCTTCTTCGACGAGGACGGCGGCGAGCATGCGTTCCAGGCCCTGAATGCGGCCGAGGTCTACGCGGCCCACGGCGACTTGCCCGCCGCGCGGGCGCGGCTCGCCGATTTCCCCTCGGACCTTAGGGCACGGATCGAGCGCGAGCCGGCCAACTCGCGGCTGTACGGGGTTCTCGGGGAGATGGAGGCGCTGCTCGGCCACAATGAGGAGGCGGTGCGCCTGGCCCGCCGGGGCGTGGAGCTTCTGCCCGAGACGCGCGACACGATCGACGCGCCGAACCTGAGCTATTATCTCGCCGAAGTCTACGCGTGGACCGGCGACAAGGACCGCGCGCTCGATGAACTCGCCCGCCTGCTGAGCATACCCAGCAGGGCCGACATCCACAGCCTGCGGCGCGACCCGATGCTTACCGCGCTGAAGGGGGACCCGCGGTTCGAGGCGCAGCTCGAGGACCCGAGGAACACCGCCCAACTGTTCTGAGCGGCCCGCGCGCGCGGGCCCGGTCAGGTCCGCGGCCTCGTTATGTCGCCGAGCCGGTCGGGAGCATTCTCGATCCGCTCGAGGCGCGGGTATCTCAGGCCGCCGTGATAGCTTATCGCCACCGTGCTGAACGCGTCTCCGCTCTGGACGATCAGCTCGATGGGCGCCACGCCCGCCCCTGCCGCCCTGATGGCGTCCTTCAGGACCTTGCCGGAATACTTCTCGCCGTTGACGGCGATGAGCTTCATCCCGGGCGCAAGGCCGGCGTTGAAGGCCTCGCCCTGCCACAGCACGTCGGTGATCGCGCCGGCATTGTCGCCCGCGTCGACCGAGAAGCCGATCGAGCCCAGCAGGTCCACGCGCTTGCCCACCTTTTCGCGCGCCTTGAAGGTGTCCGTCGGCTCGTCGGAGAACGCGAGCTTCCAGCCGCCGCGGGTGACGCCGCCGAGCGGGGCGGCGGGGTCGGTAGAGTCGAGGCGCCTGCGCAGGAATGCGGCCCAGTCGAGCGGCTGGACCCTGCCAAGCGCCGCAACGACGTCGTCGAACGTGTAGGTTGAGACCGCGCGCCCGCCGTCGCTCCCGCCGTAGAACGCGCGCGCGAAGTCGTCCATCGAGCGGGCGCCGCCGCTGCGCTCGCGAATCGTCGTGTCGACGTCGAGCCAGACCAGCACCCCCTCGTCGTAGTAGTCGCGCGAGCGCCGGTAATTCTGCCAGGCGGCGCCGGCGGTGGAGGCGATCTGCGCCCCGTCGGCCGTGTCCTGAAGCGGGCGCCACGCGCGGCCGGTGACCAGCGACATGCCCTCGGCTAGGCCGGCCAGGTGGTTGCGGAACTGCTCCGGGGTCCAGAGGCCGGAGCGCGCCGTGAGCACCTCGCCGAAATACTCCGTCAGGCCCTCGTAGACCCACAGCAGGTCGTCCCTCATCGGCGCGTGGTTGAAGTCGGGCGTCCAGAGGTCGGCGGGGCGGCGGTACTTGCCGTTCCAGGAGTGGACGTACTCGTGGGGCATCAGGCCTGCGCTGTACAGGTACGAGTCCGGATCCGTGAAGTAGTCCGGGAAGAGCCGGTCGTCGCTCGACTGGTGGTTCTCGAGGCCCCCGTGGGTCGTGCTCTCGGAGAGCGTCAGGAGGAAGTCGTAGTGCCCGTAGTGGCGCCCGCCGAAAAGCGCGCCGGCCTGCGCGACGAGCGCCGAATGGCCCGCGAGCTGCGCGGCCGTGATCGCGAGGTTCTCCGGACGATCCGAGACGATGTCCAGGTGCACGGGCTGTGGCGCGTTCGGGGCAAGGTCCACGCGCCTGAAATTGGCCCCGGCAATCACGGGCGAGTCCACCAGCTCCTCGAGGCTGACGGCCTTGAAATCGACCCTGCCGCCGGCCTCGCGCACCGGCTCAAGGGAAGTGGCGTAGCCCCATCCCGCGGGCAGCACCACGCTCGGCGCGACCGGGATTCGCCCGACAAAGTAACCCGCCGGATAGAACGCCACGTTCCACCACTGGAGATCGACGTGCTTGGTCGTCTCTGAGACCCCCACGCCGCCAGTCGGCGAGAGAAACTGGAAGTCGACCTCCACCGCGTTCGCGCCCGCGGGGACGTCGAGGTGCAGCGTGAACATGTCGGCCAGGTCGCGGCCCCACGCGACGCGCTCGCCGCCCGCCGTGATGACGACGCCGGCCACGCCGGCAAGCTGGCCGATCGGCGCATGCGTGCCGGGAATCCACTTGGGGTAGTGCAGCGCGAGCGGCCCGGGGCCGGCGGGGATTGCCTCGTGCACCCGGAATATCCCCTGGGCCGGATACGAGACGTCGACCTTGAGCGTGAGCGTGCCCGGGTACGGCCGGTCGACGGGCTCGGGTTCCTGCCCGAGCGCGGACCCCAGGGCGGGGGCCAGAGCAAGGGCGGCGGCGGCATGCGCGAGCCGCGCGGGTGCGCGGAGCCAAGCGGGCAGGATACGGATCATGGCCCGCCGAAGATATGCGCCCGGGTTTCCGGATCGACCCTAAAGTTCAACCGGCGCCCGCCGGCCTACCGGGTCGGGCCGCCGGCCTTGCCCGATGACGCGGCGCCAAGGCGCTCGTTGAAGAAGTCCGCCATCATCTGGTGGACCTCCTTCGACTCGGGCAGCGTGGGATCGCCCCAGAACGTGTGGTGCAGCGCCTCGAAGACGACCAGCCGGGCGTCAACCCCGGCGCGAATGAAGGCCCGGTGCAGGTTGACGGTGCCGCTGAGCAGCAGGTCCCTCGTGCTCGTGACAAACAAGGCGGGCGGCATCCCTCTGAGGTCCGCATAGATGGGCGAGAGCACGGGGTCCCTTCGGTCCGTTGAGCCCGCGTAGTCGGCGTTCGCGGACGCGCCCGGCATGTCGAGGTGCCCGGCCAGCCCATGGAGCGCGAAGAAGCTCTGCGAGTCGCCGGGCTGGCTCAGGTCCCCGGTTCCCGAGAATATGCCGAGCGCGGCGGGGAGCGGCAGGCCCAGCTGCCGGAGCCTGACGGAGATCTCGGCGGTCAGGATCGCGCCGGCGGAGGTGCCGTAAAGGCCGATGCTGCGCGGCTCGTAGTTCCTCAGGAGCTCCCTGTAGACGGCGACCCCGTCGTCGACGGCGGCGGGAAACGGGTGCTCGGGCGCGAGCCGATACAGCACGGACACGACCCGGGTCTGGGTCAGGTTGGCGATCGGTATGGACTCGGTGAAGGAACCGGAGTCGACCCTGAACCCGCCCCCGTGGACGTTCATCAGGACGCGGTGCGCCTTTGCCTCGGGAATCGACAGCGGTGTGACCACCCGCACGGGAACCCCGGCCAAGGTGGAGCTGACGATGTTGACCGGATAGAGGGAAAGCGCCTGCGCGGCCGCCCCGGATTGCCACGCGTCGACCTTTGCGCGCTGCTCCGCCAGGGTGTCGGCGGAGGCGACGTCGGGATACGAGCGGGCCACCATCCGCTGCGCCTCCGGGCTGATCGTCGAAGGCACCGGAACGACCCGGGTGACGTGCGCCGTTCCGGAGGCGTCGATGAACGAGGAGTCCGTCTCGGGCGGCGCAGGGGCCTGGCCGAACGCCGAGGCGCCCGAAAGAGACGCGGCAAGCGAGGCCGCCAGAGTTGCGCCGGCCAACGCCGCGCCGATCCTTGTGGGGCCAGGGCTCATTCGTCCCCTTCAATTGCAAGAGCATGGACGCCGCAACCGTTTTTCTCTACCGGTTTCCCCGAAAATCATGAAGAAGCCCCTCTTGATACCCCTCTTCTGCATCGCGGCGGCCTGCGCCAGGCCCCAGGAAGGCGCCGGGCCGGTGCGCCTGGGTATCGTCGGACTCGTCCACGATCATGTCAGGTCGTTCATCCCGGAGCTGGCGGGCCGCCGGGACGTCCAGCTGGTCGGCATCGTCGAGACCAACAGGGAGCTGGTGGCCCAGATAGCGGAGCGTTTTCACCTGGGCGCGGACCTGTTCTTCCCGAGCATCGAGGCGCTGCGCGCCAGGACCGGCGTGCAGGCGGTCGCCACCTTCACGTCGACGTTCGATCACCGCCGGGTCGTGGAGACGTGCGCGCCGCTGGGCATCGACGTGATGATGGAAAAGCCCATGGCTGTCAGCCTGGACGACGCCCGGGCGATGGCCGAGGCCTCCGGCAGGGGCGGCATCCAGGTCATTGTGAACTACGAGACCACATGGTACCCGAGCACGCAGAGCGCCTACGCTCTTGTGCACGGACAGCACGCCATCGGGGAACTGCGCAAGATCGTGGTCCGCGACGGCCACCCCGGCCCGGCGCCCTGGTGCACGCCCTTCTTCATGGCGTGGCTCACCGATCCCGTGCTGAACGGCGGGGGCGTCCTGATGGATTTCGGGTGCTACGGCGCCGACCTGGTCACGTGGCTGATGGAGGGCAGGCGGCCGACCTCGGTCTTTGCAGTGACGCAGCATTTCCAGCCCGACGTCTA
Organism: Opitutaceae bacterium; assembly: GCA_035604815.1. Classification (GTDB taxonomy): domain Bacteria; phylum Verrucomicrobiota; class Verrucomicrobiia; order Opitutales; family Opitutaceae; genus Palsa-1447. The sequence continues at coordinate 22,906 of DATNHT010000050.1, forward strand.
CGCGAAGGTGGACGACGAGGCGACGATCGTGCTCACCTATCCGCGGGCGCAGGCCATCCTCCAGGCCTCATGGAACTGGCCTTACAACCGCAAGGACATGGACATCTACGGGCAGAGCGGCGCCCTGCGGCTGCCCGACCGGAATTCGCTCTTTCTGCGCAAGGGCGAGGCGCCCGAGGCCCCGGCGGCCGCGCCGGCCCTGCCGGCGCCATACGGGGATTCGATCTCCTACTACGTGGCCGTGGTCCGCCGGCAGATCCAGCCGTCGGGGCTCTCGTCGCTCGGCGTCAACCTGACCGTGTGCGAGATCCTGGACGCGGCGAGGGAGTCGGCCCGGACGGGAAGGCGGATCGACCTGGGGGGCGACTCCGCCCGGTAGCGCGGGGGCCGCGCCGGCCAGGGGATCAGGGATTCAGGCCCAGCGTCTTCATGTAGAGGACGCTGGCGGGGATGTTCCCCACCGGATCGGATGTCGCGTCCTCGATGAAGGAATAGACAACCCCGGCCTTCTCGCCGGCCGCCAGGATCGCGGGCCAGTCCATCTGGCCCCGGCCCACGGCGACGTTGTCCTCGGTCGGCGCGCGGCCCGTCGAGACTCCCGTCACCGCCCCCTTCCTCATGTCCCTGACGTGGAACATGCGGCAGCGGCCGGGGTATCTCCGCAGCAGCGTGACCGGATCCTGGCCGCCGCTGACGACCCAGAAGACGTCCATCTCGACGAAGACCAGGTCGGGCTTGGTCTCCTTGAGCAGGATGTCGTATGCCGTGCTTCCGTCCGGAAGCGGCTTGAACTCGTAGCCGTGCGTATGGAACCCGAAGCCCAGCCCTGCGGCCCTGGTCGCCGCGCCGATCTTGTTGAAGTTGGCCGCGACTTCATGGGCCTGCGCGGCCGCGAAGTCCCCCTCGTGGGGGATCCATGGGGCGATGACGTACGCCATGCCGAGGGCCTTCGCCTCGGCGATGACGCCGGGAAGGTCGCCGAGCAGGCGCTCGTAGGGAAAATGGCCGCTGACGATCTTCAGGCCGTGGGCGTCCGCCAGGGCCCGGAACTGCTGCGCGCTCAGGCCGTAGGTTCCGGCCGATTCCACGACGGTGAAGCCCATCGACCTGACCAGGTCCATCCCGGCCGGCACCCTGTCCTGGAGCTGGTTCCTGAGGCTCCAGAGCTGCACGCCCAGGGGATTGGGCTCGGCGGCAAACGCGCTGGCGCCTGCGAGGACAACGGCTGCAATTAATCTCGGCTTCATTCCTGGGGGGCTGGGCATGGGCCCGTTCAGCGGGCAATCTTCTTCAGGGCCTCGAGGGGCACCCCAGGCCCCACGTACGCGCCGCCGTCGTAGGACGAGGCGACGACCTTTCCGGTCGCAGTGTCGATGATGATGAGATTGGGAATGCCGTTTCCCGTGGCCCTGCCCCAGGCGCCGGCCGACCCGCGGATCACGGCCGGGAATTCCATCTTGTGCTGGCGCATGCAGGCCAGCATGTCGTCCTCGGAGCGGTCGTAGTTGACCATGACGAGCTGGAACCTGCGCGCCGACCTGTCCGCAGAGTGGTAGAACTCCGCGAGTTCCGGGGAGAATCGCTGGCAGGGCCCGCACCAGCCTGCGCCGTGGTAGACGGCCAGGTACGGGGCGCTGAGCGGGAGGAGCGTTTCGTGGACCACGGTTCCGTCCGGGTCGATCCGCGTGACCGCGAGCTCCGACGGTGCGTTCGCGAAGTTCACATGGGCCTTCATCAGCCGCAGCGCATAGAATGCCGCGCACAGGATCAGCAGAGCAGTGAGGAAGCTCTTCAAGGGGTGAGTGTCGACGGTACCGGACGCCCCAGCGGCGGTCGAGAGTGAACACGGGCCACGTCGCGTGAGACCCGGGGGCGGGGCGGCCTAGCCCGGCTTGCCGGCCGGGGCCGGCTGCCTGAGCCGGTACCTGTTCCATACGAGGGCGGCCACGTAGACAAATATGAGCCCGTTGATGATGAGGATTGAGAGCCTCAGCCAGGTGAAGCGGTGGAGGAGGGCGAGGCATTCCTCCGGGACGAAAATCCCGGAGGAGACGACGACAACGTATTCCGCCCAGGCCGCCCCGAGCCATAGCCCCAGTCCCTCCACGAGGAGGATGGACGCATAAAGCGCCGAGGCGGCGCCGAGGCGAACGAGGGTGGAAGGCTCGATCAGCCCGAGTCTCACCAGGATAAGCTCCACGTATCCGTTTTCGGGGGAAATGCGCGCGATCTGGACGAAGCGGAGCGCGACCGCGGCGAGGTCTTTGTGGATGAGGTCGAAGATCCCGAGCGACAGGAAGCAGAGGGCAATGCCCTTCGCGAGCTTCGCGGCCGCTATAAGTCTCAGTCCCAGTGGGGCTTTCTTGTCAGAGGTCAAATGGCTGGGATGTTCCCAAGAAGATCCCGGAAAGGCACGACTATAACGGCAGAGGGGTGGTCCCGTTCCCTGGCCCCGGCCGCGCCTTCGGCCGGGGACCCCGGGGGCGGCGCAATTTGCTTTCACGGGGATTCAGGCGCGGCTACAAGGGACGGCGCGACCCCATGGGCAAAGGCGAGACAAGAGACCTGCTCAGATTCCTGAAGCCGTTCCCCGCCGAAGTGAGGGAAAGGGCGTTGTGGCTCAGGGAATTCGTCTGGGACCTGTACCCGGAATGCAACGAACTGATCTACGACAACTACAATGCGGTGGCGCTCGGCTGGTCCCCCACCGGGAGGCTGGGCCACACGTTCTGCTCCATCGCCGTCGGGAGAACCGCCAGGCACAACGTCCATTTTGGCTTCTACTGGGGTTCCCAGATCGCCGATCCCAGGAGAATCCTCCTGGGGCAGGGCAATCAGTACAGGTACATCCTCGTGGGGGACAGAGATGGGTTTCCGAGGGCCTACATCAGGAAACTGCTCAAGGAGGCATACGCCAACTCGATGGCAAAGGTGAAGGACGAGGGGGAAATCATGCGCGGCGCGACCATCACGAGGTCCATTTCGCCCGCGAAGAGAGGTTCCGGTCCAACCTCCGCGAAGAGGAAGAAGAAATGATGGCGCGCCGCCATGCGCCCTGGGCGGCGGCCAACGGGTCCGTCGCCGATCGACCGGTCCCAATTCCCGCGGGCAGGCTGAGCGTTGTTTCCTATGGCCTTCCCGGCCTGGCCGCCCCAGGTTGGTCGGCCACCATGAACCGGTCCCTGCGCTCAGCCCGGGAAGGCGTCGCATTCGTCGCGGCGGCAGCCTCGGCGTGCTGCCTATGGGCGGAGGTCGGCGAGTCCGCGCTCCCGCACCTCGTGAGCAGGGACGGGCGCCACGCGCTGATCGTGGACGGCGCTCCCTTCCTGATCCTGGGCGCGCAGAGCCATAATTCCAGCGCCTGGCCGGCGATGCTGCCTGGAGTCTGGACCGCCGTCGAGGCGGCCCAGGCCAACACCCTCGAGGTCCCGGTCTATTGGGAGCAATTCGAGCCGGAGCAGGGCACGTTCGACCCCTCGATCGTGGATCAGCTCCTGCAGGGCGCCCGGGAGCGCAACGTGCGGCTCGTGCTCCTCTGGTTCGGCACCTGGAAGAACGGCAGCTCGCACTATCTGCCGATGTGGATGAAGCACCAGCCCGAGCTTTGTCCGCTCATCATCGGCCGGGACGGCCGCCGCGTCGATTCGCCGTCGCCCCACTCAGCGGCCCTGCTGGAGGCCGACATCCGGGCCTTCAGCGGACTCATGCGCCACCTCCGACAGGCGGACCCCGGACATACCGTGATCATGGTGCAGGTAGAGAACGAGCCCGGCTCCTGGAACACGGTGCGCGACTTTTCGCCCGCTGCGCAGAAGCTCTTCGCCGCCCCCGTCCCGGTGGAGCTGCTCACGGCGCTCGGCAAGGAGGGCCGCGCCGGAGGCGACTGGACGGCGGTCTTCGGAAGCGACGCGGACGAGTTCTTCCACGCCTGGTCGGTGGCGCGCTTCATCGGGCAGGTGGCCGCCGCGGGCAAGGCGGAATACGCGCTGCCGCTCTACGTCAACGCCGCGCTGCGCGACCCGCTCGCCCGGCCGGCGGCCAGCTCCTATGAGAGTGGCGGGGCGACGGACAACGTGCTCGACATTTGGAAGACCGCGGCGCCGGCGGTGGATGTGCTGGCGCCGGACATATACATGAGCGACAGCGCGCGCTACATGAAGGTTATGGATCTCTACAGCCGGCCGGACAACGCGCTTTTCGTCCCGGAGACGATCGGCTCCGTCGCCGGCACCCGATACTGCTATGCGGCGCTCGCCCGCGGCGCTATCGGCTGGTCGCCCTTCGGGGTCGACGGCCCCCGCCGGGGCGCCGGTGGGGCGGGGACGGCCCAGTCGGGAGATGCGCCGTTGGACCCCATCGCGATCAGCTTCCGCGTGATAGGTCCCATGATGCGCGAGGTCGCGCAGTGGGGTTTCGAGGGGCGGCTGCATGCGGCCGTGGAGGAAAAGGACGAGCAACTGCAGCTGCTCTCTCTGGGAAGGTGGCAGGCGGCCGTAGCCTTCGGCCCGCCGACCTTCGGCTTCGGCAGGTCTCCGCAGGGAAACCCCGATCCTGTGGGGCGCGTGCTCGTGGCTCAGCTGGGCGAGAACGAGTTCATGGTCACGGGATACCTGTGCCGCGTGGAATTCAAGGTCGCGGACCCGGCCTCCGGCGCCCGGCGCCAGTTCCTCCGGGTGGAGGAAGGAAGCTATGGGGGCGGTGCGTTCCGTCCCTCGCGGATCTGGAACGGCGACGAGACGGACTGGGGACTCAACTTCGGGTCGGCGCCGCAGGTCCTCCGCGTTCAGTTGGCGACCTATTGAGCGCGGCCCGAAACCCGATCCCATTGCATGGGTCATGGGAACTGTGGGCTCGAGGTGGAGACCCAAGTCTTGGAAGTGCTTGCTCGATAAACGGCTTCCAGCATCAGGCGTCAGGAGGACGCACCGGGATGCGCGGCGATCTCCGAGGGTCTTCTGGGCCGCTGAATTCGTACGGCGCCGGCGTATGGCTCAGTTGAGACGCAGGGTCTCCGGCACGGAACCCGATCCTGCCGTGCTCCGGCGGCGGCAAACCTTGCCATCGGGCCGGCCCCTGCTACTAGGGAAACCACCGGCAGAAGCCAGGCGCTTTCACCCGGCAAACCCAGTCAACCAGAAACGCAGGAACCCAAAGTTAACATGAAATCTGCAAAGAGAAGGGCTACGGCAAAATCCAGCGTCAAATTCAAGGATCTCAAATCCAAGAAGAACCCCAAGGGCGGCGCCTTTGATACATATACCAAGATTCTGTCGCCGCGCGAGAAGTGGGTAGAATAGCCGTCGACCTCTGGGTCAACGAATTGCCGGAGCGAAATTCATTCCCCGCCGGGACCGCGTCCAGCGTGCCCGGCCCCGGCCGCCCGGGTTTAACCAAGGAGGGATTACGCCCGCGGGCGGTCGCCTTTCCTTCGTTTGAGGCGACGGCCGGCCATTGCGCGGTATTGGTCCTCCATCTGCCGGCACAGGCCGCGCACGTCGCAAGCGGGCGACGCCAGAAGCCGGTCCCGGAGGCCGGCGCGGAGTAGGGAGAGCCGGGCGGCCGTGTCCGGAGATCTCGCGAGCGCGATGGCCCGGCGAAGAAAGGACCGCCGCGATGAGCAAATCCATTCGCCGAGGCCGGCCGCCTGCAGAAGCGAGCTGCTGATTCGGGAGACCCAGCGGCCGCCAGGAAAGGTCAGGACGGGGACGCCCTGCCAGAGCGCCTCCATGGTGGTGGTGCCTCCGTTGTAAGGGAAGGTGTCGAGGGCGACGTCGATGCGGTCGTAGGTCTTCAGAAAGGCGAAGTGTTCGGCAGGGCCCTCGCAAACCAGCTGATTGCCGGATATCCCGTGGCGAAGGAAACGGGCGCGAACAGCGGCACGGTTTTCCGCGTTTTCCATGCAGATGTTCTTCAGGAGGAGCCGGGCGCCTGGGACGGCGCGAAGGATGCGGGCGAAGGTGGCGGTCACCTCGTCGGTGAGCTTGTATTGCGGCGCGAGGCAGCCGAACGTAATGCGCCCTGAACGAGCGCAGGGCGGAGCGACAACCCGGGGGACGGTATAGGGGACCGCGAAGGCGACATAGCAGCCGGAGACACGCACGATATGTTCCGCACAGAAGCGCTCCTCACGGGCGGGGAGTGCGACCTCGTCGACTATGGCGTAATCGAACGCGTCGATGCCGCTCGTAGCATGGAGGGCGAACCACCCGACCTGGATGGGTGCGGGCTTTCGAAGAAAGAGGCCGAGGCGGCTCGGGTAACTGTAGGCGCTGAGATCGACCAGGATGTCGACCTTGGCGGCGGCAACGCGCTTGGCGGCGGCCTCGTTCGAGAGGTTGTCCAGGGCATGGATGCGGTCCGACTTGTGGGGAACGTAGCCGTGGCGCCTGTCCGGGAGGCCGCGATCGAGAAAAAGGTGGATTTCGAAGGCACGGCGGTCATGGGCGTCGAGCATTCCCCAGACCGCCTTCATCCAGTTGCGATATCCAAGGAAGGCGGAGACGTAGCCGATCCGCAGCTTCCGGCGGGGCGTGCGGGACGGGGCCCGTGCGGGAAGACGGGGAGACTCGGCTCTTGCCTCGAGGAGGGCCCATTGGCGGCGGGCCCTGAGGATTTGCGCGTTGCCGGCCTTGGGAGCGCCGGGGATGTAGACGGCAATCTTCCGGAGCGCGGCCCGGCGCACTTCAGGGCCGCCGGATTTGGCGGCGCGGCGGAGCTCGCGCAGCGCGGCCTCGACGCAGCCGAGATGAAAATAGGCTAGCGCTAGGGATAGGCGAAGTTCGGGGTCGGGTTTGGGGCCGGACAGGGCGCGGCGAAGGAGAGGCAGGGCGGCGGCGTACGCGCCGTCGCGGGCGAGCTCGATGGCCTTTTCGCCGGGGGAGCCGGCGGGTGATCCTTTGAGGTTGGCCGTCACGACGGCGAGGGGGCGGGCGCCAGTTGATTCGAACCTGTTGCCGAATTCATCGCAGGAGTAGTGAGTCTTTCCGCTTAGGGCTCAGGTGCGTGCAAATGCTTTCCTAACATATTATACTGTAATATTTTATAGATAAATCAAATCACTGGCATAGAATAATTAAACACCTGATGGCAAACGATGAAAGGATCCTGCCAACGAGCCTCTCTGCTTCAATCGTTCTGAGGTTGGCAGACCGCGGATTGAAGACAAGGCGCCCAACCGAAAACGTCACAACTGCAAATAGAAAGTCGGCGGCAAAATCCCATGGAAAATTGACGGATCTCAACTCGAAAAGGAGCCCAAAGGGCGGTGCAACCATGAGAAGTGGGCGAGGCGGCCGTGCCGGGAAGGTCTCTTTAACGGATACCTGATCGCCAAAGCTAGGATGGATCGAGTAGTCGGCGGACTTCCTTGAGTCGCCGACTGAAGGCCGAACGTGGCGAGGTCTAATCTTCGCCGGGGGCTAGGGCCCCAGCTCCGGGGTGGAGACCGTGAGAGCCTGCGTAGTGGCCGGGACGGGGTCACGCAGTTGCACCTCGACCACGCCGGCGGGTGGCCGCTCGCCGGCCCGCAGCCGAACTTCCGGAGCGCCCGCCCGACCGTTGAGTTCCAAGATCGGAAGATGAAAAGGCTCACCAACTTTCACCGATCGCGCAGGATGCGCTAACTGCGATCGGGACCGCTCGTTTGTAAGCGCGTCAGGCGGAAGAACAGGCGGTGAGCCGATGGTTGCTGATACACGATGAGCGATTCTTTCGAGCAGCCTCCGGGCGGCTCACAATCGCACGAGACCTACGTCTTCTGATCGGTGATAGCGTAGCCGGCAACCTTCCAGGCCCCATCCGCCTCCTTCATTAGGGCTACCAATTCGGTGCGCTTCCCATTTTCGAAAGACGAGTCGAAGTGAACATACGCCCATTCGCCCGTGGCCGAGCCCCTGTGCGGGGGCGGATCACTCTGGAATTCCATCTTGGTCTGTTTGCGCCCCGTGCATTCTCCCGAGTGACCCCTAATTCTGGTCATGTCAGCGATCCATTCCTCTGAGGTGCATATCCGATGGAACCATGTCGAGCTTTCGTCCCAGCTCTGCTGAAATTGGCCGGTGTCAATTTCCTTGAGCCAAACCTGCACAGAGGCGACGACAGCGACATTTGGATCGGACGATGTGCTATCGGCTGCCGTAGCCGATATTGAGCACACGAGCGCCGCCAACAGGAGCGACGCCATTCCTGTCAGCAGGACGCGGGGCGCCTTATCCTGGCAACGATTGATCATACGAAGCCTTCTCTTTAGGTGCCGGACGGATTCGACGATGGCA
>DATNHT010000051.1:0-14012 GCA_035604815.1 Opitutaceae bacterium
GCACCACAACGCCCTAGGCGTGGATTTCTACCTCCGGATCTCGCTCGAGCTCTACCTGAAGCGGATGCTGGTCGGCGGCATCGACCGCGTCTTCGAGATCGGCCGCATTTTCCGCAACGAGGGGATTTCGCGCAAGCACAACCCCGAGTTCACCATGCTCGAGCTCTACCAGGCGTACAGCGGCCACCGCGGCATGATGGCCCTCGTCAGGGAGATGCTCCTGTGCGTGTGCCGGGAGGTGATAGGCGCCGAGAGGGTCGCGCACCCGGCCAGCGGCCAGACGATCGACTTCGGGGCCGCCTGGCGCGAGGTGGCGTACAAGGACCTGGTCCGGGCCGAGACGGGCGACCCCGGCTGGTTCAGTCGGGGCAAGGCCGAGCACGCCGCGGCCGCGGAGAAGATGGGGCTGAAGGTCGAGGCGGGGTGGGAGGACTTCGAGATCACGAGCGAGATCTTCTCGAAGCGGATCGAACCGAACCTGATCCAGCCGACATTCGTCCTCAACCTGCCGAAGGAGCTCAATCCGCTCGCAAAGATAAGCCGCGAGGATCCGGCGACCCTCGACGTGTTCGAGCTGTGCATCGGCGGCATGGAGATCGCCCCGGCCTACTCGGAGCAGAACGACCCCGACGTCCAGCGCGAGATGTTCGAGCGGCAGGCCGGGGGCGAGCCCCAGAGCGTCGACCAAGATTTCCTCTTCGCCCTCGAGCACGGCATGCCGCCCGCCGGGGGGATGGGCGTGGGGATCGACCGGTTGTGCATGCTCCTGACGGGCGCCGAGAGCATCCGGGACGTGATCCTCTTCCCGCAGCTTCGCCCCGCGGACGCGAAGCCCGCCGACGGCGCCTGAACCCGTGCCCTGGTACGTCCACCTCGCCCTGAGGCAGCTCTTCCCGACGGGGCGGTGGTTCCCCTTCTTCACCCTGATCTCTACCCTCGGCGTGGCCCTCGGGGTCGCGCTCCTCGTCATCGTCATGAGCGTCATGGGCGGCTTTGCGTACGAGATCCGGCACATGATCGTGGACACCGAGGGCGAGGTGCAGGTCGTCGCCCGCGGCGGGATCGCGGACTACCCGTCGCTCGTCAAGAGGGTCGAGTCGGTCCCCGGCGTCGAGGCGGCCACGCCCTACGCGCGGGACGAGGTCATGATCAGGTTCAAGGACAAGCCCGCCTACCCCGTGCTGCGCGGCCTCGACCTCTCGAGCGTCGAGCGCGTCACGCAGCTCGGCCGCTACGTCCGCGTCGGCTCCCTGGACGACCTGGACGACGATTCCATCATCCTGAGCGCCCAGCTCGCGGCCAGCGTCGGCGCCAGCGTCGGGGACGCGATAGAGGTCTATTCGCCGCTCATCGTCGACAGGCTGAGCGCGGACGAGGTCTTCCTGCCGAGGCAGGTCCGGGTTGTGGGGATCCTGGAGATCGGCCACCAGCAGCTCGACAGCAGCACGGCCTACGGGACGCTGCGGCTCGCCCAGGACCTGTACGGCCTCGGATCGACCGTCCACGGGATCGACGTGCGGCTGAAGCCCGGCGTGAACGAGGACGACGCCGCGGCGAGGATAAACGCGGCGCTGCCCGAGGACATCCGCGCGCTTTCCTGGGAGGACAGCTTTTCCGATTTCCTCTGGGTCCTCAACCTTGAGCGCGGGATGATCTTCTTCTTGCTGCTGTTCATCGTGATCGTGGCGGCGTTCTCGGTCACGAGCTCGCTGCTCATCTCGGTCGTGCGCAAGACGCGCGAGATCGGGCTCCTCGGCGCCCTCGGCGGCCGGCCGGTCCACGTCGCCGCGTGCTTCTGCGCGCAGGGGCTGCTCATCGGGATCCTGGGGACGGCGGCGGGGCTCGCACTCGGCTTCACGGCGCTGGCCTTTCGCAACAACGTGGTCCTCTGGATCACGAGGGTCACCCAGCGCGAGGAGGTCCTGAGGCGGTTCTACCAGTTCAGCGAGCTGCCGTCCCACACCTCGGGATCGACCGTCGCGCTCATCGTTGCCCTCACGGTCGCCATCTCGACCCTTGCCGGGCTGCTCCCGGCATGGAAGGCCGCGCGGCTCAAGCCCGTGGAGGCGCTTCGCAGTGAGTGAGCCCGTCCTCAGCGCCCGCGGCCTGAGCAAGAGCTTCCCCAGCGGCGACGCGCGGCTCGAGGTGCTGCGCGGGGTCGACCTCGACGTCGCGCAGGGCGAGAGCATCAGCGTCCGCGGGGAATCGGGCTCGGGCAAGTCGACGCTCCTCAATCTCCTTGCCGGGCTCGATGCGCCCGACTCGGGCACGGTGGCCTGGGAGGGATCGAGGGACACGGGAGCGAGGCGGCGGGCCTCGTACCTCGGCATGGTCTTCCAGTCGTTCTACCTCGTCCCGGAGCTGGATGCCCTCGCCAACGTGCTCCTCGCCCGGCGCATCCTAGGGGGCGCAGACAGGGCCGCGCGCGACCGGGCCCTCGAGCTCCTGGGGAGTGTCGGGCTTGCCGGGCGCGCCCACCACCTGCCGTCCCACCTTTCCGGGGGGGAGAGGCAGCGGGTCGCGCTCGCCCGCGCCCTGATGAATTCCCCGAGGCTCATCCTTGCGGACGAGCCGACCGGAAACCTCGACGAGGGGACCGGAAGCTCCGTCGTCGATCTCCTGCTCGGGCTCTGCCTGTCCGCGAACGCCGCGCTGGTCCTCGTGACCCACAACGGCCTCCACGCCGCGAAGACCCGGCGCAGCCTGGTGCTTCACGCGGGAAGGCTGGAGGCCCCCCTCACAGCTTGATGGGGATGATCGCGCTTCCCGGCGCCACGGCGCCGTCCTTGACGGGCGGCAGGAAGAGCCAGCCGGCGAAGCCCTTGTTGAGCGCATCCCAGAGGTCGGCATCGCTCATGCCGACCGGCTTGGCCCAGACCACGCGGCCGTCGGCGCCGGCCCTGATTTCGACCTTGATGGTGGTGCCATGGTACTTGGCCTTTATCGGGTCCGGCACGCTGAAGGGCATCTGCCGGAACACCGCGATCGGGGCGTCCGCGCCCTTGTCAACCCGCTCGGCGATGCGCTTCTTAAGCGCCGCGGTCTCGATCCGGTCGAAGTAGCCAGGCAGCACGTCGCCCATGCCCGTAGAGCGCACCTGCCTGCCGGCGTCGAACACGAGGACGTTCCATCCCGGGCCCTCTTCCTGACGGATCTTCGGAAGCCTGATGGAAACGTGCGTCGGCCTTCCCGCCGTGAGGTCGCCGACCTTGTGCACGATGACCGCGAGCACCGGCTGGGCGTTCGGATTCTGGTTGGGCGGGTAGGTGACCAGGAGCGCGTAGGCATCCGGAATATCGATGTCCGGCGTCAGCGTGGCCTTGAGGTCCTCCAACGTCGGCTTCATCTCGTTCGAGTTCAGGGCCGCGGTTTCCGGGTCGTCCGTGGTTGGGACGTCCTGAGTGTAAAGGTCGGCTATGGTGACGAAACCGTCCGCGTAATGGTCGCTGGAGGTAAGGACGATCGACGCCCGGCCGCCGAGCGTGACCTGGCTTCCGTCCGCGATGACAATCGGGGCGTTGCCCTCCGCCCCTACTACGGGGAACAATTTGTCCTTATACATGCTCAGCGCGGCCGCGGGGCGGTCGGGCAACTGAGTCGTGGCGCGAATCTGCGCGCCAATTGCCAGCGTCAAGAGGGGCAGTGCAACGAGGAAGCGTGCGGGTTTCATAGTGGGATTTTCGCCTGGAGGGAGCCCCGAGCCGGGGGACGCCTCCGGGCTGCCCCACAATGTACTCCACGCTGCGCCGCCTGGCGAATTTTCTTTGCGGCTCGCCCCGGGACCCCCTGCCGTTACGGTTTGTCGCCATGCCCGCCCCAATTATTCGCTGCGGCGTCGCCGGAGTTGGCTCGCTGGGGCAGCACCATGCCCGGATCTACGCCGTTCTTCCCGGCGCCGCGCTCGCCGGCATCTACGACACCTCGGAGGCGCGGGCCGCCGAAATCAGCGCGAGGTTCGGGTGCCGGCGCTTCGCGTCGATCGACGAGCTCGGGGAGTCCTGCGACGCCGTCTCGGTGGTCGTGCCGACGGACCGGCACGCCGAGGTCGCGCTGCCCCTTCTCGAGCGCGGCTGCCACCTGCTCATTGAAAAGCCCCTTTGCGCGTCTCTGGAGGAGGCCGAGCGCGTCCTTGAGGCGACCCGGGCGAGGGACTGCCTCGTCCAGGTCGGCCATGTCGAGCACTTCAACCCGGTCATGGCCTTCCTCGAGAAGGAGGCGGACCGGCCCCAGTACATCGCGGCCGAGAGGCTCGCCCCCTACCAGGTCCGCGGGACCGAGGTCGGGGTCGTGCTCGACCTCATGATCCACGACATCGGGATCGTCCTGGCCCTGGTCAAGTCGCCGATCGCGCGGATCGACAGCGTGGGGATCAGCGTCCTCTCGAGGACCGAGGACATCGCCAATGCCCGCATCCAGTTCGAGAACGGCTGCGTCGCCAACCTGAGCGCAAGCCGGATGAGCCTGAAGAAGGCGCGGGAGATCCGGATCTTCCAGGAGAACGCCTACCTCTCGCTGGATTTCATGAACCAGTCGGGGCACCTTGTCCGGAAGAGCGACATCATCGCGTACGGGCTCAAGATGAAGGTAGGCCTCGTGAAGACCGGCGACACGAGCTCGGTCCCGGTCCACGAGATCCCGATCGAGAAGGGCGAGCCGCTCGCGCTCGAGCTCGCGCACTTTGTCGAGAGCGTGGCGCGCTCGAGGCAGCCCAAGGTAGGGGCGGCCCTGGGCAAGAGCGCCCTCGAGGTCGCGATCGCGATCACCGAGCAGATCGCGAAGAGATGACGGGCCCTCCACCTTTCCGGCTCCCGGCGCCGCAGGGCGGCGCCACCGACCTCCTCGTGGTCGCCGGGGAGCATTCCGGGGACGAGCACGCGGCGCGGATGGTGGCCGGGCTGCGCGCGCGCCGCCCCGGCGTGCGCGTCGCCGCCCTCGGCGGGCCGCGGCTCGCGGCGGCGGGGGCCCAGCTCCTCCTCGACCGGACGGCGCTGTCGGTCGTCGGATTTGCGGAGGTGATCAGGAACCTCTCCTACTTCCGGGCGCTCATTGACGAGACGGTCCGGTGGATCGGGCAGTACCGCCCGGCCGCGGTCTGCTTTGTCGACAACTCGGGGGTCAACCTGCGCCTCGCCGAGGCGCTCAGGCTCCGGGGCCTAAGCGCGAAGGGGGGCGGAGCCGTGCGCACCCTCTATTACATCAGCCCGCAGATATGGGCCTCGAGGGCGGGTCGGCGCTTTGAGATGGCCCGCAATCTGGACGCACTGGCCGTCATATTCCCGTTCGAGACCCGATGCTACGCGGACACGGGGCTGCCCGTCGAATTCGTGGGGCATCCGTTCATGGCGCAGGACTACGCCCCGCCGGTGCGCTACGATCCGGCCGGCCCGGTGCTGCTGCTTCCGGGAAGCCGGATCAAGGCCGTGGGCCGGATATTCCCGGCGCTCCTCGGCGGCTACCGGGAGTTCGCGCGGGGCGGGTCGGCCCCGGGCGCCGTGGTCCTTTATCCGGGCGAGGGGATCCGCGCCCAGCTGGAGGCCGTGCCGCTGCCGGACGGGGTCCGGCTGCAGCAGACCGGGGCGCCGGTGGGCGCGAGCGCCGTATTGACGAGCAGCGGCACGATGTCGATGCACTGCGCCCTGGCTGGGATTCCCGGCGCGATCGCCTACCGCACCGATCCGTTCACCTACCTGATGGGCCGGTGGCTCGTCCGCGTTCCCTTCCTCGGCATCGCCAACATCCTCCTGGAGGAGCCCGTGTACCCGGAGTTCATCCAGGGCGCCGCGTCGCCCGGGGCCCTGGCGAGGGAACTCGCGTCCTGCGCCGGCGATCCGTCCCGCCGCGCGCGAACGGCGGCCCAGGCGGTGCGCCTCAGGGCGATGCTGGCCCGCCCCGCCGGGGACACCGAGGCGGACTGGCTCTTCCGGAACATGCCCCGCTGATCTAGGGGGACGCGCCCTGGCGCGCCGCGTCCGGGCCGCGCCGGGGCGCCCCCGCCCCGGGGGCCGCCGCCGAGAGGTGGGGCTGCACCTGCCTCCAGAGGCCGTCGGCGCGCTGCGCGAGGATCGCCTTGCACCTGCCGATCTCCGCCTCGCGGGCGGAGCGGTTCTGCTCCGCGATCCTGGCCAGGTCGTCGAGGTTGTAGAGAAAGACGTTCTGCAGGCGGGCCGCCGACGGCTCGACGTCGCGCGGCAGTGCCAGGTCGATGAGGAGGAGCGGGCGGGCGGGCCTCCTCCTGATCGCGGCGTCGACCGCGGATGTGGCGAGCACGGTGCGCGGGGCCGCGGTCGAGCACACGACGATATCGTAGTCGCTAAGGCGGGATTCGCGCTCGTCGAAGTGCACCGTGTTCGCTCCGAGGCCGGAGGCCACCGCGGCAACCCGCTCAATCCGGCGGCCCGAGACGGCGAGGTCGGCTGCTCCCCGGCTCCTGAACGCGCGCGCGGTCCCCTCGCCGATTTCCCCCGTGCCGAGGACGAGGACCCTGGCGCCGGCGAGGCTGCCGAAGATGTTGCACGCGAGCTCGACGGCGACGTTTGCGACGCTCACCCGACCGGACGAGATGCCCGTGTGGGTGCGGACATGCTTGGCGGCCTGGAACGCCCGCTGGAAGACGCGGTTGAGCACCGCGCCGGTGGTGCCGCGCGACTGCGCGGCCGTGTAGGCCTCCTTGACCTGGCCGAGGATCTCATTCTCGCCCAGCAGCTGGGAATCGAGCCCGCTGGCGACCTCGAAGAGGTGCAGCGCCGCGTCGCGGCCCATGAGCCGGAAGCGGATCCGCTCGAATTCGTCGGCATTGAAGCGTTGCCTCGCGCAGTACGCGGCCTGAACGGACGCCTCCGCTCCCGCGTCCTCGCCCACGCCGTAGAGCTCGACGCGGTTGCATGTGCCGAGCACGGCGAACTCCCGGAGGCCGGGCACCGCGGCGAGGTCGGCCCTCAGCCCCTCTTCGGAGACGATCGCGAGCCGCTCCCTGACCTCGAGCGGCGCCTTGTGGTGGGATGCGCCGATGACGAAGAGGCAGGCTTCGCTCATTGCGGGATCCGCTCCGAGGCCTGTGCGGCCGCGGGATGCCGGCTGCCCTCGACGGCCTCGAGCGAGAGGAGGGCGGCGGCGAAAAGGGCGAGGCAGGTCCAGGCAAACCGCCTCGCGAGGAGGCGCCCGCCGATGCGCAGCCCGAGGGCCGCGGCGTAGGCAATCCACACCGCGACCGTCGCCGCGAGCTTGAGATGGCCCACGGTGGAGGTGTCCCGCGACCAGTACACCCAGCCGAACGCGAGGGAGACCGTGAGGATCGCCACCCCGGCGCCCAGCAGGCGCACCTCGATGTGGTCGAGGTCCATGATCGAGGGAAGGAAGGAGAACCAGCCTCCCAGGTGCTTGGACTTGAGCGAGAAGTGGCGCAGGAGAAACATGGCCGAGGCGAGCGCGAGGAGCCCGAAGACCCCGTAGCTGAACATCGCGAGGGCTGCGTGGAGCTCGATCCATGGGTTTCCGCCGAAGATGTGCGTCCTGCGGATCGCGTCCCACGAGGGGATCGAGAGCGACGCAAGGGTGAGCGAGGCGCCGAGGCACGCGGTGAAGACCCCGAAGATGCTCGAGCGGAACGTCACGCCGACAACCAGGTAGAGCGTGATCGCCGACCACGCCGTGAACTGGAAGATCTCGAAGCGGTTGCCCAGCGGGCAGCCGCCCGTGGCGTGGCCGCGCAGGCCGAGCCCGATGAACTGGAGGACGTACCCCGCGAGGATCGCCCCGTATATGGCCGCGCCGGAGGTCCGCCCCCCGCGAAGCAGCGAGATCGTGCCCAGGAGCACGCCCGCGGCGTAGAGACCCGCGGCGCCCCAGAGCCACTGCCGGTCGGACAGTTCTGCGAGCATGGGAGGACGACCCTGCCGGGGACGGGGCGCCCCGGCAAGCCTGCTAGTGGCCCGGGGGGGCCCAGGCGGCGAGGAACGCCGTGATCTTGGCTGGACTGTGCGCGGCGCCCTCCTCGAGCTCGCCCGTGTCCTTCGTCGTGAGCTGCCTGCCGTCGGGATCCAGGACCACGAGCACCGGGATGCCGTGCCCGGTCGGGTTGCCGTATCTCGCGTTCAAATCGGCGTTTCGCTTCACGCCCCTGCGCGTGTTCACGTCGACGAGCACGACGATGAAATCCCTGCCCAATGCCCGGGCCACCGCGGGGTCGTTCTCGAACGTGGAGTGGAGCCTCCTGCACCAGATGCACCAGTTCGCCCCGAAGTCGACGATCACGCGCTTGTGCTGCGCCGCCGCCTGGCCGAGCGCGGCCGCGACCTGCGCCGCCCCGTCCGCGCGGACGTCGTAGATGTCCGGCCCCATCTTGGGATATTCGGGATCGGCGCGCAGGGGGGCCGCCGCGAGCGCGGCAAGGGCGGCCAGTCCCAGGGATGCGCGGCGGAACACGGGTCTCATTCTCGTTCGGAACCAAAGGATCCCCCAAAATCCGGCCGCCGCAAGGCAGATTCCCCGCGAGCGGCGCCAGGGGCACGCCGCTCAGCCTCCTACCGCAGGCGCCTCCACGCCGCGATGAACATCCCGTTCGCGTCGATGTCCTGCGGCAGCAGCGTGACCCGGAAGCCGCCCGCCCCGGCCGCGATAGCAAGCGGCGCGGGCTCAAAGCCGGGATGGGCCCTCTCGAACCCGTCGGCGACGGCCGTCGTCTCGCTGCGGGTCAGGGAGCACACGGAATAAATCAGTCTCCCTCCCGGCTTCACCGTCGGGGCGGCGCGCGCCAGCAGGGCCGCCTGCACAGCGGCCAGCTCCTGGACATCCTCGGCGGAGGTCGTCCACCGCGCGTGCGGGTTGCGCTGCCATGTGCCGACCCCGCTGCACGGGGCGTCGACCAGGACGCCGTCGCACCTTGTCCCAAAGGGCGCGGGCCCCGTCCCGGCCCAGGCTTGCGCGCGGTAGTTGAAGGCGCCCGCGCGCGCCGCGCGCCGCCTGAGGACGGACAGCCGCCGCAGCGAGCGGTCCGTCGCAAGGATGAGACCCTTGTTTCGCATCAGGTCCGAGAGGTGAAGCGCCTTTCCGCCCTCGCCGGCGCAGGCGTCCCACCACGTCTCGCCGGGCTGCGGCGCGCAGGCGTGGCCCACGAGCTGCGACGAGAGGTCCTGGATCTCGAACGCCCCCGACTGGAACCCGGGCGCCCTGTGCAGGTCCGCCGGCCCGCGGTACCGAAGCGCGGCGAGGCCGGCCGGGGCCGCCAGCGCGGCCGGCAGGACGGGCACCTCGCAGGCGCCCAGGCTCCGCGCCACCCCGGCGGTGGCGCCAACCTTTGTGCGGATCCAGAGGGGGGGCTCGCGCTGGAGCTGGCGCAGGTAACCCGCCGTGAGGTCCATCTCTGCGGCGAGCCAAGCCGGCACGGCGCGCGCGGCGAGGGCCTCCGCCTTGACGGCCGAGGGGTCGCGCTCGAACCGCGCCTGGCGGTCGAGCGCGCCGACGACCCGCCTTTGCGCCGACTGGCCCGGTTCAAGCCAGCGGAGCCACCGGAAGTAGGAAAACACGGCCCGGCTCACCGAGCGCCTGCCGACCGCCCCGAGGCTGCGGTTGCCCGCAAGGTATTCGCGGAGCGCCGCGTCGGCGGGGACGCCGGGCCTGATCGATCCCAGCACCCGCGCCGCGTGGTTCTCTAGCGTCTCGCCCATCCCGTGTCCGGCTTCAGCTCGAGCGGACGGGTCTCGAGCGTGATCCCCGCTACGCAGGGATGGGAGCGCAGGTCCTGGAAGACCGGCGCCGTCAGGCGCCACGAGAGCGCGGCGCTCGCCTGGGCCACGGGCGCGTTCCCGTCCTCCATCAGCAGGGCGAACTCGATCCTCGTGTCCCCGGGCTCGCGCACAACCGTCTCGCGGAGCCCGCGCAGGAACTGCCCGATCTCGGGGTGGCCGGGCCTCAATAGCCAGGTCACCTTGCGCACGACCCGCGTCACGGCGGCGTCGAGCGCGTAACATTCCTTCACGTTGACGCGCGGGCCGTCGGTTCCGCGTATGAGGTTGCCCTGGACGAGGACCGGGACGTTTTCGGCAAGGACCGGCCCGAAGGCCCCGTAGGCGTCGGCGAACATGTTGAGCGCGATCGTCGACTTGCGGGTCGCCAGGGTGAACGCCACCCAAGGCCGGTTGTCCTTCCTCGAGTATTTCTTGACGATGTTGCCCGCGATCCCGCACAGCCGGAATTCCCCCCGGTCGGGCAGGCTGGAAAGCTCGTCCGCCGGCGCCGAGTCGACCGCCTCCCACAGGCCCGCGTAGCCGTTCATCGGGTGCCCAGAGACGTAGAAGCCGAGAAGCTCCTTCTCGAATGACAGCCGCTCCTGCGCGCTGAAGTCCGGCGACGGGTCCGTTTCGCGCCGGCCGTCCCCGTTCTTGTGGGCCGCCGGCCCGGCGAGCATCCCGAGGAACGTGTCCTGCCCGGCCGCCTTGTCCCGCGCCCGGGCGGTTCCCGCCGCGATCGCCGCGTCGATCTCCTCGTAGATCCGCCGCCGGCTCGCGCGGCTGAAGTCAAACGCGCCCGTCTTGACCAGGTGCTCGAGGACCCGCTTGTTCACGGCTCGCCCGTCGACCCGCGCGGCGAAGTCGTCGAAGTCCGCAAACGGGCCGTTGGCCTCGCGCTCGGCGATGATCCGCTGCGCCGCGAGCTCGCCCACGCCCTTGATCCCGGCGAGCCCGAACCGGATCCTCGCGCCGACGGGAGTGAACATCTCTCGCGACTCGTTGACGTCGGGGCCCATGACCCCAAGCCCCATCGCCTCGCATTCCGCGACGAAATGCGCGACCTTGTCCGCGTTGCCGAGCTCTGAGCTGAGCATGGCCGCCATGAACTGCACGGGGTGGTTGGCCTTGAGGAAGGCCGTCTGGTAGCTCAGGAGCGCGTAGGCTGCGGAGTGGGATTTGTTGAACCCATACCCGGCGAACCGGTTGAGGATGTCGAAGATCGCATCCGAGGTCTTCTCGTCGATCCCGTGCAGCCGCCTCGCCCCCTCGACGAACTTCCCGCGCTCCCTGGCCATCGCCTCGGGATCCTTCTTGCCCATGGCCCTGCGGAGCATGTCGGCGCCGCCGAGCGTGTAGCCCGCGATGATCTTCGCCGCCTCCATGACCTGCTCCTGGTAGACCATGACGCCGTAGGTCTCGCTGCAGACCTCCTCGAGGAGCTTGTGGGGGAAGCGCACCGTGCTCGGGTCCTTCTTCCCCCGGATGTAGTCGGGTATCCAGTCCATCGGTCCCGGCCGGTAGAGCGCGATGAGCGCGATGATCTCGTCGATGGAGGAAACCTGGAGCTGCCGGCAGAGGTTCTGCATCCCGCCCGACTCCAGCTGGAACACCCCGGTCGTCCTTCCGGTGTTGAGGAGGGCGAACGTCTTCGCGTCGTCGATGGGGATCCTCTCGATGTCGAACCCGGGGTCCGCCGTCCTGCGGATATTGTCCACGGCGTCCGCTATCACGGTGAGCGTCTTGAGCCCAAGGAAGTCCATCTTGAGCAGCCCGAGCTTCCCCACGGCGTTCATGTCGAATTGCACCGTTATGTCGCCCTCCTGGAGAGTCAGCGGCACGAACTCCTCCAGGGGCCGGTCGGTGATGATGATCCCTGCCGCGTGCTTGCCCGTGTTCCTGACCATGCCCTCCAGCACCCGCGCCTGCTCGAAGATCCTGCCCGCGACGGGGTTCTTCGCCACCTCGTCGCGCAGCTCGGCGGACTTGGCGACGGCCTGCTCGAGCGTGATGTTGAGCTCATCCGGGATCATCTTCGCCAGCCGGTCGGCCTCGGCGTATGCGAGATTGTGGACGCGCGAGACGTCGCGGATCACCATCTTTGCGCCCAGCGTGCCGTACGTGATGATGTTCGCGACGCACCCGTCGCCGTACTTGTGCCTCACGTAGTCGATCACCTCGCCGCGGCGGCGCATGCAGAAGTCGATGTCGAAGTCGGGCGGCGAGACGCGCTCGGGGTTGAGGAACCGCTCGAAGAGCAGCTTGAAGCGGAGCGGGTCGAGGTTGGTTATCCCCAGCAGGTAGGCGACGAGGCAGCCCGCGCCCGAGCCGCGGCCCGGGCCGACGGGGATCCCCTTCGACCTTGACCAGTGGATGAAGTCCCAGACGACGAGGAAGTAATCGACGAAACCCGTCGAACCGATGACGCCGAGCTCGTAGTCGAGCCTCTCGACCAGGATGCGCGCCTTGCCGGGGTCCGCGGCGGCGCCGGGCGCGTCGAAATCCACCCCGTACCGGTGCCGGAGGCCCTCGATGCAGAGACGCCTAAGGTACCCGGGCCTGTCCGTCCCGACCTCCGGAGGCAGGGGATACTTGGGATACCGCTCGCTTCCCGTCGGAAACGGGATGGCGACGTCGCACATCTCGGCGACTAACTCGGTGTTGGCGACCGCGTCGGGGACCTCGGCGAACAGGCGCTCCATCTCGGCGCGCGACTTGAGGTAGAACTGCTGGCCTTCGAAGCGCATCCGCTTCTCGTCCTCGATCTTCGCACCCGTCTGGATGCACAGCATCGCGTCGTGCGGGCCCGCGTCGGAAGCGTGGACGTAGTGGACGTCGTTCGAGCAGACGACCTTCAGCCCGAATTCGCGGGCAAGCCTGAGGAGCCCCGGTATGATCCTGTGCTGCGCGGCGATGCCGTGGTCCTGGATCTCCACGAGGAAGTTCTCGCGGCCGAAGATGTCGACGAACCGTGCGGTGGCCCTTCGGGCGTCCTCCCAGCGCTCGTTGATCAGGTGCTGCGGGACAAGCGACGCGAGGCATCCGGTGAAGCCGATCAGGCCCCCCGCGTGGCGGGCGAGGGTGTCGAGGTCGGTCCGGGGCCTGTAATAGAAGCCCTTCAGGTGGGCGTCGCTGACGAGCTTGAGGAGGTTCTGGTAGCCCCCGATGTCGCGCGCCAGGAGGCCGAGGTGGAAGATGCTCCGGCCCTCGTCGCTGCGGCCCTGCTTCTCCAGCCGGGAGCCCTCGGCGAGGTAGAGCTCGCATCCGATCAGGGGCTTGATTCCCTTGCTCTTTGCCGCAGTGTAGAAGTCTATGGCGCCAAACAGGTTGCCATGGTCGGTTAGCGCGAGCGCAGTCATTCCGAGCTCGCTTGCCCGGTCGGTCAGCCGGTCGATCCTGCACGCCCCGTCGAGCAGGCTGTAATCCGAATGGACGTGGAGGTGGACGAAATTCTTGGAGGCGGATGGCAAGCTAAGGCTAACCAAGATCAGCCTGCGGGAGGCGCAAGCAGGAAGCGGCGCGAACCGGCCAGGGCCGTCCCCTTGGTTGTGGGTCAGTTTTCGACCCGCGCGCTCAATCAGGAGGCAGGGCGATCGGCCAAGGCCACGGCGGCGGCCGTGAGAAGCTTCGCTTGGGTGCGCAAGCCGACTGAGGAACGGGCCGGTCGGGCGCCCGCGCTGACTCTGCCAGCGGCGTCCGAATTGATCGATGGTTGCCTTTGGAGAATTCCGAGGCAACCCTGGCTTCAAGGATCTCTCCTTGACCTTCAGCCCCAAGGCCATTTTTCAGCGGGACGACCGACACCAGGGTGTCCGTAGGATCAATATCTACCTCTTGCGGCTGGTCTTTATCCTGATGTTCTTCGTGCTGGGCTGGGACACCTGGACGCACGTGCTCACGCACAAAGGACCATGGGAACCGACCAATGCCGTGGCTTGGTGCGTGTGGACGGCCTTCGCGACACTGGCGGGATTGGGAATCTTCCGCCCATTGAAGATGCTGCCGATCCTGCTGCTGGAGATATTCTACAAGGTCCTGTGGCTTATTCTCGTGGCCTACCCGCTCTGGTCAAAGGGCAAGCTGGACGGTTCACCGGCGGAAGGCATCACCTCGGGGTTCCTGTGGGTGATATTGCCCATCGTTGCCGTGCCTTGGGGGTATGTGTTTGTGAACTACTTCTACAAGCCGAGGGATTAGAGCCAGTTCTCTTGGGCAAGGCCGCAGGAGGCCAGATTGGGGGATCGGTTCCGCGCCGACACTAGGGTTACGGCAGTCCCAGTGATCGGCCAT
>DATNHT010000052.1:0-10659 GCA_035604815.1 Opitutaceae bacterium
CAGGTGATCGTCATCGTGGTGGCCGCCCTACTGATGGTCGGCCTGCAGTTCGCGGTCTTCAAGACCAAGATCGGAACGGCGATGAGGGCCGTGGCCCTCAACCCCAAGGCAGCGCAGCTCGTGGGGATCAACATAGACGTCGTGATCTCGTTTACGTTCGGGATCGGATCGGCGCTCGCCGGGGCCGGTGGCGTCCTCTACGCCCTCAACTATCCGTCGATCGATCCGCTCATGGGGCTCGTACCGGGTCTCAAGGCGTTTGTCGCGGCCGTTCTCGGCGGCGTTGGCAACATCCCCGGGGCGACGCTGGGGGCGCTCATCCTCGGCATGGTGGAAACCTTCGTGGACGGCTCGCGCTGGTCCACATACAAGGATGCGATCGCTTTCGCCACGCTAATCGGGATCCTGTTGTTCCGGCCGGCCGGGCTCCTCGGCCGGTTCACCGCCGAAAAGGTCTGACGCCGATGCCCAAGCCGCTCATCGCCCTACTAGCGACCGTGCTCTTGACCTTCGGCGTCTCGAGTTACTCGGACCGGATCGACCCCTATTACCTCGACGTGATGACGGGAGTGGGGATCAACGTAATCCTCGCCGTGTCCCTCAATCTCGTGAACGGCTATACGGGCCAGTTTTCGCTGGGCCACGCGGGGTTCATGTCGGTGGGGGCCTACCTTTCGGCGGGGATCACGCTTCTGCTCGGCCCGAGGCTGCTCGGCGAGGCGGGCGGCACCGCCCTGCAGCAGGGCCTCCTGTTCCTGGCGGCGCTCGTCGTGGGCGGCCTGGGCGCGGCCGCGGCCGGGCTTGCCGTCGGCATCCCGTCCCTCAGGCTCAAGGGGGACTACCTGGCCCTGGTCACGCTGGGCTTTGGGGAAATCATCCGCGTCGCGTTCCAAAACATCGATGCGCTCGGAGGGGCCCTCGGTCTCAACGGGATTCCCAACTACACCACGATCTTCTGGGTGTACTCCTTCGCCGCCCTGACCGTGTTCACGGTGGTCTGCCTCGTCCGCTCGACCTACGGCCGCGGCTTCATCGCGACCCACGACGACGAGGTCGCATCCGAGGCGGTCGGGCTCAACACGACGCGGTACAAGATCGTCGCCTTTGTCGTGGGCGCGTTCTTCGCGGGGGTCGCCGGCGGGCTCTACGGGCACTTCAAGCTGACGATCACCCCGACCGGCTTCGACTTCACGAAGAGCATCGAGATCGTGGTCATGGTGATCCTCGGAGGGATGGGCAACACGCCGGGCGTCATCTTCGCGGCCATCCTGCTGACGATCCTGCCCGAGGTGCTGCGCTCGATGGAGCAGTACAGGATGGTGCTGTACTCGCTGCTGCTGATCGTCCTCATGCTCGCCCGGCCCAAGGGCCTGTTCAATTTTGATTATGTGGCGATCGCGGCCAGGCTGTGGAAAAAACTGAGGCCGGCCCGAAGCTGAAGGACTCCTGGACAGCCATGCCCGGACCGATTCTCCAGCTCGACAAGGCAACGATCCGCTTCGGTGGGCTGACGGCCGTGAACGCCCTTGACCTCTCGATGGACGACGGCGACCTGGTGGGGCTGATCGGCCCCAACGGCGCAGGGAAGACGACGGTCTTCAACTTGGTCACCAGCGTCTACCGGCCCACGAGCGGAAGCGTCCGTTCCCACGGCGTCGACCTGGCGGCCCTGAAGGTCTACGAGGTCGTCGAATCGGGCATCGCGCGGACCTTCCAGAACATCAGGCTCTTCAAGAGCATGTCGGTCTTCGACAACGTCCGTGTCGCGTGCAACCTCCACAGGGGCTGTTCCCCGGCGCAGACGCTCGTCCGGATGGGCGCGTTCCGGAGGGACGAGGAGGAGATCGCGCACCGCGCCGACGAGCTTCTCGACCTTTTCAACCTGCGCCGCTTCCGCGACGCGCCGGCGATGAGCCTGCCCTACGGCGAGCAGCGCCGCCTGGAGATCGTGCGGTGCCTGGCGACCCGGCCCAAGCTCCTGCTTCTGGACGAGCCCGCCGCCGGAATGAACCCATCGGAGAAGGTCGAGCTGATGGCCCTGATCCAGCGAATCCAGAGGGACTTCGGCCTTTCGATCCTGCTGGTCGAGCACTCCATGAAGGTGGTCATGGGCGTCTGCCAGCGGATCGCTGTCCTTGACTACGGCATCAAGATCGCCGAGGGCACGCCTGCCGAGATCCAGAGCGATCCCAAGGTGATCGAGGCTTACCTCGGGGAGCCGCACGAAACGGGCTTCGCCCACCACTGAGCCCGTGCTTGAGGTATCCGAGCTCTGCGTTTCCTACGGCGCCATCTCGGCGCTGCGCGGCATCTCGCTCAAGGTGGGCCACGGCTCCATCGTGACGCTCATTGGCGGAAACGGCGCAGGCAAGACGACCACCCTGCGGACCATATCGGGGCTGCTCAGGCCGA
The DNA here is from genome assembly GCA_035604815.1 of Opitutaceae bacterium. Classification (GTDB taxonomy): domain Bacteria; phylum Verrucomicrobiota; class Verrucomicrobiia; order Opitutales; family Opitutaceae; genus Palsa-1447. The sequence continues at coordinate 2,413 of DATNHT010000052.1, forward strand.
GGAGCGGCACGGTGAGCTTTCTCGGGGAGAACATCACCCAGCTGCCCGCCCACAAGATCGTGGCCCGCGGAATCGGGCACGTCCCGGAGGGGCGCATGGTCTTCTCGAACCTGACGGTGGATGAGAACCTGTCGATGGGGTCGTACCTGCGCAGGGACAAGGCCGCCATAGCAGGCAACCGCGACTATGTCTTTGGGATCTTCCCCAGGCTGAAGGAGCGGCTCCGTCAGACGGCGGGCACGCTCTCAGGGGGCGAGCAGCAGATGCTGGCGATCGGGCGCGCGCTCATGGGCGAGCCCAAGTTCCTGATGCTCGACGAACCCTCCCTCGGGATAGCGCCGAGGCTCATCAGCACCATCTTCGAGAAGATCGTCGAGATCAACCGGGACCGGAAGATCTCCATCCTCCTGGTCGAGCAGAACGCCAACCTCGCGCTCGAGATCAGCGGATACGCCTACGTCCTTGAGTCGGGTTCCCTCACGATGGACGGGCCGAGCGCGGACCTCAGGCAGAACCCCCAATTGAAGGCGGCGTACCTGGGCGGCTACACGCAGCCCCGGTAGTCCCCGGGCGTCGTCACAGCGCACGCTCGGCAAGCAGCCCGCCGACATCCAGCCTCTGGGTGAACATGGCCAACGATCCGTCGGGGCCGCGGGGCCATTTGTCGCGCGGGCGGTCCCAGTAGAGCTCGACGCCGTTCCCGTCGGGGTCGCGCAGATACAGGGCCTCGCTCACCCCGTGGTCCGACGCCCCCTCGAGGCGGACCCGCGACCCGAGCAGGCGCCGGAGCGCGTCGGCCAGATCCGCCCGGGTGGGATAAAGGATCGCAAGGTGGTAGAGGCCCGTCGACCCGGAAGGGGGCGGCGATCCCCCAAGGCTCTCCCAGGTGTTGAGGCCGATGTGGTGGTGATAGCCGCCGGCGGAGACGAATGCCGCGCTCGAGCCAAATCGCTGCATGAGCTCGAACCCGAGGATGCCGCAGTAGAAGCCGAGCGCGCGGTCGAGGTCAGCCACCTTGAGATGCACATGGCCTATCCTGACGTCCGGATGGATGGGACTGGGCGCGGGGGAAGGGGGCATGGGGTCCTGACATTCACCATGCAGAATTGACCCCGCCCTTCAACTCGAGTTCGTTCGCCGGCCTCGCGCCGCGTCCGCGCAGGCAGGCGGCACATTCCCTGGGGCCCTCCCCAGGGGAGCGGATTCGCGGACAGGAGATCGAACTGGCCCGCCGCCGGCCGCCCTGCTACATTGCGCCACAACCATGCACCAACCTCCGCTGCGCCCTCGGCCATGGGTGTCTCTCGCCGGATTGGCCTTCCTGGCCATTGGCCGCTTACAGGCTTCCGAACCCGGGTTGACCATCGTCTACGAAGGCAGGACGACCGAATTCGCTGGGGTGGAGCTGTCCAGGATGGCGCACCAGGAGGTGACCGCCTTCGACTTCCACGAGAAGCAGGGCCACGTCTACTCGGGCGTGCCGGTGCGCGACCTGCTGGCCAGGGCGGGCGTCGAGTTCGGCGAAAAGCTGCGGGGCAAGGGACTGCGGCTCGCGGTGCTCGCGCACTGCCGCGATAACTACGATGTCGTCTACGCCGTAGCCGAGTTCGACGAAGCCTTCAACAGCCGCGCCATCCTCCTTGTCGACAGCCAGGACGGCCGGCCCCTGCCCGATGGCCAGGGGCCCCTTCGCGTGGTCGTGCCCGGCGACAAGCGTTCCGCGCGCTGGGCCCGCATGGTGACTTCCCTTGAAGTGGTCTCTGTCGGTGGCGGCGCTGCAAGGTGAGTCGCCCGTCGCGACGAGTTTCGGGTACATGCTCCTCATGTGGCACTCTTCAGACAAGGCCGCGACGGCGTCCGTGATTGCCAGGTTAGCCGGGCTCGCGCTGATGTGCTGCTTGGCGGGAAGGTTCGGCCCTCGATAGGCGCGTGTCTCGACGCAGCTGCCGGCACCCTTCGGCTGCCGCGCCGACACCCCGGACTCCGCCAACGTTGATTTTTGCGCGGATCGGGATAGGCTCGACGCTCCATTTCTCCAACACCGATGCCCACCGCCGCACCCCAGACATTCGAGTTCCAGGCCGAGATCAAGCAGCTGCTCGATATTGTCGTCCATTCGCTGTACACCGAGAAGGAGATCTTCGTCCGCGAGCTGGTTTCCAATGCCTCCGACGCGCTTGAGAAGCAGCGCCATCTCCAGCTGACAGAAAAGGGCGTCTACGACGACAAGCTTGCGCTGGAGATCAACATAACGACCGACGACAAGGCCAAGACCTTCACAATCCAGGACTTCGGACTCGGGATGACCCAGGCCGAGCTGGTTGAAAACCTAGGGACGATTGCGCATTCGGGTTCCAAGGCGTTCCTCAAGGCCTTGGGCGAAGGCGACCAGAAGGCCGCCGGGCTGATCGGACAGTTCGGCGTCGGGTTCTATTCGGCGTTCATGGTGGCCAAGACGGTCAGGGTGTACACGCACTCATGGAGGGAGTCCGAGCAGGGCCTTCTGTGGACGAGCGACGGCGCGGGAAGCTTTGCGATCGAGGAGAGCTCGGGCGAGCGCCGGGGTTGCAAGGTGGTCGTCGACCTGAAGGACGAGTGCTCCGAATTCAGCCAGGAATGGAAGGTCCGCGAGATCCTCGAGCGGTACAGCGCGTTTGTCTCGTTTCCGATTAACCTCAACGGAAAGCGGATCAACACCGTCCAGGCCCTGTGGCTGCGCGGCAAGAGCGAGATAAAGGAGGAGGAATACGACGAGTTCTACAAGTACCAGGCCCACGATTCCGAGAAGCCGCGCCTGCGTCTCCATTTCAGCGCGGACGCCCCGATCTCCATAAACGCCCTGATATTCGTGCCGAAGGACAACACGGAGAAGCTTGGGCTCTCCCGGCTAGATCCTGCGGTTGCGCTCTACTGCCGGAAGGTCATGATCGACGCCCGTCCAAAGGACCTCCTGCCCGAATGGCTCCGGTTCCTGAAGGGCGTCGTGGACAGCGAGGACCTCCCGCTCAACATCTCCCGCGAGACGATGCAGGACCGCTCGCTCGTAGAGAAGCTGAACCGGGTCATCACCAAGAGGTTCCTGAAGTTCCTCGACGAGGAGGCGAAGAACAGGCCCGAGGGGTACGCGGAGTTCTACAGGGAGTTCGGCGTGTTCCTGAAGGAGGGCGCGGCGCTCGACTTCGCCCACAAGGAACAGCTGACGAAGCTCCTCCGATACGAGTCCTCGCTCACGGACAAGGGCAAGACGACGTCGCTGCCCGACTACGTCTCGCGGATGGGCTCCGACCAGAGGGAGATTTACTACCTCGTCGGCCCGAACCGCGAGTCGATCGAGGCCGGCCCATACCTTGAGGGATTCAGGGCGCGCAACCTCGAGGTGCTCTTCTGCTACGAGACGGTCGACGAGTACGTGATGAACAGCGTCCGGGAGTTCGACGGGAAGAGGATCACCGCAGCCGACCACGCCGACGTGAAGCTTTCGGAACTGCCCAAGGCCGAGGGCGCCCTCGGGGAGGCCGAGACCAAGGCCCTCGTCGGATGGCTCAAGGACTGCCTCGGGGAGCGCGTGGCCGACGTGAAGGCGAGCGACAGGCTGGTCGACTCCCCCGCGCTGGCGCTAAACGCGGACAAGTTCACGTCACCCCACATGCGCCGGCTGATGAAGGCGATGAACAAGGACGGCGCCCAGTCCCCCTTGCGCGTCCACCTGGAGATCAACCCGCGCCACGCGGTCGTCAAACGCCTTTCGGAGCTCCAGTCCTCGGCGCCCGAGAAGGCAAAGCTTGTTGCCGAACAGGTCCTCGACAATGCGCTGATCTCCGCGGGTCTCCTGGACGACGCGTCCGGCATGGTCAAACGGCTGTACAAGATACTCGAATCGGTCTGACCGGGCCGCGCGCCCGCATATCGATGGCTGGGGCATCCCGGCGCAACCCAACCTCCACCTAACCCTTGATTGCCCGCCTGAAATCGGCGATGGCGGCCCCCGCCCCGTCGTTCAAGGAGACTCCCAACCCTACCCCGTGAGCAAGTTCATCCTGTCGTTCGCCGGCGTCGCCCTGCTCGCCTCCGCGCTCCGCTCGGAGAGCCCTCCCTTGCCCGAGGAAGCCCGCCTCATGCGCTTCCCGGCGACCAACGGCAGGCAGATCGTGTTCTCCTACGCCGACCAGCTCTACACGGTCGGCATGGAGGGCGGCGTGGCCCGAAGGCTGACCAATGGACCGGGCTACGCGGTGTTCCCCCGGTTTTCACCGGACGGGAGCGAGCTCGCGTTCACCGCCCAGTACGACGGGAACACCGAGGTCTACCTTATGCCCGCGGAGGGCGGCACCCCGCGCAGGCTCACGTACACGGCGACGCTCGCACGGGACGACCTCGGCGACCGGATGGGCCCGAACAACATCGTGATGGCGTGGAGGAACACCTCTCGCGAGGTCTTGTTCCGCTCGCGGATGCGCTCGTTCAACCCTTTCAACGGCCAGCTGTATTCGGTCGGGACCGATGGGGACCTCCCGAGGCAGCTGCCCGTGCCGAGGGGTGGGTTCCTCTCGCTTTCCCCTGACGACACCAAGATGGCCTACAACCGGGTCTTCCGCGAATTCCGAACGTGGAAGGACTACCGGGGCGGGATGGCCGACGACATCTGGATCTACGATTTCAAGACCGGCGCCATAGAGAACATCACGAACAATCCCGCGCAGGACATCATCCCGATGTGGGCGCCGAACAACCGCATCTACTTCCTCTCGGACCGCGACAAGAGGCTGAACCTCTACAGCTACGACCTGGCCAGCAAGGAGACGACGCAGCACACCCGTTTCACGGACTTTGACATCAAGTTTCCCTCGCTCGGCGGGGGGGTGATCGTATTCGAGGAGGCCGGATACATCTGGTCGTTCGACATAAAGGCCGGAGCAGCGCGGCGCGTCCCGATCGCCGTGAGGGACGACCTCGCGGCGTCGCGCGACGCGCTCATAAACGTGGCGAACTTCGTCGAGACCGCCTCGCCCTCGCCCGACGGCAAGAGGGTGGTCGTAACCGCCCGCGGAAGCACCTTCTCCGTGCCGGCGAGGGACGGGGCCACCCGGATTCTGAGCCGCAAGGCGGGCGTGCACGAGCGCGATGCGGTCTGGTCACCCGACGGGAAATGGATCGCCTACGATTCCGACGAGTCCGGGGAGAACGAGCTGTACGTCCGCGCCCAGGACGGGAGCGGCGACCCCGTCCAGGTCACCCGCGGGGCCGACACCTACTATTACAACCCGCTGTGGTCGCCCGACAGCCGAAAGCTCCTCTGGGCGGACCGCCTCCAGCGCCTGCGGTACGTGACGGTGGAGACGAAGGCCGTGACCTTGGTCGACACCGCCACCGCGTCCGAGATCCGCCAATATGCATGGTCGCCGGACAGCCAGTGGGTGGCCTGGTCCCGACCCGAAGACAACTCGCTCGATAAGCTGTGGGTCTACTCACTGGCGAGCGGGAGGAAATTCGCGGCCACGGACGGCTGGTACACGGCTTCGGCGCCCGCGTTCAGCGACGACGGAAAATTCCTGCTCTTCGCATCCCGCCGCGACTTCAAGCCCCTGCTGAGCGACATCGAATTCGACCATGTCTACAAGAATCTTGAGCGCGTCTACCTTGTCGCGCTCTCGAAGGAAACAGACTCACCCTTCAAGCCGGCAAGCGACGAGGTCGAGACTGCTCCCGCGCCAAAGCCGCAGGAGAAGGCGGCCGACGGCAGGGATGCGAAGAAGGACGCCGCTCCCGGTGCGGTCGTCGTCCGGGTGGACGAGGACGGGATCCGCGAGCGCGTCATCGGCCTTCCCGTGACGGCGGCGAATTACTCCTCGATCCGCGCGGTCGCCGGCAAAGTCTACTACCTGCGCGACGACTTGGGAGGCGAGCTCGGCACGGCGGCCGCAGCGGCGCCCAAGGACCGGACGCTCCTCCTCTACAGTCTGAAGGACAGGAAGGAGACCGAACTGGGACGGGCCGCGGCCTACGAGATCACCGCGGACGGGAAGAGGATGCTCGTCAAGGTCGGCAAGGAATACGCGCTCATCGACCTTCCCGCCGCCAAGTTCGAGGTGAAGGACAAGCTCTCCCTCGAGGGCCTCGAGATGCACCTCGACCGGCATGCCGAGTGGGCGCAGATCTACAACGAGAGCTGGCGCCAGATGCGCGACTTCTTCTTCTCGCCCACGATGAACGGCGTGGACTGGCCCGCGATGCGCGCCAAGTACGCGGCCCTCGTGCCGTACGTGCAGACCCGGTACGATCTCACGTACCTGGTGGGCGAGCTGATCGGCGAGATCCACAACAGCCACACGTACGTCGGCGACGGCGACCGCCCTCTGGCCCCGCGCATCGCGACCGGGCTTTTGGGCGCCGAGCTGTCGCGCGACCCGGCGAGCCGCGCCTACCGGATCGACCGCATAATCCACGGAGAGAACTGGCAGGACGCCACGCGCTCGCCGCTCACCGATATCGGGGTGAGCGTGGCGGAGGGCGACTACATCCTGGCCGTGGACGGCAGGTCCGTCCGCGAACTTTCCAACATCTACTCCGCCCTGGTCGGCACGGCCGGCAAGCAGGTCGTCCTCAGGGTCAATTCCAGGCCCGTCGACGACGGGGCCCGGAGCGTGACGGTCGTGCCGATAGCCGACGAGGCGCCCCTCTACTACGAGAGCTGGGTGCGGCGCAACACCGACTATGTGTCTCGGATGACGGACGCCCGTGTGGGCTACATCCACATACCCGACATGGGTGCCGAGGGCCTGGGCGAGTTCGCGAGGCACTTCTACCCGCAACTCACAAAGGCGGCCCTCATCGTAGACGTGCGTGGCGACGGGGGCGGCAACGTTTCGCCGATGATCATCGAGCGGCTGGCGCGCGAGCTGGTCCTGGTTCAGAAGGCGCGCAATGGGACCCCCAGGACCAACCCCCGCGACATGGAACTGGGACCCAAGGTCGTCCTGATGGACGAATTCTCGGCGTCCGACGGGGACATCTTCCCGTACCGATTCAGGATTGATGGCCTGGGCAAGCTGATCGGCAAGCGCAGCTGGGGCGGGGTCGTCGGCTTCCGCGCCTCGCTGCCGATTGTCGACGGAGGATACCTCGACAAGCCGGAATTCGCGCCGTATTCGAAGGACGGCAGGGATTGGCCGGTCGAGGACCACGGGGTCGATCCCGACATCGTGGTGGACAACGACCCGGCCAAGGAATTCGCCGGCGTCGACCAGCAACTCGACCGGGCGATCGAGGAGGTGCTCCTGGAGCTGAAGACCAGGGGCGGACCCCTCCCGCCGCCGCCGCCCTGGCCCGACCGGAGCTGATGGGCGCCGAGCAATCCCCGACAACACGAGACCATGGCCATCGCGACAGTCAACCCCGCCACGGGGCGCCGGATCCGCTCGTATCGCGAGCATAGCCGGCGCGAGATGGATTCTGCGCTGGCGCGCGCCGGCACCGCCTTTGGCGCATGGCGGGCGCGCTCGTTCGCGGATCGCTCGCGCGCCCTCAGGTCCGTCGCCGCCGTCCTGCGCCGGCGGGCCCCCGCGCTCGCCCGGCTCGCGACGGACGAGATGGGCAAGCCCCTCGCCGAGGCGCTTGCCGAGGTGCAGAAATGCTGCCTCGCGTGCGAGTACTACGCAAGGCACGCCCGCGCCTTCCTTTCGGACGAGCGCCCGCCCGGATCGCCCGGGCGCAGCCGCGTCGTGTTTGAGCCCATGGGGCCGGTCCTCGCCGTCATGCCCTGGAATTTCCCGTATTGGCAGGTCTTCCGCGCGGCGGCCCCCGCGCTCATGGCCGGCAACACGATGCTCCTCAAGCACGCCTCGGGCGTCACCGGCTGCGCAAAGGCGATTGGGGAAGTCTTCGCCGGCGCCGGGCTGCCGAAAGGGGTCTTCCAGACGCTTGTCATCGCCTCGGGGCGCGTCGCGGGGCTCGTGGCGGATCCGCGGGTGAAGGCCGTCACGCTGACGGGCAGCACGCAGGCGGGCCGAGCCGTGGCGGCGCAGGCCGGCGCGGCCATGAAGAAGGGCGTGTTTGAACTCGGCGGCAGCGATGCCTACATTGTGCTCGCGGACGCCGACATCGACCGTGCGGCTGAGGTCTGCGCGTTCTCCCGCCTGATCAACGCCGGGCAGAGCTGCATCTCCGCCAAGCGATTCATCGTTGTCAGGTCGGTCGCGCGGGCGTTCACGGAAAAATTCGCGGCCCGGGTCGCCGCCCGGAGGGTCGGCG
>DATNHT010000053.1:0-15577 GCA_035604815.1 Opitutaceae bacterium
CCGGGGGCACGGCCGACAAAGCATCCATCCTCGTCCGACCATTCCACGATTTTCAGATACCGGGCTGTCGCTGCTTTCACGGCCGTTTTTCCTGCAATACTTTTCATTTTTTGCCTACCTGTGTAACAGCGATCGCACGCCGCACGTCTTTCTCCTGGTAATGATGAGCGTCCGCGCCGGATTGGCCGGACAGGATTACTGTCGTTCCCACTGGATGCCGATATTTCCGATGACTGCCGGAGGTGGATGTATGGGTGAATCCCGCATGTTCAAGGTCGGAAATGAGCTGACGGACCTTCCGCGGCACATGTGGTACTATGATACTATCAATGTAGCTGTCAAATGTGGATTTGCAATTTCCGGCAAATAGCCGGATCCATTCGAGTCGAAGCCAAAGACCCTCTCGATGTCACAGGAATGCAGCAGGGATCTTTGTCTTATCTCGTAGCTCGCTAGTAAACTTGGTGCGGTCGCCGAGAATCGAACTCGGGACACCTGCTTGGAAGGCAGGGGTTTTACCCCTAAACTACGACCGCTCTCCTGCGGGCGACGATGTTCCAGTCGGCGGGTTTGGCCGTCAAGCCTCCATCGGTGCGAGGCAGCCGGGCGGCGCCCGCCCCAGGGCCCGCCAAGACAGATTGGGTTTGCGGGCCCCGATCCGCAGACCCATCTCTTCAACGCATCCATGAGCCACGTTCCCTCCGCCGCACGCTACTCGAACCCCGCGCTCTACCGGCGCTGCGGCCGGAGCGGCCTGAAGCTCCCGCTGCTCTCGCTTGGGCTGTGGCACAACTTCGGCAGCGTCGACAGCTATGAGAACAGCCGGGCCCTTGTCCTTAGGGCCTTCGACCAGGGCATCACCCATTTCGACCTCGCGAACAACTACGGCCCGCCCCCAGGGTCGGCAGAGGCAACGTTCGGCAGGATCGTCCGCGAGGACCTGGCGGCGCACCGCGACGAACTCGTCGTCTCCACCAAGGCGGGCTACGACATGTGGGAGGGGCCCTATGGAAACTTTGGATCTCGAAAGTACCTCCTCTCGAGCCTCGACCAGAGCCTGGGTCGCCTCGGGCTGGGCTACGTCGACATCTTCTACAGCCACAGGCCCGACCCGGAGACGCCGCTGGAGGAGACCATGGGGGCGCTCGCGCACGCTGTCCGGTCCGGCAAGGCGCTCTACGCGGGACTCTCGAACTACGATCCCGCCCAGACCGAGCGCGCGGCAAAGCTCCTGCGGGAGATGGGGACTCCGTGCCTCATCCACCAGCCGCAGTACAGCATGTTCAACCGGACGCCCGAGCGCGGGCTTCTCGACACGCTCGCCCGGGAGGGGATCGGGGGCATCGCATTCTGCCCGCTCGCGCAGGGTCTGCTCACGAGCCGGTACCTGGCAGGGATTCCCGCCGACTCCCGCGCGGGGCACGATCCCCGATTCCTCAAGCCGGAGCAGATAACGGAAGCCAAGCGGGCGCAGCTCCGCAGGCTGGACGCCGTGGCGAAGGCCCGCGGCCAATCGCTCGCGCAGCTGGCGCTGGCCTGGGTGCTGCGCCAGCCCGCGATCACCTCGGCGCTCATCGGGGCGAGCAAGACGTCCCAGATTGACGAGAACCTCGGCGCGCTCAGGAACCTCGCGTTCGGCGCTGAGGAGCTGAGGTCGATCGAGGGCATAATCTCGTGACCTGCGGCTGGGAGGCCGGCCTCGGCGGACATTGAACCTAATCCTTCTGGAAGCCGGCGAGGTCGAATCTCCCCTGGCGCTCACGGATCCCCGCGCGATCCACCTGATCCGGGTCCTCAAGAGGAGGGCGGGCGACCGGTTCGACGCCGGGATCGTGAACGGCCCGCTGGGGAAGGCAACGGTCGCGGCCATCGGACCCGGGGCCCTCGTCCTCAGATTCGAGCCCGGCGAGGAGCCGCCGCCACCCGACCCCATCCACCTCCTGATCGCGCTTCCGCGCCCCCAGACCGCGCGCAAGATCCTCAATGAGGCGACGGCGCTCGGGGTCGCGTCGATGCGGTTCTTTCGGTCTGAGAAGGGCGAGCCGGGCTATGCGGCCAGCACGCTCTGGAGAACCATGGAATGGCGCAGGCACCTGCTGGACGGCGCGGCCCAGGCGTTCGACACCCGGCTGCCGGAAATCCGCCACGACGCGGGCCTGGCGGCCGCGATCGAGGCCCTTCCGCCCGGCTGCCGCCGGATCGGCCTGGACAACTACGAGGCGGCCCGGCGCCTCCGGCCGGCCGCGGGAATTCCCCCCGTGGCGCTGGCATTCGGCCCGGAGCGCGGATGGTCGGCCGCCGAGCGCGCCACGCTTCGGGAACGCGGGTTCGAGCTCGCGCACCTGGGCCCGCGCGTCCTGAGGACCGAGACGGCCGTCGTGGCCGCAGTCGCGATCGCAAAGGCGGGCGCCTGACTCACACCGCGAGCCGGAAGAATGCGACGCTCGGTTGGCGCACCCCGCGCCCGAGGCGCCTGACGCAGGCCCAGCCCGGGGGCTCGAGCCTCTCCTCCCCCGGCATCTCGAAGATGACGAGCCCCTTCCAATCGGACCCTAGGGCGGCCTCCAGCCTGCCAAAGAGCGCCGGCGCGACCTCTCCTATCATCTCGTAGGGTGGGTCCGCAAAGATGAGGTCGGGCGGGGCGCCAGTCCCCGTGGGCAGCGAGAGAGCGTCAGCCTCCACCGCGACCAGCTCCTGCCCGCTCCTGCCGAGGCTGCGGCAGACGGCGGCGATGTTCCTCCTGAGGCAAGCCGCGGCCCTGGGGTTTCGCTCGACGAACGTCCCGCCCGACGCGCCCCTGCTGAACGCCTCGAGGCCGTAGGCTCCGCTTCCCGCAAACAGGTCCGCGAACCGCGCGCCTGCGACCCTGTAGCCCAGGCTCGAAAACACCGCCTGGCGCATCCCGTCGGTCGCGGGCCGAACGGCGTTGCCCTTCGGCACCGAGAGCTCGATCCCGCGCGCGAGTCCGCCGCTTATGCGCATGGCGACCCTCTCGCGCTGCGGGTTTGCGGCCGGCGTCCATTTCTCCTCATAAAGATCCCGCGATGACATTGCCGCCGTCCGACCACTTCAACGGGAAAACATTCTTCAATCCCGGCGAGAGATCCGACCGAGGCGTGCTCGACCTCATAAGATGGAGGCTGACGAGCCGGGCCGAGCCATGGCCGGAGCGGGTCGAGGTGGACCGCCGGCCCCTCCCGCCCGCGCCAGCCTCCGACGGGATCGTCGCGACCTGGGTCGGGCAGTCGACAGTCCTCCTGCGGAGCGCCTCGGCGGCGATCCTCACGGACCCCATCTTCTCCGATCGTGCCGGCCCCGTATCCTGGCTGGGGCCCCGCCGCGTCGCGCCGCCCGCGGTCGACTTCGGAGCGGTCCCCAGGGTGGACGTGGTCCTCCTGTCCCACGACCACTTCGACCACTGCGACCTTCCGACCCTGCGCCGGCTGGCCCGCCGGGACGATCCCCTGTTGATCGCGCCCCTGGGGCACCGCCCGCTGCTCGCCGGGACGGGCCTGCGCCGGATCGTCGAGCTCGACTGGTGGCAGACCCACGCGTGCGCCCCGGGCCTCGAGGCCACGCTCGTCCCGGCGCTTCACTGGTGCCGCAGGCGCCCCTTCGGGACGAACCGCAGGCTCTGGGGCGGCTTCATGCTCAAGGCCGGCGGGCGGCTCGTCTATTTCGCGGGGGACTCGGGCTACGACGAGAGGCTCTTCGCGGGGATCGGGGGACGCTGCGGCGGCCCTGACCTCGCGCTGCTGCCGATCGGGGCCTACGAGCCGCGCTGGTTCATGCGCGCCGCGCACATGAATCCCTCCGAGGCCGTGCGCGTGCACGGCGACGTCCGGGCCCGCAGGAGCCTCGCGATACACTGGGGCACGTTCCAGCTCACCGACGAGGGCCGCGACGAACCGGTCCGCGCGCTGGCGGCGGCCCGCGAGTCGGCCGGACTGGGCGCGGACGCCTTTGCCGCGCCGCCCCTGGGCGCAAGCGTCGCCGTCTGACCCGCCGGGCGGCTTCCCATGAGATCCGGTGGGAGATTGCAGGCGTAAAAGTGGCCCGTTCAGGGAACACTGGCATCCCTAAGGCGTCCAAGTTCAATCAATTCCGCCATAAATGGTTGCCGATTCCCCGTCCTTGGGCAGGCTGGTGTGGACCTTTCCGACCCAAGGTCCGAGCGACCATGACTCCTGCCAGGCTCACCGCTTTCGTCGGCCTCGCCGCCGCGGTCTCGGCATTCCGGGCGGGGGCGGACGAGGTGAATGTCTGGCCCCTTTACGTCCTTCGCGAGGATCCATCAGGGCACACGCAGTCGTGGTCGTCCCTCGGCCCCCTGCTCTTCTCGGGGCCGGCCCCGAAGCCCGACGCGGGGCAGGCGTCCGGCTTCCGGCCGCTCTACGTCAAGATGTCCGACGGCGAAAAAGAAACGACCGACATCCTCTACCCGCTTTTCTTCTACCGGCGGTACCCCGACGCCTACAAATGGTCGATATTCCACATCGTCAACCACGAGGGCATCCTGGAAAGCGTCACGAGGGCCGGCGGCCCGACGGACCGGCATCTTGACATCTGGCCCTTCTACTTCTCGCACGAGACCGCCGACCCGATTGACACCTACCACGCGCTCTTCCCGGTATACGGGACCATGAAATACCGGCTGGGATACGACCGGCTTTCGTGGGTGCTGTTCCCCCTCTACGCCGGGAGCCAGAGGCGGGACACGAGCGTGACCTACGCCCCCTGGCCGGTGCTCAGGGTGATCCAGGGCGCAGAAAGCGGCTTTGCGCTCTGGCCCCTCGCCGGCGCCACAAGGGGGCCCGGCACGGCGCGGCACTTCTACTGCCTCTGGCCCCTCGTCTGGGACAACACGCTGGACACGCCCCCCGAGGCGCCCGCCGGAACCGCACCCGCGAAGCAGCTAGGCTTCCTGCCGTTCTACACGCGGGAGGCGGGCCCCGGGTCGGTCATTGAGAACTACCTGTGGCCGTTCTTCGGCTATACCGAGCGCACATCGCCCAGCCGATACAGCGAGCGGCGCTACCTCTGGCCGTTCCTCGTCCAGGGGCACGGCGACGACAAGGCCGTGAACCGCTGGGGCCCTTTCTTCACGCATTCATACTCAATGGGCTCCGACTCGACGTGGATTGGCTGGCCGCTCTGGCACCGGACGACCTGGGCCGACGGCGGCATCAGCCAGTCAAGGACCCAGTTCTTTTATTTTCTCTATTGGTCCCTCGACCAGACGAGCGTGGCGCGCCCTTCGCTGGCGCCGGCCTACAAGCGGCACATCTGGCCGCTCGTTAGCATCTGGGACAACGGGGCCGGCAGCCGGCAGATCCAGATGCCCAGCCTGACCGAGGTCTTCTTCCCCGACAACCCCGACGTGAGGCAGGCCTGGGCGCAGCTGTTCTCGATCTACCGCTACGACCGCCGCCCCACGGGCGAGACGAGAAACTCGCTTCTATGGGACGCCGTCACCTGGCGGCGCGATGCCAGCAAGGACCTTGTCGAACTCCACTTTGGGCCCGTTCTCGGGATGCGCAGGCTGCCTTCGGGTCCGAGATGGAGCATCTTAGGATTCGATTTTGGGGCGAAACTGGGCAATGATAGGCAGCCAAGCCGCTGACATGAAGCAAATCAACATGGTCCTTGAAGGCGCCGGGAGCATGGTGCTGCTCCTGGTCCGGGCCGCATCGTACGCGGGCTCGCTCCCGCGCCAGTGGGCGCGCTTCGTCGAGCAATGCTACCTGATCGGCTACACGACGCTCCCGATCGTCGCCATCCTGAGCTTCTTCATCGGAACCGTGCTGGCCCTCGAGGCCGGCTATTCGATGGAGGGATTCGGCGCCAAGGAGTTCATCGGGAGCCTGGTCGGCCTCTCGATGGCGCGCGAACTGGGGCCCATGATGACCTCGGTCCTGCTCGCAGGGCGGGTGGGCTCGGCCATCACCGCCGAGCTCGCCTCGATGAAGGTGTACCACGAGGTCGACGCCCTGACGACGATGAACATCCCCGCGGCGAAGATCCTAGTCCTGCCGCGGCTGGCCGCGGCGCTCGTGATGATGCCGGTCCTGATCATCATCGCCAACATCGTCGGCTGGTTCGGCGGGTCGGTCGTCGCCCGGTACGTGAGCTCGGTCGGGATAAGCTCGGAGTCGTATTTCGCGGCGCTGCGCCACTACACGAAGTTCAAGGACGTGATGAACGGAATGGCAAAGGCGGAGGTGTTCGGGTTCGTCGTCGTCCTGGTGTGCTGCAACATCGGGCTCAACACGCGCGGGGGCCCGCGCGAGATCGGCGCGGCCGTCACCCGGGCGGTCGTCGTCTCGCTCATCCTGATCCTCATCCTCGATTATTTCGTGACGAAGCTCCTCATGTAGCCGCCCCATGAGCGACGAGACGATTGTATCCAGCTGCAGCAAGACCCGCAATCCCTTCACCGGTGCGGAGGCCGACGCCGTGAGCGTCAAGGTCGAGGGCCTTTCGAAGAAATTCGGCAGCCTAGCCGTGCTGAGAAACATCAGCTTCGACGTCAGGCCGGGCGAGATATTCGTCATCATGGGGCCGAGCGGCTCGGGCAAGAGCGTGCTCCTGCGCCACATCGCCGGCCTGGAAACCCCGACCTCGGGCAGGGTGACTGTCGACGGCCTGGATCCGACGCTGGAGGAGACGCGGGACCGCGTGCGCCTGGCTCTCGTCTTCCAGGAGGGCGCCCTTTTCAACTCGCTCAGCGTCTACGACAACCTCGCGCTCTACCCGCGCGAGCACCGCTCCGGCGGCGAGAAGGCCATACGCGAAAAGGTCCTCCATGCGCTCAAGATCCTTTCCCTCGAGAAATCCGCCGATCAGTTCCCGTCCGAGCTGTCCGGCGGGATGAAGAAACGCGTCTCCATCGCGCGCGCGCTCGTCATGGAGCCGCAGCTGCTCCTCTACGATGAGCCCACGAGCGAGCTCGACCCCGTGATGGGTGCGACCATCAGCGAGATCATCGCCACACTCAAGCAGGAGTACAGCGTGACGAGCATCGTCGTCACGCACGACCGCGAGCTGGCGCTCACGATCTCGACCCGCGTGGGCATCCTCATGGCGGGCAAGCTCATCTCGCTCGGGACCCCTGATGATCTCAAGAATACCAAGGAGCCGCGGATAGTCGACTTTCTCAATCCCAAGATAGACATCGAGCACCCCCGATTCAAGGTGCTCGAAACCCAGGACATTACATGAATGCTCAACAGCAGACGGCCCGCGTCGGGCTATTTTTCCTCCTCGGGGTCGCCCTCGTGTGGGTGACGTTCGAGACGCTGAGCGACGGCAAGATATTCGAGCCGCGCAGCCACACCCTGGTCGCCGGATTCGACGACCTAAGGCAGCTGAAGACCGGCGACGAGGTGCGGCTCGCCGGCGTGAGGGTCGGCTCGGTGAAGACGACGCGGCTGGCCGGCCGGCGCGCCGAGGCCGTCCTTGAGATCGACCCAAAGATCCCGATCGCGACCGACGCGACGGCGACCATCGAGATGTCCGGGCTGATCGGCGGGAACTACGTCTCGATCGACATGGGAACGCCCGGCGCGCCCCCGCTCGCCGACGGCGCCGAGATCAAGACGGTGGAGACGGCCGACCTGAACGCCCTCATGGCGAGCCTGGGCGGGCTCGGCAAGCAGCTCCAGGAGTCGCTGGGCTCGTTCAGCAAGGCGATAAACGGCGACGCGGCGAGCGGCGGCGGAATATTCCAGAAGCTAGACAAGCTCCTGACGGAAAACACGGCGCGGCTGAACACGACGATGACCAACCTCCAGGAGATCACCGACAAGATAAACCACGGCGATGGCACCCTGGGGAAGCTCGTCAACGACCCCAAGCTGCACGACGAGCTCCTGGCGACCGTCGGCGAGATAAAGGCGACCGCCGCCCAGGCGAAGGAGTTTGTCGCGAACGCGCAGTCCGTGATGGACCAGGTTAAGTCCGGCCAGGGGGCGCTCGGCACCCTTGTCTACGACCCGAAGGCCGCCGCGGACATCAAGGCGTCAATCGCAGACCTGCGCAGCGTCTCCGACAAGCTCGCGAAGGGCGAGGGGACGCTCGGCAAGCTGATCAACGACCCCAGCCTGTACGACAGCGCGCAGGTGACGATCAAGAAGGCCGACCGCACGCTCGACGGTCTCAACGACTCCGGCCCGATCACGGCCGTCGGCATCGTCGCCAACGCCCTCTTCTGAATCCCCAAAGGGGGGCGTCGGGCCCCCCCGGGGCTCAGACCTTCGGTCCGCGCTGCGCCCGGCTGCGCGCGCGCAGCCGCAGACCGTTCAGCCGGATGAATCCGGCCGCGTCGCCCTGGTTGTACCAGCTCTTCACGCCCTCCATCGTCGCCACCTTCATGTCGTAGAGCGAATACCTCGACTTGCGCCCGCAGGTGATGACGTTGCCCTTGTAGAGCTTGAGCCGGACCGTGCCCGACACGAACTTCTGGCTCTCGTCGACCAGGGCCTGCAGCGCCTCGCGCTCGGGGGCGAACCAGAAGCCGTAGTACACGAGCTCGGCGTACTTGGGCATGAGCGAGTCGCGCAGGTGCATGACCTCGCGGTCCATCGTGAGCGACTCGACCTGCCGGTGCCCGTGCATGAGGATCGTGCCGCCGGGCGTCTCGTAGACGCCGCGCGACTTCATCCCGACAAAGCGGTTCTCGACGGCGTCGACGCGGCCGATGCCGTGCCTGCCGCCGAGGCCGTTCAGCGCCCGCAGGACCCCCGCAGGGGTGAGCCGCCTGCCGTTCACCGCGACGCAGTCACCCCCCTCGAAGTCGAGCTCGACGTGCTCGGGCCGGTCGGGCGCGTCCTCCGGGGAGACCGAGAGCTTGAACATCCCCTTGTTGGCCCGCGTGGTCGGGTCGAACCACGGGTCCTCGAGGATCCCGGCCTCGTACGACACGTGGAGGAGGTTGCGGTCCATCGAGTACGGCTTCCTTAGCGAGGCCTCGACGGGGATCCTGTGCCTGCGGCAGTATGCGATCATCTCGGCCCGGCCCGGGAACTTCTCGCGGAAGGCCTCGATCTTCCACGGGGAGATGATCTGGAGGCGCGGCGCGAGCGCCATGTAGGTGAGCTCGAAGCGGCACTGGTCGTTGCCCTTTCCGGTGGCGCCGTGCGCCACCGCGTCCGCCTTCTCCCTTCGCGCGACCTCGACCTGGGCCTTGGCGATCAGCGGCCGGGCGATGGACGTGCCGAGGTGGTACTGGCCCTCGTAGACCGCGTTGGCGCGGATCATCGGGTAGATGAAGTCGCGGGCGAACTCCTCGACCAGGTCGAGCGTGTAGTGCCTCGAGGCGCCCGTCGTGCGCGCCTTCCGGGAAAGGCCCTTGAGCTCCTCCCCCTGGCCAATGTCGGCCGCAAAGGTGACCACCTCCGCGCCGTAGGATTCGCGGAGCCACTTGACGATGACGGACGTGTCGAGACCGCCCGAATAGGCGAGAACGATTTTCATGAATTGCGATTTGGAACCGGCATCTAGGCACAAAAACGGCCCGGTGGCGAAACGATCCGCATCGCCCGCCCAGGAAAGGGAAGCCAGGCAGGGACCCAATGCCGGCGACGGGCCCTATCGCCGACGATTGGCGTCCATCATGAATCTCGCCAGCGCCGAGCTGATCGGCTGGCCGCTGCCCATCTCGAAATACGAGAAGCCTGGCGATGGATTCACCTCGAAGCAGAACCACTCGTCATCCGGGGTCCGCATGAGGTCGATGCCCGAGAAGTGGAGGCCGAGCATGGAATTGAGCATTCGGCACTTCTGCGCGACTTCGGCCGGAAGATCGGCCGCAACCTGGGTGGTGTCGCCATACCGGTAATCCAGCTGGTCCGATTCGAGGCGGACGGCTAGGACTTCGTCTCCCACGACGTGGACCCGGTAGTTGATTCCGGGCACGACCCGCTGGAACAGCGTCGGGCACCAGCCCACGTCGTCCATGAACCCGTAGTGCGCCTGCGAAACCCGGCGCACGATGCTGCGGACGCCGCTGATCGACTTGTAGACCGAATCCGGATTCCTGGACAGGAACCGCCTGACGGCCACGGCGTCGTTCGAGATGAACGTCTCCGGGATTCCGAGGCCCGCCCGCCGGATCACCGTCAATTGCAGGGGCTTTGAGAAGTTGGTGGCCGAGGGGGCAAACCGGTTGATGACAAGGCAGCCCGAGGAGTCCAGGAACGCCATGAGCTGAAGCTGAAAGCCCATGGCCCTCGCCGCGAGGGGATCATCGCGCGGCCTGTCCCGCATCTCCTCGAAATCGAGGAAATTGTATCCCCGCAGGTAGGCGGCCCTGACGCTGCCCAGGTCGACCGTCTCCGCCCCCTGGGTCACCGTGCACCGGCCGCCCGTCCCGGCGCCGTAGGCGTATTCGATCTCGGAGGTGAGCACCTTCCGGTGGTCGAGGAAGAAGCAGTCGGCGCCGGCCTTCGCAAGCGCGGCATGCGCCATTCCCATCGGCTCATCCTCCATCAGGCCCCACAGCAGAATCATGTCAGGGCGGCTGTCGCAGGAACCTCACGATCGCCTCGCGGTTCGCGGGGATGGCGACGTCGGGAACGTCCGTCAGCTCCACGAGGGCATAGTCGTCCCCGCCGGACCCCGCAAAGAGGCATGACAGGTATGGCATTTCGAACGCCCGCGTGAGCGAGCGCATGTACCCGCAGACGGCGTCCGGCGCGCGGTCCCCCACGATGGCGCCGTCTATGATCGTGGACTTGAGATACCGGAGTTCCCGCGCGTCCTCCGCCGCCGGCATTCCATTTTTCACGCGGAAGGGCTGGACGGGAACGCCGCATCGGGCCGCAGTCCCAGCCCACTCGATCCGCTGCATGCCCAGCCCCGACAACGCCCTCGTCGACGGAGAGTTCACCTTTCGGCACCTGAGCTCCGAGAGGAAATAGATGAAGAAGGCGCTCACCTCGGCGCAGACGTAATCCCTGTCTGCGGGCTCGATGTAATAGAACTCCTGCGGAAGGAAATGCGGGATGGTGGAGACCACCCCGCCTATCTCCCCGGCGCAGGTCCTCGTCCCGCCGACCGAGATCTCGGAGGGTGAAAAATCACCGACCGAGATGCCCGCCGTGAACGACCGATTCAGATTCGAGGCCGTGACCAATGATGCGGCACCGGGGGGGAACATCCCGACCAGCTCTTTCGCCGCATCATTGGCCACATTGCTTAGGACAAGGATCAAGACGGGCGGACCTACCTGGACTTGTCGGGCTTCTTTGCCGCCTTGCCGACCGCGGGCCTGTCCTCCGCCTTGATGAAGGCCGTCCCCTTCGACGCTCCCTTCAGCGAGGCTTCCAGGCTGCTGATCCTCTGGTTGAGGGCTTGCAGCTCCGCCGCGATGAACTCGACCGGGCCCCCGAGGTTGCCATAGCCTGGCACTTCGACGTTTTCCTTGGGCCCCTTCCAAGGCTGTTCGGCTGTTATGGTCTTGAGGGGAGTATCAGCGAGGGTTGGCTTTAAGACTTCCCTGAGCTCCTCCTTGATCTCCTTGAGGTCCTTGGTATACAACTTCTTGAAAGTTGGGTTCTTGTAAAAGGCCAGCGCATAGACGGTTTCGCCCTTGCCAGGCGTAAGGTCGGTCCCGTTGACAAGGGTTGAGGGCGGACTCGCATTGGTCAGATCCACCCATTGGTCAAAGACCTCGTTCGTGGGCAAAGCGAGGTAAGGCCCGATATTCGGGTGGTCCGCGGTGATCGTGTAGCCGCTGTCCGACGTGTCGACCCAGCCGTCCACGTTGGCCTCGCTGGTGAGCGTGCCGCCCGGATCGGGGCTGACCGTGACGAAGTTGTTGTTGACCAGGCTTCCCGTGGACTCGTTGAAGGCGTCGATGACGGCTCCGGAGGGGCCGCCGTTGCCGCCGCCCTCGGGAACATACACGACCAGAACGTTGATGGGGCTTGATCCCACCGTCCCGGCAGGCGGAGGGGTGCCGGCGACGAACGAAACCTGCGGGCCCTCGGTGCATCCGGACACGTTCGTGAATGCGAATTGGTACGTGACGCCGGCCGCCGTCTCGGTCAGCGCCTGGGGGTTTGCCTGGAACGAGGTTCCGGGCGTGAGCGTCGATGCCCCGGACGGATTCAGGCCGGGAATCGGGAGGAAGCCGCCATATGTGGTCGTTGATCTCGGCTGGCGCGTATGCGATCCGGATGCGCCGAAGTATACATATTGGGTCGTTAGCGTTGGCATTTGCGGATGGATTTCGTGGGTTTCGTTGTCTCTTTCGCTTGTCCGGGAGGCCTGTCAACCCGGGCGCTGCTCTTTACGGCTCTTTTTTCCTGGGCTGGGAGCATGCATGGTCATCGGGAAGCCTCCGTGGTTCCGTCGTAATCGTGTAATGCAGTTCGGTAACGGGATCATCCCGCCCCAAGCCGTTTTTAGGGGGCGGCCAGTTGACGGTCTCGCCCATCCCTCCGAAAGTCCAAAAACCGCATTTTTCTACGCGGTAAATGGGTTTGCCGCTGCGAGCCTTTAGTGCTGGCCGCCGAGCCCCCGCACGGGGCGGCCGCCGCGAACCATGGGGGCGTTCGGCAGGACCGCCCGGGGGCCCCTCAGCTCATTTGCCCCGGGTTTCCGAAAGCACGGCGAGAATCGCCTTCTGGACATGCAGCCGGTTCTCGGCCTCGTCGAAGACGACCGAGCGCGGATTGTCGAGGACCGCCTGCTCGACCTCGTGCCCGGGATGGGCGGGGAGGCAGTGCATGAACAGCGCGTCGGGCTTGGCGGCCGCAAACAGGCCGGCCGTGACCGCGTACGGGCGCATCCCCTCCATCCGGGACTCGGCCTCGTGCTCCTTGCCCATGCTGGTCCAGACGTCGGTGTAGACGATGTCGGCGCCCGACACGGCCTCATAGGGGTCGACCGTGAACTTGAAATCGGCGGCGCGGCCCCCGGACTTCAGCTCGGCCCGGATCTGTGCCCCTGGCTCGAAGCCCCGAGGGCCCGCGAGCGAAATCCTCATCCCGAAGAGGCTGGCGCCCAGGATCCAGGAATTCGCCATGTTGAAGCAGGTGTCGCCGAGGAAGGCGATCTTGCGGCCCTTGAGCGCGCCGACCAGGTCGCCGTCCGGCCCCGCCCAGCGCTCGGCGGCGGTGAACGCGTCGGCGTAAGTCTGGCAGGGGTGGAGGAAGTCCGTGAGGCCGTTCACCACGGGAACGCTCCCTGCGGCCGCGAGCCGCTCCACCTCGGCCTGCTCGAAGGTGCGGATGACGATGCCGTGGACAAAGCGGGAGAGGACGCGGGCCGTGTCCTCGACCGACTCCCCGCGGCCGAGCTGGATGTCGTTCCTGTTGAGGTACAGCGGGTGGCCGCCAAGCTCGTGGATCCCGACCTCAAAGGAGACCCGCGTCCTCGTGCTCGATTTCGCGAAAATGAGGGCCCACGTCTGGCCCGCGAGCACCGGGGTCGCCTGGCGGCCCCGCTTCCGCTTGAAGTCGCGGGCCAGCGAGAAAACCTCGCCCAGTTCGTCGGGGCCGGGGTCGGTGCCTTTCAGGAAGTGCCTCATCGGGGAAACGGAAACCCATAGGGGATCGGCGGGCCCCCGACGAGAGGAAAGTGGCCCGCCGCAAGGGGGCCGTCTCAGGCCGACTTGAGCACTTCCCTGAAAATGGCGACGGACCGCGAGAGCTCCTCGGCGGAGGCGTTGAGGGGCGGCAGAAGCCGGATGACATTGACCCCGGCGACGGCCGTCAGCAGGCCGCGCTCCAGGAGCGCCGCGGCGTAGGGCGCCGAGTCCGAGGCCATCTGCACCCCGACGAGGAACCCGAGCCCGCGGATCTCCAGGACGTGCTTCGGGTAGTCCGCGGCCATCCGGCCGAGCTCCCGGAGCCACGGCGCGCTCTCCCGGGCCACGTGGGCGAGGAGCCCCTCGCGCTCGATGACGTCGAGGACCGCGAGGGCCGCCGCGCAGGCGAGCGGCGTCCCCCCGAACGTCGACCCGTGCGAGCCCGGCTGGAAGAGGTCGGCCGCGCGCTCGCCCACCCACATGGCGCCGATGGGAAACCCGCCGCCGAGCCCCTTGGCCATGGCGATAGCGTCGGGCCGGACGCCGGCGTGCTCGAACGCGAAGAAGCGGCCGGTCCTGCCCGTGCCGCACTGCACCTCGTCCAGCATGAGGAGCAGGTCGCGCTCGTCGCACAGCCTGCGCAGTCCGACCAGGAACTCGGCAGTGCAGGGATTGATGCCCCCGTCGCCCTGGATCGTCTCGACGAGGACCGCCGCGGTGTCCGCGTCCGCGAGCCTCGCGAAGGCCTCGAGGTCGTTCAACTCGCCGAAGGTGAAGCCGGGGACGAGCGGGCGGAAACCCTTCTGGACCCTCTCCCTGGGCGTCGCGCTCATGCCGCCGAACATCCGGCCGTGGAACGCCTGCTTCGCGCAGACCACCTTGAAGCACTTGCCCTCGGCGCCCGCCTTGCGGGCGCCGTGCAGGCGGGAAAGCTTGATCATCGCCTCGTCCGCCTCCGCCCCGCTGTTGCAGAAGAACACGCGCCCGGGGCCGGCGTATCCCACGAGCCTGCGCGCGAGCTCCCCCTGGTTGGGATTGCGGAACAGGTTGCTCGTGTGGACGAGCTCCCCCGCCTGGCGCTGGACGGCCGCGACCCATTTGGGGTGGCAATGGCCGAGCGAGGTGACGGCGATCCCGGACGAGAAGTCGAGGTAGGCCCGGCCCTGGTCGTCCCAGACCTTGGAGCCGCTTCCCCGCACGATCGTCAAGGGGGCGCGCGCGTAGTTCTTCAGCACATGCGCGTCGTACAGCTCGGCCGCGCTCGTGCGGATCATGGAGGGGGCCTCAGCCATTGACGATCTCGGTCCCGATTCCCTCGTCCGTGAATATCTCGAGCAGGAGGCTGTGCGCGAGCCTCCCGTCGATGAAGTGGACGCGCTGGACGCCCTCCTGGAGCGCGCGGACGGCGCTTGCGACCTTCGGACGCATCCCCTTGTCGATCACGCCCTTCTTCTTGAGCTCCTCGACCTGGCTGATCTTCAGGGTCGAGATGAGCGAGGCGGGATCGGGCGGCGAGGCGAGAAGCCCCGCGACGTCGCTCATGTAGAAAAGCCTGCGCGCCCGCAGCTCGCTCGCGACGCGGCCGGCGACCAGGTCAGCGTTCACGTTGTAGGGCTTCCCGTCGTAGCCCTCGGCGACCGGCGAGATGACCGGGACGAACCCGTCCGCGATCTCCTTCTTGATGAGCTTCACCTTGACCTCGGTGACCTCCCCCACGAACCCCAGGTCGAGCTCATTCCCCTCCTCGTCCACGGCGAGCTTCTGGCAGACGAGCACACTGTCGCCGGGCAGCCCCTTCGGCCGGGCCTTCGCCGCCGAAAGAGCCTCGCACACCTCCCGGTTCACGACCTCGTCGAGCGTCTTCTTGACGATCGCTATCGTGTCCTCGTCGGTGACGCGCAGCCCCTTGACGAAGGTCGCCTTGAGGCCGGAGCCCTCCATCGCCTTCGTGATCGCCCTGCCGCCCCCGTGCACGACGACGACGTTGATCCCGACTCCCGCGAGAAAGGCCAGGTCGTAGGCGATGCGTGCCCTGACCCCCGG
>DATNHT010000054.1:0-17396 GCA_035604815.1 Opitutaceae bacterium
CGGGGTGTGCTGGGTCGAGATGACCACATTCTCCACCTTGACCGGGCGGTCGTTCTCGTAGCGGATCGAGACCTGTGACTTGGCGTCGGGGCGCAGCCAGCCGACGACGCCCGCCTTGCGCAGCTTGGTGAGCTCGCGTCCGAGGCGGTGCGCATACATGATCGCGGTCGGCATCATCTCGGGCGTCTCGTTGCAGGCGTATCCGAACATGAGGCCCTGGTCGCCGGCGCCCTGCTCCGCCGTCGCCTTGCCCTCGGCCTTGCGCGCGTCGACGCCCTGGGCGATGTCCGGCGACTGGCGCGTGAGCAGATTGTGGATGAAAACCTTGTCGCAGTGAAACACGTCGTCGTCGTTCACGTAGCCGATGTCCCTCACCGCCTCGCGCACCACGAGCTCGTAGTTGACCTTGGCGCTGGTCGTGATCTCGCCGGCGATCACAACCTGGTTTGATTTCACAAGGGTCTCGCAGGCCACGCGGCTTGCGGGATCCTGCGCCAGGCAGGCGTCCAGGACGCTGTCCGAAATGAGGTCCGCCACCTTGTCGGGATGGCCCTCGCCCACGGACTCGGATGAGAATACGAATGATTTTGGCATTTGAGATCGGCTGAACCTCCGACAGCGAACCGGCGCGAAAGGGGGTAACGCAAGCCAAATATCAACATATCTCGATTTTGTGATGCGATCGTGCCCCGATGGTGCCCCGATCCGGCGTACGTATTTCTCTGGCCTGAAACCCGCGCGACATATGTGATACGTCATTAGGCACATAAATGGATGATTCACAGACAACCCCGTCCATCGATCTCAAGGGACGCAGCATTCTGGTCGTCGACGACGACCGGGTAAACCTGAAGATCATCGGAGGTATCCTTCGGCACGAAGGATACGAGATTTCCGAGGCCGCCTCGGGCGAGCAGGCCCTGGAGGTCTACTCCGAGTACAGGCCCAATCTCGTGCTTCTCGACGTCATGATGCCGGGAATTGACGGGTTCGAGGCCTGCCGGACCCTCAAGAAGACCTACGGGGACACGTGCGCTCCCGTCATCTTCATCACGGCGAAGAACAAGGCGGACGACATCGTCATGGGGTTCGACGCCGGCGGCGTCGACTACCTGACGAAGCCGTTCCGCCCCAAGGAGGTGCTCGCGCGGATCCGCACCCATCTGAGCAACCAGCTGCTCCTCGAGCAGCTGAGCAAGGCAAACGCGGCCAAGGACCGGTTCCTGGGAATGTGCGCCCACGATTTGCGAAATCCCCTGTCATCGATACGCGGGCTGGCGGAGCTGATGAGCGAGAACGCTATCGGCAGCCTCACCGACGAGCAGTTGGAGATCGTCCACACGATCCACGGCGCGAGCCAGTCCATGCTGCAGCTCGTGAACGAGCTTCTCGACGTCGCCACCATAGAGGCCGGCCACCTCAAGCTGGCAAAGGAGCCGACGAAGATCGCCGAAATCGTCAAGCGCTCCGTCCACCTGAGCAACATCGAGGCCGCCAAGAAGAGCACCAAGATCGAGATGGTGAACAAGACGAAGAATCCGCTGATCGACGTCGATCGGAACAAGATCCGGCAGGTCGTGGACAACCTCATCAACAATGCGGTCAAGTACTCGCCGAGGGGCTCCCTGATCACGGTGCACATCAACGCGGACGAGTCCACCGCGGGCTTCTCCGTGAGGGACAACGGCCCGGGAATTCCCGACAACGAGCGCCACAAGCTCTTCAAGGACTACGGGCGGCTTTCCGCGCAGCCGACCGGCGGCGAGAAGAGCACCGGGCTCGGCCTCGCCATCTGCCGCAAGATCGTCGAGGCGCACGGAGGCACCATCGGCGCCGAGAACATGCCGGGCCACGGATGCGAGTTCGTGGTCCGCCTGCCTCGCATCAAATGAATTTCAGCGGCAGTATCTTGCTCGTCGACGACGAGACCCACATCAGGACTTTCATCTCGCTGCTGCTCCGCCACCTCGGGGTGAGGCGCATATTCGAGGCGAGGAACGGGAGCGAGGCGCTCGAGGTCTTTGAGCGGGAGAAGCCGGACCTGGTCATGCTCGACGTCAACATGCCGATGATGGACGGCATAGAGACGCTGCGCGCGCTGAAGAAGATCGATCCCGATTGCGTCGTTGTCATGCTGACGTCGCTCGCGAACCGCCAGACCGTCGACGAGGCCGCAACCCACGGAGCAGCCAACTATATCCGCAAGGACGCGCCATTTGAGGAGATCGGGCGCGCCCTTGCCGAGACGATCGACACGTGCTTCGAGGGCGGTCCGCACGACAAGGAGGCCCCGCCCCACCCTTGAGATGAGCCCGCCCGATTCCAGCCACCCGGACAGGGGCGCGGCGGCGCCGAAGCCAACCGTGCTGACCGAGGTGAAGTACTCGCTCCCCGAGATGCTGGCGGAGCTCGAGGCAGAGAGGGGCTCGGCGATGTTCGCGATGGAAAAGCTCGACCAGGCCGAGATTGGCAAGCTGTTCAAGGCAAAGAAGCCAACCCGTGCTAAGCCAAAGAGTTGACAGATTCCTGGCCCGGATGAAGGAGGCCCCGAACTTCGTGGGCCACGCGGAGCTGCGCAGCATGGGCGAACATTACGGGGACAGCCCCGAGCTCGTCCAGGCCCTGATCGACGCCAAGATGATCGGCAAGGACGACGCCTGCAGGTTCTGGGCCGACACCCTGAACGTCGCCTATGTGGATCCCTTCGTCTCGGTGATCACCGACGAGGCGATCGAGAAGATCCCGTTGGAGGTCGCCAAGAAGACCAAGTCGATCGGGCTCTACATCTTCAACGGCGTGCTCACCGTGGCCATGGCCGCCCCGGACGAGCCGGAGACCGTCAAGAGGCTCGGGCAGATCGCGCGGATTCCGGTGAGCCCGGTCTTCGCGCTCCCGAGGGAGGTCGACGACGCGATCGCGATCCACTACTCCAACGAGGAGCGCCTCGAGGACAGCCTGGGGCAGCTCGAGAGCTCGAACCTTTTTGACCAACCCGAGCTTGCGGGCGACAAGCTGGCCCAGCTCGCGGAGAACAACGCGCTGGTCCAGATCCTCGACGAGATCGTGTATTACGCGATGAGGGAGCGGGCGACCGACATCCACATCGAGGCGCAGGAGATCAACTCGAGGATCCGCTTTCGGGTCGACGGAAACCTGCGCGAGGTCGTGGTGTTTTCGAGGAAGCTCCACCGCGCCCTCATCTCGCGGATCAAGATCGTGTGCAACCTGGACATCGCCGAGTCGCGCATCCCGCAGGACGGCAGGTTCTCCCTGCCGATCGGAAACCAGACCGCGAACTTCCGCGTCTCGACCATCCCGTCGGCATACGGGGAGAAGGCCGTGATCCGGATCCTTGCGATGTCGGGCAAGAAGTCGATGATCACGCTCGAGAAGATGATGATGTCCCAGTCGATCCTGGAGCCCTTCAAGCGGCTCATCCAGAACCCGAACGGAATCATATTCGTGACGGGCCCGACCGGGTCGGGCAAGACGACCACCCTTTACTCCGCGCTCCACGAGATAAACAAGCCGGAGCTGAACATCTCGACCATCGAGGACCCGATCGAGATACAGCTTGAAGGGGTCACGCAGAGCCAGGTCAACGCCACGATCGACCTCAAGTTCGCTAACCTGCTGAGGGCGCTCATGCGCCAGGACCCCGACGTGATCCTGATAGGCGAGATCCGCGACTTGGAGACCGCGAAGATCGCAACGGAGGCCGCCCTCACCGGGCACATCGTATTCGCCACCCTGCACACCAATTC
Organism: Opitutaceae bacterium; assembly: GCA_035604815.1. GTDB lineage: Bacteria > Verrucomicrobiota > Verrucomicrobiia > Opitutales > Opitutaceae > Palsa-1447. The sequence continues at coordinate 3,765 of DATNHT010000054.1, forward strand.
GGCGCCCCAGGCCATCACGCGGCTGATCGAGATCGGAGTTGAGCCGTACATGGTGGCGCCCTCGGTCATCGGTGTGCTCGCCCAGCGCCTGGCCGCGCGCATCTGCGAAAACTGCAAGGAGGCCTACACCCCGACGAGGGAGACGCTCGCCAAGTATTTCAGGGAGGACGGTCTCACCGACGTGAAGTTCTACCGAGGGAAGGGATGCCCCAAATGCCGCGGGACCGGGTACAAGGGCCGCGTGGCGATCCACGAGCTCGTGCTGATCACCGAGGAGATCCGCGCACTCATCTCCGAGGAGCGCAGCGTCCAGGAAATCACGCGCGCGGCGGCAAAGGTGGGCTACAGGCCCCTCCGGTATGACGGGCTCAAGAAGGTCCTGCTGGGCCTCACAACCATTGACGAGATCGAGCAGAACACTTCGTTTGAGTGGGCGACGTAGCCAGGTCCACCCAAGCAGAAGCCCGGAAAACCCTCCCACTACCCATGCCCGACCCGACCATAATCGACCCCGAAGCGATCGCCACCCTTAAGGAGCTCAACCCGGATGACAACGGCGCGTTCCTAAGGGAGATCATAGGCATCTATCTAGAGGACACGCCACGCCGGCTCGAGGATCTCAAGGCAAGCTTGGCATCCCGGGACATCGCCCTGTTCACCCGCACGGCACACACGATAAAGGGCAGCTCGGCAAACGTCGGCGCCCGGGCCCTCGCGTCCGCCGCCGAACGCCTTGAGTCGTTGTCCCGCAAGGAGGGACTGGCCGGCGTCGCGGGCCTGGTCGCCCAATGCGAGGCGGAGTTTGCGCGGGCCGCGGCCGAGCTTCGCGCCCTCGCGGGCTGACGGTCGGCGCCGGGCTTACCGGTAGAGCGCCGTGCTCGGCACGGCCGCCAGCACGTTGTACTGCCTCATCGCCAGGCGCCACCAGTCGGCGAGCGATTCCGAGGGCAGGCTCCACAGTTCGCGGTGCAGCCGGATCATCGACTGCGGATCGAGCAGGAGCGCCATCTTCTCCTTTGTCGTGAATCTGCCGGGCCCCTCCCTCAGGAGCCGGCCCTGGAGCTTCGCGAACCACTCCCGCGCCCCGGCGCTCGGGCGCCGCTGCCTCAGGAGCGCGACGTGCATCGCGTTGATGTACGGGTCGAGGACGGCCTGCATGAGGCCGTAGTCGTCCCGAAGGGGCTCGAACGGGGGCAGGTGGCGGTAGCACTCGGCGAGGTTGCGGTCCAGGAGCTCCAGGTCGGCCGGGGGGCTCGTCTCCTCCGGCGTGAGGAAGATCCCGAGTTCCCGGGCCTTTCGCCCGAATCCCACCTTGCTGAGGAAGATCGAGAGCGGGATCGAGGACACGAGCCCGGCCAGCACGAAGCTGAGCCACGCAAAATAGGCGGGGATGAGGATCAGCGAGGAAACACCCCAGAAGAACCCGAACACGGTCTGGAATCCGTGGGTTATGATCGCCTCCCGCCAGTCGGTCCCGTCCACGTCGGCGGCGCGCTTCTGGGCGACCCAGCCCACGCCCTGGCCCAGCAGCGTGAACAAGACGAACTTCGTGTTGAAGAACATGTTAATCGGCGCCAGAAGCATCGATCCCGCAGCCTCCAGAATCGCGCTCGCCACGAGCCTGCCCCGGCCCCCGTAGAGCGCCACCTCCGCCGGGCGGCCGAGCATCACCACGACGCTCACGAATTTCGGAAGGAACAATAGGAGCATCGTGAGCGAGAAGAGCGTCAGGGCCTCCGGCACGGCGACCGTGTACCCGAACAGCGAGGTCGTGTCCGCGGACGCGAGCGCGTCCGAGTTGCTAGATGCGCTCTTGTCGACCATCTCGAGCGTGCTCAGCAGGAGGAAAAGCAGCCACAGCGGCGACGAGACGTAGGCCATGATCCCCATCAGCAGGTGGAAGCGGTTGGCGGGGCGGAAGCCCCGCGCGGTCAGCAGCCAGGCGTGCTGCAGGTTTCCCTGGCACCAGCGCCGGTCGCGCTTGGCGCTCTCGATCAACGTCGGCGGCCCTTCCTCGTAGCTGCCCTCGACATCGTGCGCGAGCCAGACCGCCCAGCCCGCCTTTCGCATGAGCGCGGCCTCGACGAAGTCGTGGGAGAGGATCCGGCCTCCGAAGGGCTCGTTGCCGGGCAGGTCGGGAAGGGCGCAGTGGTCCATGAAGGGCTGCACGCGCAGTATCGCGTTGTGGCCCCAGTAGTTGCCCTCGTGCTGCTGCCAGTAGTTTAGGCCCGCAAGGAAAAGCGGGCTGTAGAGCCGGTTCGCGAACGCCTGGAGGCGCGCGTAGAGCGACTCGCCGCGGACGATCCTGGGCGCCGTCTGGATGATCCCCGCGGACGGATTCGCCTCCATCATCGACACGAGCCTGACGAGCGCCTCGCCGGTCATGACCGAGTCGGCGTCGAGCACGACCATGTACCTGTAGTTCCTTCCCCAGCGCCGCAGGAAGTCGGCGACATTGCCAGCCTTCTTGTTGATCGGCTGCCGGCGCTTCCGGTAGAAGATCTTCCCGAATCCCCCGACCTGCTTGCAGAGCTCGGCCCAGGCGATCTCCTCGCGGATCCACTGGTTGGGCTGGTTCGAGTCGCTCAGGATGAAGAAATCGAAGTGCTCCGCGCCTTCCGTTTGCTGGACCGACTTGAAGACAACCCGGATCCCCTCGAACACCCGGCTGACGTCCTCGTTGAAGATGGGCATCACGACCGCCGTCGACGCAAGGCTGGGCTTCGCCCCGCTCGGGACGGGCGCGGAGATCCGGGCGCTGTCGCCTCCGCGGTTGATCACGTAGAATCCGACGAACGCCGTGCAGAAGCCGACCGAAATATGCGCGAAGAGCGGGGCGAAGAGCACGAGCAGGGCGGTCTCTAGGCCCGTCAGCCCGTCGGCGTCGCGCCAGTAGAGGTCCGCCACAAACCAGGTCGCGAGGCTCGTGAGAACGAACACCGAGGAGAAGAACAGGAACCGCCGCCGGTTGAGGCGGGCCGGGTCCATGTTTTCGGTGATGATGATCCTCATCGATCTGGCCCTCAGCGGGTTAGGTAGAATATCCCCGCCAGCGCCGCGGCGAAGAGCAGCCACAGCAGGAGGGCGCGCAGGACGGGCCACCGCTCGAACCGCTCGAGCGTTTCACCGGCGGCCTCCGTGATCCGGCCCAGGTCGATCGGCCGGGGCACCATGCTCGAGACGGCGAGGTCGGGACCCGCGTTGAAATGGCTGGTCCTCATGGCCCGGATGAAGTCGGCCGGGATGTGCTCCTCGTCGAGGAACGCGTAGGGCCAGTGCTCCGGTCCGTCGCACAGCAGAAGCGACACGCGGCCGTCGACAGTCAGCCGGTCGCGCGGCTGCCCCTTCTCGTCGAGAACCTCGGCAAACCACGCCTCCATCAGGGCCCCCGTCTCCTCGGCCGCGATCGTCGTGGGATCGAGCGCCGGGTGCGTCTCGTGGCGACGCGCCGCCCGCTCCAGGATACGCTGGATAAGCCTGCTCTGGTGGAGCCGGTTGTGTATCCGGTGCGCCCTCAGGTAGTCCTCCACGCGCACGTACGCCGCGTTCCAGGACTCCATCGAGCCCGTCTTGGGACGGAAGGCCTCGGGCAGCGCGATCTGCTCCGGCGCTTCCCCCGGGGCGTCGCTCACGGCTGCCACAGGTAGCTCCACGTCTCCGTGAGCACATGGGGCGCCTTTCGCAGGAAACAGCGCAGCTCGACGGGATGTCCGGAGCCATCGGGCTTGAGCGCGAACGCCACCCTCCACGTGCCGTTGAAGGGGTTCTTCTGCACCGTGGAGTTCACGAGCGCGGCGCCCGCCCCCACGGTGACCACGGGCTCGATAAGGGGGTCCGGGCCCTGCTTGCCGAGATAGGCGCCGTCAAAGTCGACGACGAACCGCTCCAGGTCCAGCTCATGGGTCCTTGTCCGCCCGATCCGCGTGGCGACGGCGTAGCCGGCCGGCGGGTGGATCTGGTCCAGGAACCAGTGGATCTTGTAGCTCAGCTCTATGGGATCCCCGGGCGGCGGAAGCGACTCGGGCACCCAGAATGCCGTGATGTTGTCGGCGGTTTCGTCGGGGCCGTGTAGCTCGACCAGCCTGATGCCCCCCCGGGCCCACCTGCCGACGGGTTCGACCCAGGCGCTGGTTCGCATGTGGTAGAAGGCCTCGAGGTCCTGATAGTCCTCGAACTGCCGGTCGCGCTGGACCAATCCAAACCCCCTCGGGTTCTCGTCCGAGAACGTCACGATCCGGGCCGAGTTGGGATTGGTGAGGGGCCTCCATATCCACTCCCCCGCCCCCGTGTATATCATCAGGCCGTCGGAATCGTGCACCTCGGGGCGGAAGTCTTCGTAGCTCGCGGCGCTGTTCTTCCCGTGCCAGAACATGCTCGTCAGCGGCGCGAGCCCGAGGACCGCCGGATTGCGCCTGCAGTAGAGGACCTCGTGGACCTCGGTCACCGTCTCGGCGCCGGGAGCGATAAGGAACCGGTAGGCCCCCGTCGCGCTTGGACCGTCGAGAAGGGCGTACACGATCAGGGCCTTCGACTCTGGGAGAGGGCGCTCCACCCAGAATTCACGAAACACGGGGAACTCCTCGCCGCCCTGCTCGCCCGTGTTGATCGCGAGGCCCCGGGCGGAAAGGCCATAGACCGCGCGCTGGCAGAGAAACCGGAAATAGCTCGCGCCCAGGAACGCGCCGAGCTCGTCGCCCGGCTTGTTGAGGGGGTACAGGACACGGAAGCCGGCGAAACCCATCGTGGACGGGGGCGAGGGGACCCGGTTCATCCCGTAGTCGAAGAGCGCCGGCGAGAACGGGACGGTATCGACCGACTTGCCGCGCACGACGTTGATCTGGACCGTCTGGTCAAAGTTGAAGCCAGGATGAAAGAACTGGAGCTCGAATGGCAGGCGGTCCCGGCGCCAGAGCGACTCGGCCGGCCTGAAGCGGATGTCGCGGAACTGGTCATACGTCAGCTTGAGGAGAGCCTCGGGAACCGGGCTTGGCCTGGGCGCGTAGGGCTTTGCCGCAAGCACCTTCGCTTCGTAGCGAAGCACCTCGAAGTCGAATACTTCCTCCGCGGCGCCCCCACGGGTGCAGGCCGCGCCAAGCCCGGCGGCTACGAGCAGGATGGTGTGTCGGGAGTTCATTCTTACAGGAAGAACCGGCGTTGCTTCTCGGATATAGGCAGGTTAGCGCGCTCCATGACCTTGAGCAAATCCTCCCAGATCAGCCGCTTCGTCCGGTTTGTCGGGTTGCGCAGGACGTAGCTCGGATGGTACGTGACCATGAGGGGCCTGCCGCCCAAATCGTGCCAACGTCCACGAACCTCGCTGAGCGCGCCGAATGCGCGGGAGCCGAGGAGCCCCTTCGCGGCGGTGGCGCCGAGCGCCACAAGGAGCCGGGGGTCCACGATCTCGACCTGGGCCCTCAGGTAGGGAAGGCAATGGGCCATCTCGCTCTCCGTGGGCGGCCGGTTGCCGGTCTGGACGCCGTCCGGCCCCACGGGCAGATCCGGGCGCCAGTTCAGGATGTTGCCTATGTAGACTTCCGCCCTCGATAGGCCCATGCCGACGATCATCCTGTTGAGCAGCTGGCCCGCGGGCCCCACAAAGGGTTCGCCCTGGATCTCCTCCTCCGCCCCGGGGGCCTCCCCCACAAACATGATCGCCGCGTCCAGGCTTCCGACCCCCAGGACGGCCCTCTTGCCGGGCCGCACCTTCGACTTGCAGACGGGGTCGTCAAGCACCGCCTGCAGGAGGGCGGCCCACCGGGCGGCCTTGTCGCCCTCGGGGAGAGCGACCACGGGCGGCGCAGCCGCGGGCGCGGCGGACGGCGCGGGCACCGGCTTCGGGGACGGCCCCGGCCCGGCCGCCGGCGGCGGCTCCCGAAGCGATCGGCGGAGGGCCTCGATGCCCTCGTCGGAGACGGCGACCCTCTCGACTCCGCTGGCCTTCAGTCGGCGCAGCTCGTCGGCAAGCAAATTGAGGGCGATGCGCATCGATCTATGCTCCGTTCTTCTGCAGCTGAAGCAGCTTCTCCACGTACTTGCCCAGCATGTCGAATTCCAAATTCACGGCGTCGCCCACGCCGCGGGAGCGCAGGTTGGTCACGGCCATCGTGTGCGGAATGATCCACACGGCAAAGGCGTCGCCGTCCACCTCGGCCACGGTGAGCGAGATGCCGTCCACGGCAATGCTGCCCTTGTGCACCAGCAGCCGGCCGCACCCCGCGGCGCCGCGGACGCGCAGCCAGTGGTCGGGGCCCCGGGGCTCAAAGGCCTCGACCAGGCCCTGCCCGTCGATGTGGCCCGTGACGAAGTGCCCGCCGAACCGGTCGTCCACCCTCATGCTGCGCTCAAGGTTAACCGGCGCGCCGGGCGCCAGGAACCGGAAATTCGTCAGCCGCCTCGTCTCCTCGAGGACGTCAAAGGTGACCGCCCCGCCGCCAATCTCGACCGCGGTGAGGCAGCAGCCGTTGACGGCGATGCTGGCGCCGGCCGCGATCCCGTCCAGCACCGGCCCGAAGCGGACCCGCAGCCTCCATGGGCCGCCCGCCCGCTCAAACGACTCGACCGAGCCCGCCTCCTCGACGATTCCGGTGAACATGGCCTTCTTGGCGGACGCTCAGCGCAGCTTTATCCGCAGGACGGCGGTGTCGCTCCCGCGGCTCACGAGGAACACGGCCTCCGCGCGGCGCGAGTCCTTCTCGATCGCCGTAAGCCTCTCCACGGCCGTGGGAAAGTCCGGTATCGCGACCCCGTCTATCTCCCTGACCCAGTCGTCGGGCCGCAGGCCCGCGATGTCCGCCGGGCTGTTCGGCTTGACCAGGTGCGCCACAACACCTCCCAGATCATTCGCCCGCGAATGCCGCGCGATCGCGTCGCCATAGACAAATTCGCGGGCCGTGAACCCGATTCTCTCGAAGTACATCCGGTCGGCCTCGCGGACCAGGCGGGGCTCCTCCTCGAGCGACGCCTTCAACTCGACGCGGTTCGAGCCGCGCAGCACGGAGAGAGCCATGGAGTCGCCGGGGGCGCGGGCCGCGATCAGGCGCTCGACGTAGTCGACGACGACCCGGTCGGGCCTGAACCGCGGCAGCGGCTTGCCGTCCACGCCCAGAATGATGTCATGCGCCTTCATTCCGGCCTTCTCGGCGGGGCTTCCTTCGAGCACCTCGCTGACGACCGCGCCCGACTGGGACTCCAGCTTGAGGAAGGCCGCAACCTCGCGGTCCATCGGCTCGAGGCCGTAGGCGCCGAGCCACGCAAGCGGGCGGCCGAACACGTTTCTTGGGATGTAGCCGATGTAGGGGAGCACCTCCGCCGCGACCAGAAACGCGCTGCTCTCCTCCAGGTTCACGAGCATGATGGGCGTGCCGCTCCTCTCGGCGCCCGAGAACTCGAGGAATGTCTGCCCGAACGAGCTCGCGCCCAGGCCGACGAAGCGGCCCTCCCGGTCGAACACAGGCAGGCCCGGTCCGGCCACCTCCTGCTGGGCGATCGCCGTGCGCTGCGGCAGCGCCTGGATGAGCGCGACATGGCTCTGGAGTATGTACGGGGTGAAATCCTCATCCTTGTTGCGAAGTCCAATGCCCCAGACTTCGTCGGCGAGTTCCGGTTCCCGACTAGCGCCCGATCCGATGAACGCCGTCACAGGCACGAGCCGATTCAGGATGGACGGGCTCGCCCGGACGAAGTGCCAGCCCGTGAACGCGTCGCGGCCCAGGTACTGCGCCGGAGACCCCTCGGGGTCCCCCGGCACGTAGATCTTGAAATCCCGGATCTGCCTCGGGGCGATTCTCAGGTCGATCGCGGCGGACGGAAGGATGATCGTGCCGGTCGCGTCGACGACGGTGCCGTAGGCGATCGTGGGCCGGCGCTCGAGCTCCGTCTCCGTCACGTATTCCACCGCGACGGTGCACTTGACGCGCTCCGCCCAGAGGGCGGGCAAGGCGGCTGCGCGGGCTCGCGCCCCGGCGAGGCAGGAGGCCGCCGCGAGAAGAAGCGCCAGGCGTTTCATGGCTTGAGGACCACGAGCGACACCCGCCGCTCCCTCTGGACCTCGAAGAGCGTCGGCGCGGGTCTGGCCGCGTACGCCGCGTCGACCGCCTTGACGACGTCGAGCGAGGCCACCGGGCTCTGGTTGATCTTCGTTATGATGTCGCCCCTGGCCAGGCCCGCGACATCGGCGGGGAATCCCCGCTGGACCCCGATCACGAGAACCCCCGTGTCGTCGGTCAGCTGGTTCTCCCGGGCGAAGGCGCGCGAGACCTTCCTCACGCCGATTCCCCAGGTGTCGGAGACCCATTCCTCGCCCATCCGGCTCTCGAGCCTCGCCGTGACGAGGGTGGCGGATGCCTCGCGCGACGCCCGCTTGTAGGCGATCACGAGCGACGAGCCCACCGGCTGGCTCGCGATCAGGTTCTGGATCGGCGGCAGCTGCTCGGGGAAGCGGCCGTCAACCTTCTTGCCGTCGATCGCGAGAATGATGTCGCCGGCCCTGAGGCCGGCGCTGGCCGCGGGCGATCCCGATTCCACGCTGTCGACGAGCATGCCCGTGTTCGTCGCCACGTCGTAGAAGCCCTCGAGGTCCTGTAGGGCCTTGGGCACGACCCCGATGTAGCTCCTCGTGATCGTCCCGTCGCGGACCAGGCCCGCAACGACCCGCCGGGCTATGCTCGACGGTATCGCGAATCCAAGGTTGTTGGCGCCCAGGTAGGCGCGCGAGGTGATCCCCACCACCCGGCCGTCGTCGGTCACGAGCGGACCTCCGGAATTGCCGGGGTTGATCGCGGCGTCGGTCTGGAGCCAGGTGTTGAAGTTGCCCGTCTCGTACCCGTCGACGCCCTCGGTGTCCTCGAAATAGCGGTTGTTGTTCGAGATGATCCCGCGGGTCACCGTCCGGGTGAGCCCGTGGGGCGTGCCGACGGCGTAGACGGTCTGGCCCACGTAGAGCCGGTCGCTGTCGCCGAATTGCGCGTGCTTGAACGCGAGCCCGCGCCGCCTGGCGTCGTCGAGGTTTATCCTGAGGAGCGACAGGTCCGTCCAGTGGTCCCAGCCGACGAGCCTCGCGCCCACCCTCTCGAGGCTGGAGAGCGTCACGTTTATCTCGACCGCCCGGGGGCCGGCGACGTGGGCGTTCGTCAGGACGAGCCCGTCCTGCGACAGGATCACGCCCGAGCCGATGCTCGCGTCGATCCTGCGCGCTCCCTCCTCAAAGTTTAATTCGCGCACGTCGATCCGGACGACGGAGTCGAGCAGCCGCTCAAACCCGCCGCTCATAGAGGCCCGGGCATGGGTCGCGACGGCGGCGAGGAGCAGCGGGACGGCGGCCAAGATTGACCGGGGGAGCGAATGGTTCACAATGGCGGGTTTCACACGATGGTTACAGAGTGCAAAGACTACGACTTTCAGGAAATTGAGCGGCGCTGGCAATCTTTCTGGGAGCACAACCGATCTTTCAAGGCCGGAGGGGCCCCGTCCAAGCCGAAGTTCTACGTGCTCGACATGTTTCCCTACCCCTCGGGGACGGGCCTGCACATCGGCCACCCGGAGGGCTACACCGCGACGGACATCATCGCGCGCTGCAGGCGGGCCCGCGGCTTCGACGTGCTCCACCCCATGGGTTGGGACGCGTTCGGCCTCCCCGCCGAGCAGCACGCGGTGAAGACCGGCACCCACCCGGCGGCGAACACCCAGAACAACATCGCCAACTTCAGGCGGCAGATCAAGGCGCTGGGATTCTCCTACGACTGGGACCGCGAGATCGACACGACCGACCCCAGGTACTTCCGCTGGACGCAGTGGATCTTCCTCCAGCTCTTCCGCAGGGGCCTGGCCTACGTCGACGAGCGGCCCGTCTGGTGGTGCCCGGAGATGCGCACGGTCCTCGCGAACGAGGAGGTGGTCGACGGAAAGAGCGACGTCGGCGGCTTCCCCGTCGAGCGGCGCAACCTGCGCCAATGGGTGCTCAGGATCACCGCGTACGCGGACCGGCTGCTCTCCGGCCTCGACTCCCTGGACTGGCCCGATTCGACAAAGCGGATGCAGGCGGCCTGGATCGGCAGAAGCGAGGGCGCCGAGATCGTCTTCGGCCTCGAGAGGCCCGGCCTCGGAGGCCTCAAGGTCTTCACGACCCGCCCCGACACGCTTTTCGGCTGCACCTACATGGTTCTCGCGCCGGAGCACGCCCTCGTCGAGCCGCTCACCGCGCCCGAGAAGCGGGCCTCGGTCGAGGAATACCGCAGGCGGGCCGCCTCGAAGAGCGACCTCGAGCGCACCGACCTTGCAAAGGAGAAGACGGGGGTCTTCACCGGCTCGTTCGCGGTTAATCCGGCCAACGGGGCGCACATTCCCATCTGGATCGCCGACTACGTGCTCACGGGCTACGGGACGGGCGCGATCATGGCCGTGCCGGCCCACGACGAGCGCGACTTCGAGTTTGCGGCGCGCTACAGCCTTCCCGTCGTCACCGTCGTCGAGCCGGCCGATCCGTCCCCGGACGGCCGCGCCCCGATGCTGCCCTACATGGGCGACGGCAACCTTGTGCGTTCGGGCGTCTACACGGGCCTGGGCTGGCGCGAGGCCAGGCGCCGGATCACCGACGACCTGGCCGCAAGGGGCGCCGCGAGGCATTCGGTCAATTTCAAGCTGCGCGACTGGCTATTTTCCCGGCAGCGTTACTGGGGCGAGCCTATTCCGATCGTCTGGGTGGGCGCGGAGGATTACCGCCGGGCCGCGACCCGCCTCGGCGGCGCCCTTCCCACGGAGCCCGTCTCGTTCGTGCAGGACGGCGCGGCCCGGTTCGCGCTTGCGCTTCCCGAGTCCGCGCTTCCGCTGGAGCTGCCCCCCGTCGAGTCCTACCTGCCGAGCGGCAACGGCGAGAGCGCGCTCGCGAATGTCCCCGGCTGGGTCGATATCTGGTACGACTGCACGACCGGCCAGGCGGTCCCGAGCACGGAGCCTAGGCCCGGCGGCGAGGCCTGGATCCTTGCCCGCCGCGAGACCAACACGATGCCCCAGTGGGCGGGATCCTGCTGGTACTACCTGCGCTTCACCGATCCCCACAACGACCGGCGCTTCGCGTCGCCGGAGGCGCTGGCCCGCTGGGGGGGGCCCGACCTCTACGTGGGCGGCGCCGAGCACGCGGTGCTCCACCTCCTGTATGCCCGGTTCTGGCACAAGGTCCTGTTCGATATCGGCGCCGTGCCGGACGAGGAGCCGTTCAGGAAGCTTTTCCACCAGGGCATCATCCTAGGGGAGGACGGCGAGAAGATGGCGAAGAGCGGCGGCAACGCGGTGAGCCCGGACTCGATCATCAAGAGCCACGGGACCGACAGCCTGCGCCTCTATCTCATGTTCCTCGGGCCGCTCGAGGCGATGAAGCCCTGGAACCCTAGGGGGATAGAGGGCGTGCACCGCTTCCTGCAGAAGGTCTGGCGCGACTACATCGGCGACGACGGCCGGGCGAGCCCCAGGATCGCCGAAGATGCGCAGGATTCCTCCGAGCTTCAGAAGCTGCTGCATGAGACGATCCGCAAGGTGGGTGACGACATCGACCTCCTGAGGTTCAATACCGCCATTTCGCAGATGATGATCCTCGAGAACGCGCTTCACAAGGAGGCGAGGGTCAGCCGCGCGGCCGCGCTCGCGTTCGTCCAGCTGCTCGCGCCGTTCGCCCCCCACGTCGCCGAGGAGCTATGGTCCCGCCTGGGGGCAACCGGGCTGGCCTCCGACGCTCCATGGCCAACCTTTGATCCGGCAAAGATTTCCGCGGCCGAGGTCCGGCTCGTCTTCCAGGTGAACGGGAAGCACCGGGGCGACCGCCTCGTTCCCGTCGGGCTTTCGCAGGAGCAGGCCGTCGCCCTTGCCAGGGCCGACGCCAGGGTGTCGGCCTTCCTCGCCAACCGGACAGTCGGCAAGGTGGTCTATGTCCCGGGCCGAATCCTCAATCTCGTCGTGTCGTAGGCGGCCCGCAGGTCCCTTCGGGCCAATCGATTGAACGCGGAACCGGCGCAGATATAAGCAATTATACTCTCTTGCCTGAACTGCACGGGTGCCGTAACATCGCCGTGCGATGAATACCCGCGCCCTCCTTCGTCTCGGCATAACCGCGCTCTGCGTCGCCGCGGCTGCGCACGCCCAGGCGCCGGGGAGGAATCCGACCAGCAAGATCTACGTCGCGGACACCGAGGGCGAGTCCCAGATCGACGCGGACAAGAGGATCGCCGTTCTGGCGAAGAAGGCGGTCTACAAGGCCGAAGGCTCGGCGATCGCGACCCAGGCCAACTCGAACGCGTCAATCGTGCTTTCAAACGGCATCGGAATCTACTTCGACGTCAGGACCCGCAGCAAGATTCGCGAGTTCATCCAGGCGCCCTTCCGCCCCAACCGGACGGACATGGAGGAGGAGCCCTCGATTTCCCGCACCGACATGCGCATCGAATTCGGCGTGGTCGGGGTTTCGACGGGCAGGATGGCCGCCGGAAGCACCCTGTTGTTCGAGACACCCCTTGCCACGGCGGACATCCACGGCCGCCAGACCGTGTTCCAGGTCGGCGACAACGAGACGACGATCTCGCTTCTCTTGGGCGACGCCACCGTGCAGGCGGGTCCTCTGGACCGACCCCGCGAGGTCCATAGCGGCCAGCAGATCATCATCCGCCCGGGAACCCCGGGCCAGGCAAACGTCGTCGTGATTCAGGACATTTCCGACGGCCGCATGGAGGGCCAGCGCGACTGGCTGTACGAGCGGCTCCTCGCGGCCGACGCGGCGCGAAGGCTCGTCTATTTCGATATTCAGGCCGACGCCAGCTTCGATGGCAGCATAAACCTCTTCGACGGAAACGTGCCGACGGGAGCGAAGCCGGAAATTGTCCCTGTGCCCGTGGTCCCCGTCGAGCCGCCAGTCGAGCCGACCGTGAGCGCGGCAAATCTTTCTAGCCGGTAATCCGGCCGCCATTCGTCTGCACGGAGTCCATGAATTTGCAGCATCGATTGCTCACGGCCGCAGCCGTGACGGCCACTGCCGTCTGCACTCCCGATGCGCGGGCCCTGGTCTCTCTTGAGGACGGGAAAGACCGCCTCTACATAGACGGCTCGGTCGAGATGGCCTACGACTCGAACGTCTTCGCGAACGCTCAGAGCGGCGGGAGCATGCTGGTGGAGGGAACCCTGGGAGCGGAATTTGCGCGCAGGGCGGGCTGGATCGGGGTCGACGCGACGGCTTCGCTGACCTTTGCCCGGTACGCCAACTTCAGGGAGCAGAACTACGTGGACCCGAAGGTCACTGCGGAGCTGACAAAGCAGACAGGCAGGACGACCGGCTCGCTGCTCGTCAGCGCGCAGCGCGAAAACCGGGCGGATGTGGACGTCAACACCCGCGACGTGTCGTGGAACTACGATGTCGCCCTGAATTTCCTGTACCCCGTGATGGAGCGCTATTCTATATCGGGGTCCTTTGACTACAGCTACGTGGACTACCAGGACCAGCAGCTCTTCACGAACCTGTCCACCTACACGGGAAACCTTTACCTGTACTACATCCTGGACGCGCAGCGGGATTTCTTCGTCGACTACCGCGCCCGCTACTCCGGACTGGCCAACGCAACCGATGACATCGACAACTCGCTGTCGGCCGGCGTGAAC